>NZ_JBEFZI010000001.1:334280-556747 GCF_040195695.1 Paenibacillus wuxiensis | reverse complement strand
GGATAGACGAGGGAGCAGATATGATAATTGTGCCAGCTCCACCTGAATGATACCTTCTCTCGTTTTTGCTCGTTGTGCGAAAATATCAAGAATCAACTGCGTACGGTCTACAATCTTCACATCCAACGCTTGTTCCAGGTTGCGAACTTGAGCTCCTGACAGCTCTTGATCAAAAATAGCGGTCGTTGCACCCATCTCATCAATGACCGCCTTGAGTTCTTGTACCTTGCCTTTCCCTATGAACCATCTAGGATCACGGAATTCACGCTGCTGTGTCATCGTGGTCAACACCTCAACGCCAGCCGTTTCCGCCAGCTGCACCAGCTCGTCAAGCGAATATTGGGGATCAACCCCGCTCCGCTTGACATCATCTGTTATTAAAGTCACGAGCACCGCTCGATCGGGTATATTTTGATTCGTTTGGTGAGGCTCTTTTCGCATTCGCGTACATTCTCCTTATCGGTTCATCATCCATCGTTCCATTGATCTATGATCATTGACCATATACGTTGTTCAGTATACCTCATTTTCGCTCCCATTTTAAATGCTTTGGAGCAGGAACGAATGATAATAAACACGCTTTTTCATTGCCTATTTTGTTGCTTGCAATATTTCTCATCAAATCTTCCTTGCCTATATGCGATATGGTAATGAACTTGTCTAACATCTTTAAACATTCGACTCCAGAACATGACCTCTACCACTCTTTCAAATAGTTTTATCAAAATAATTACTCCTGATTTGTATATTTTTATTTTATTGTTTTTTCATTTCCCATATCGCATATGTAAGAAAACCTATTTTGTGATAATCATTTTTCATCTCAATTAATTTATCAATACTTTGCGTATCTAATATTTGATCTAAAATTCTCTTTTTGGATTGTTCTGCTATCGTATTCAGTATACATTCTAGCTCTTCTTCACTTAAGTAATCGATCAAGCATTTAAATAATAACTCACACATAATATCACCCTAGTTCCTATTTTTATTGTCTTTACATCCTATAATGCCTGTCAATCAATCGCTCAACTTCATCCAACAAATCAATTAATATCTCCTTAAATTCACCCATATCACTAAGTGTCAATTCTCCTCTGCAATAATCTTCAAGCAGTTCTAACAAAATACTTATATTAATCACGCCAAAACACCTCATTATTTATGTATATTTTTATTTTATTAAAGTCTTCAATAATGTCTCTCTATTTTTCTTAAGCTTTTTTATATATTGACTGTCTATTAATCCATGTTTTTTTATAAACTTTCTACTTCCGTAATTGCCCATATTGTACGACATATACATAACCAAATCTAAGTTGTCTCCAGCATACTCTCGTTTCCAATACTTTCGAGATTCCATGAGTTCCTCTAATCCGAGCATAATATTATGATATGGATTGAACACATCCACTTTTTTAATATCTATTTTTTTGGACAAACGTTTTATATTGGCGGAGTTTATCTGAACAAGCCCATAGTCAATGGTACCATTATCATTATAATAAATAAGTTCTGGATTGAAATTGCTTTCGGTTTTTATTAGAGCAAGAAAAGATAAATAATCGACGCCTTTTTCATTTGTCTTTTCCCAAATAAATTTCAAAATATCCGCTGACAACGGTACGGAGGATATATTGGGCTGCCTATGATTAATTTCATCGGTGTTATCTACATGAACGATTTGTTTATTCCCTACCCCACGATTAATGCGAGTTAAATAATCTTTGTACCCTAACCATATATCATGATGATATAAAACAATATATCCTGCGTAAAAAGCGATAATTACAACTTTTATTCCTTTCATCCATTCCTCCATAAAATAAATCATTACTGTAATCAAATTCTATTTACTACCTACTCAAAGATATAGCAAAAACTTCATGAACCTAATATCACATGGTTGCTTACTATGTATTTGGAAAATTCGTTCTGAATGATCAATATTCATTTTCCTTAACTTACTCTCATGCAGCGGTTCTTGAAATAGACGCTCAAGCGCTTTTTTTCGACTTTCATTCCAGTATTCATTAAACTCTGTTATCGAAAAATACATTGTACTCTTTATTTTTTGTTTTCGATACTCAAATACATACTTATTAATATCCTTCATATTCATCTCCGCACACTCATGTATGAGTCTCTCCTTCTCGCCATTGGTTGGGAATAAGAATGTAATCATTGCGATTAGTTCCGTTGCTTTTGCATCGATTTTCAGACTCTTCATTACGCGCTCCATGTTTTGTCTCCCCTTCTACGAAGTAAGCACATGATGTCGTTTGTGATCAAGTATTCATATATATTGCCCCCATATCAATTACTATCTTGTAACATCCACATGTTTCCTTCATTCAAGCAGCTTATGTATGTATTGTACGTCAATTTGGACCCATTTTTTTAAACAATTATTCTAATAGATTTATAAATATTTTATTTGTTTATTTTTGGTTTATAGACTTTTTTTAAAAATTTTTTTCTCTTCCCCACAATTACATAAGCATATTTCTGTATTATATAAATAAATATATACATATTTAATATGTTATGAATATACCATTTCTATGTTATTCTGTCAACAAAAAAGAAGAATAAGTTTCCACCTATTCTTCTTCGTACACTTGTATTATTTTTTCGATGCTAAGAAACTCTTTTTTCAACCGTGACACATTATAAAATTCAGAGCCTTTCAGCTTGGCTATATTAAATTTATGGCATACATAGTCAATTTCATTCTTCTCCAGCTTTCCATTCTCTTTGTATAGCTGATATGCTGAATACAACATGCCGGAATTACGGATATTTATCGCGGTTAACGTCGGCTGGCCAAACCATTCAGCAACATTTTTCAGTCTGCGAAGAACAAGATGCTTGTCTGCCCGTTCGTAGCTCTTCACATTTAAAATAGATGACCGAAATACAAAATCATTGTCAACAAGCTTTGAGGTAGGCGCCTTGATATTAGGACTCGGGTTGCCGTTATTTTTGTAATATTCCGATTCTTCTGCCGCCTTGATAAGCATAAGCATTAATTCTTCAGAAATTTGTACTTCACGGTGAGTAGTCCTGTCCTTCTCTTCATTAACGAGCTGTAATAATAAGTGATGTGGATCCAATTGAACTTTTTTTAGATTTAGCAGCTCCGAGTATCCGTGCCCCATAATTCCTTCAAATATGCCCCTAATCATCGCAGCGTCTTGAAAATTCACTAAGCCACCAGTTATATTCTCAATTTCCTCCAAGGTAAATAAGTTCTTCCTTGATACGTCGATGACATTTTTGTAGAATTCATCCCCTACTACTGCATCCAGAGGATTCATATTTGAAACCCGTAATCCTTGTTCAATCGACCATCGTATATAATTTTGAATGATAGATGAAGAGGACAACGCAGAAGCATAAGATGTAGGTGACAGAAATCTAAGAAGCTGGACGATCTCATGTAGATTGAAGTCATACAAATCTTTTGATACCTGATCCTCTAAATACTTTGCTCTCTTCAAAACACGCGAATATGCCAAACGGGTGTTTTCTGGATAATCCTTTAGAAACATATTTTTTATATTTTGATTGAACATTTCGTCGCTGTATATTCGATTCGACACATGCTTCACCCTTTTTGGAAATAATCGATCATCATATCCCTGTTTTTCTTGTGATTTGGACCTTTAGGGCTTTCAAAGATAGCTACTAGTCGTTCGTCTTTAAAATTGATAGCATCGACATATTTCTTTATCTCATTTAGACGCTTATTCTCATCCAAAAAGTTCTTGGCAATCTGAATGTATCCAGCAAACATTAGGGGATGATTCAAATAAGTGTACTTATATTTGTCCGGATTCGTAATAAATTCCTCTGTAAAATTACCTACTAAGTAAGTAAAAAAATGAATCAAATAATTCGAGCACTCTCTAGCCTCTAGCGTGGTGGTGGGCCGAAAAACATTGTCAATAGCATAACTTAAAATATCAAAAGTAGTCAATTGCCCCGCTAACTTGCTTACCTTCGCCGCAGAGGCAATTTTGCCCTTCAAATCTGATTTCTGCTGCAAATCTCTCACAACGATATCCGAATATTTTTCTTGCTTAAGCTCACGAAGCCTTTCGGGTTTTACTACGTTGATTGTGTTGATTTGTCCAAAGTACTTCTTTGCCTTCTCCGTATCATAAGAACGTATCGATAGAATGAGTTCCAGGTCAAGCTCTGGATTGATTTCCATTGCTCTTACCCCACCGGTCAAACGATGGAATCCATCCAAGATAGATATGACCGCTCCTTCATTGATGGTAAGCTCCATGTTCTTCGCATGATACTGCACAGGTTCGACTTCATCTGAGTACACATTAAGCGTGATCATGTCCGATAAATATGTCTCATCTATCATTTTACGTGAAATTTCTTCTACACTTCTTCTATTTACATCAGGAACGGGAACGACACCGTCACTTCCTCTTTTGAATTTGGCGCTACGTTGTGTTTCAAAATCGTATAGGATGAGTTGAGAGTGATACATTTTCACTAAATATGACAATTTAATTTTCGTAATATAATGCTCTAAATCAACCATTATGACATTTTGAATTTTTAATGGGAGAAATAAATTATTTTTATTAAAAACAAATTCATTTTTGCTTTTATGTGCGATTTGCAACTCGGTCTCCGTAAAATATTCAAAAGGAGATAGTTCCATGTTTTCTGTTTCTTTATATATACTTAAACAAAGTTGGCAAAGTTGAATATTGCTCAATTCTTCCAGTTCCATCATGCCTGTTGCAATGGATTGTAGCGTCCCGACGGGTATATTGAAAAAAAGGGTGTTCTCATTTATCCGATGCATTGATTTTCTGCTTTGCGCTATCCGTTGCATTTCTTCATATATGCGCTCCTCGAGCATAACTCTATCTTTCTTCATACCGTTCCACCTCATATGTATACTATGTAATACAATGTAATACAATTGTATCACACAACCGAGAAAATAAAAATAATACATCATTCCTACTTTTCTTAAAGTTATTATTCATTATGGATTACAGCAAGATCACTTATAACAATTCAACATCAATATTCATATTCAATATCATTCGCGATTTTTCTTTTGTTTATAAAGTAAAAATAATGATTGACTACTTTTTGTTAAAATGCTATATTGAACTCGTCAACAATTGATTTTTATTTGAATTTTGATAAGGAGGGTAAGGGAATTTGGACTATATAGACTGCATTAACGCAACTAGGCATAGTAAAAACCATTCGTCTTGATTTGTCGAAAATTTTTATAGCTATTTAATAAAGTAAAAATAATAAGGATTGATAATATGAAAAGCAAACAATTTTATGTCATGAAGTTCAAGTCTTCCCGTCTCAAAGAGTTCAAGTATTCAATTGAGAATTTGACTCTTGAGCAGGCAAAAGATTACGGGGAATTAATTGCACTATTCGATAATCAATTTCTTCGCACAATTCGCCGTATTACGAACCGAAACATAGACATGCGAAAACTTGAGAAGTTGTGTGCGGAACGGGATAATCTGAAGAAGCAGAAGAAATCATCTACGAACTCTTCGAGAATTGAGAAGCTCCAATCTGATATCGACAATATGATGTTTATACCTGAATATATTGCGATCGTAATGGAGCATCCCGCTCATTATAAATATTTGCATCAACACGGTCTCCAGCTTAATGGAAAAAGATACATACGATTATCCTGTTCGGCAGGTCAAGCGCGATCGTCTACAGTCGTGTTCTGTGAGGAACAAACCTGCGCAAAGCTGATATCAATATTGGACAATGGAAGAAATCTATCCAAGCCGCTGACGCCATCCAAGTACAATGCCTATCTAGGGTTATATGGCTCGGCTACTAAGGTTGTCAGCCCTCCCCGGTTCTGTGTTGTGCCGGACTACCACAGTCCTCAAGATGTGCAAGTTAACTATGTCACGGAAACAACGGGGACGGAAGACGATATGATTGATGTCCGAACCATTACAGAGTACTTCAATCGATTCGATGGACAAGGATTAATTAGTTATGATAAAGCGAAGCAATGGGCCGAAGAACTAAAATTGGACTACGTACCTTCTACCTGGTGTATACGCCAAAGCTTCATGAAGGGAATGCTCTGCACCTTCCCAATTCACGAATTTTGCGACAAGTACAATAACGGGAGCTATATAATCCAGACGTCCTATAAAAATGAAGACGGTAGTCCCAAGTTAGTGGATCTGCGGAACATCGATGTCATCTTAACGGAAAGTCAGTTCAAACTGTGGGACTCCTTCGATAGTTCAGAAATATATGAAGAGAATTGCCGTAAAAATGAGCTGCATTGGGGAGTGTCCCTGTTCAGTCCGAAACAAGATAACGATATCTTGAAACTGAACTACCAATTTCTCCAAACGTTGAATCTAGATCGTACCGACATTGAAGACGTATGCCGTAAATTTGTAGATTGGATTAGCGGCGTGACTCTCGATAACATCTACTATACACTGCTTTTCTTGCTTGGCCGCAACGCTCATGCTGATAAGATCGCGGATTTTTTGCAAAATAGCGAAAATTATTGGGTCAAGAGCTTAATCATGAACCATGATTTGATCAAAGACCCTTACATACAGAAGAAAATCTACGATTTGATAAAAACACGAATTAATCAAGGTGCTTTAGGCCAAATCATCGTAGACGGCAACTTTCAAACCATTATTAGCGATCCCTTTGCCTTCATGCAGCATGCATGCGGCTTGCCTGTTACCGGATTGCTCGGACGTAAGCAATATTACTCTCATTATTGGAATCAGAAAAACGTCAACATTGTAAATTCGATGCGTGCTCCCCTCACCTATCGAAGCGAGCACGTCAAGCTGAACCTCATCCAAAACGAGATGACTTCATATTGGTACCGCTATTGTTACAGCGGAATTATTGTTAACGTTTTCGGCGAAGAAACAATGAAATGGGCAGGATCCGATTTCGACTATGATATTTTAGCGACTACATCGGATGCAACAATCATCAAAGGCATATATGAATCCGAGCTGCCTGTAGCTTATGAAGCACCGAAGCCGCAAGCAAAGCAAATATCGGAGGAGGATTTGTACCAAGCGGATCTATTCGCGTTCGGCTCTATCATCGGTTCGATAACAAACAAAAGTACGTCCGCCTATGCCCTACTGCCTATGTTCGATCCGGAGAGCACAGAACACCACACTTTATTAAATCGGTTAAAAATGTGTACGAAGCTGCAGTCAGCTCAAATCGACAAGGCCAAAATCGGAAGGAACGTTAAGGGCATACCTGAACATTGGACACAGTACAATCGAATACAAGAACATGATCCAAAGGAAACCGCAAGCGTCAAGCAATTCCATAATTCTATATTGCTAAATAAATATCCTTATTTCTTTATTTACTTGTACAAAGATACGAAAAATAAGTATGCCCAGCATGTAAACGGCTATGAGCTGTCATGCCAGCAAAAATTCGGTATTGAGCTTCAGCAGTTAATAGAGAAAGAAAATAAAACTGAGGACGAAAGAGCATTCGTAAATAAGTATAAAGAATTCATGCCAGTTATCGACAGCGATTGCGTCATGAATATGCTGTGCAAACATATTGAAGCTGTCCATTCACAAATTAAAACTAAACATAATGATAATAAATTAAAGAAATTCGATTATCAGGTGTATCTTGCCCCCAACGTGGAGGAACATGACAAAACCTATCTTGCCGTTAAGCGAGAAATGGCCAACTACAATAAACTTGTCAAGGAGATGGGCAATATAGGTGCACTACCGAATCATTACGGTGCCAAATATATCGAAGATATCGGAACACAAATCAATAACCGCTATGAATTGCTTAAGAACAGAATGAACCGGGTGTGTTCGAATGAGAGTGAACACGTCAATTATTTAATCAGGCTTTTTTATGAAGAAAAGAAGAATTCCAATAAGGACGTACTATGGAATACTTACGGAGATGTGATTTTTGAGAATGTTAAGCATAACAGAGCCGACTCTCCAATCCTGTTCCCTAGCCCGTCTCCATCTGGAGACATTAAATATTTGAATAAAACTTATTCCTTAAAGCAGGTGACCTTATAATGAATTATAAATATGATGAAGAAGCCTATGCCAAGTATCTCCTGGAGCATGGATTCATGACCAACTCGCATAATTACGAATTGAAAATTCTTGTGAAATATTTGAAATACTTAGGCTTCAAACCGAAAGAACGCAAGCAATGGCTGCTTGATTTCTGTGAGAAGCATATGGAAGGCTACGACTATGTGAAGCACTATAAATTGATTAACTCCGTGCTTGCTTATGGAAGCAAAAAGACGAATCAATTGATTGTTATTAAAAGCATGGATGTCACCGAGGATGAAATGGACTTTATCGGCAATACCGGACTTGATGAGTCTCATCAAAAAGTGCTGCTATCCCTGCTTGTCCTGCATAAAGTAAAGGTCGAGATTTGCAGAATTTGCTTCGATAAGGACAGCATTCAGAACCACTTTGGAGGCACGAAAAAAGCCTACCGGGAGCTAGCCGAAACAGCAGGCCTATCCTCCAAACAAAAAATTAACGCCATCATTAATGAATGTTCCAATACTGGCCTGCTGACCGTCCTTGATCGAGGTAAAATACAGCTTTCCTTCCTTGATTTGATTGGAACTCGATCGGCAAATACCGTATTGACTGTTAACAGCTTCGATAATATCGGCGATTATCTAGATTACTATAATGGAAGCAAGCGAATCGGGACATGCCACAATTGCGGCAAACTCATTCGACTGACTTCTAACCGTATGAAACACTGTAAAGCATGCGCCTTAGAATTAGAACGGCTGCAAACGAGGGCCCGAGTAGAAAAATTCAGACAACCGCGGAATGCGTAACGATTTAGAAATGACCAAAAATCCTTTATTTTTACTAGCTTTTTCATAACGTGCATATCGTTTTATATTATGATATTAAACTAAAAATAAGCATTATGGAGGTGATAATATGAACAAGCGTCAATTGATTTCATTAGTAGCAGAACATACAGGCTACAAGAAAAAAGAAGTCGAGGCTATCATCACATCATCATTAGATCATATCATTTCAAGTTTGGCATCTAATGATGATGTGAGCATTACGAACTTCGGCAAATTTTCGGTCAAGAATCGCGCGGAACGCACCGCTCGCAATCCCAAAACGGGAGCGACGGTCAAGGTCTCCGCCAAGCGAGTACCGGCCTTCACATTTGCCACTGCCGTTAAGCAAGCAGTTCAATAACAGATTCCTTAGGTGGCCGTTATGGTGATTGATCGTCTACAAGCATTCCTTGGCTATCCGTACATAACGGATACCGGAATTAAGCTTTACTCGCCTACAATTGCAGAGATTGCCGACATGGGCTACTTGGATTATATGATCCATCTGCAATTGAGCCTGTTCGACAAGAGCAAAATCTTGCTCGAGCTGTTTCGAATCAACTTCGAAAAATATGAATCATTGAAGGATGAAAACGATTATGATGTTCTCATCCAGAATCAAGCCATTCGCGATTACATTGCGAAGTCCTTATCGGTGTTCGTGAAGGATACTGTAGAATTTGATGAGAACAGACTTGCTTTTTATGTTGGCGAAGTTGAATTTATTAATAAAAATAATTATACAAAAATAAGTTCAGCGATTCAGGAGCTCAATGCGATCGTAGATGCCGCTAATCCGAATCCGAAGTTCAAAAACGGTAAGGCAAAGGAAATTCTCGACAAGCTGAATCATTACCGCAACCAGCATAAGCAGAAGGACAGTCTGGATCTTAAGGATATTCTGTCGATCCTGTGCGCAGCCGACGGCAATGGCATCAACGTGTTCAATGTTCATCAGCTTACCATCTATCAAGCGTATGAGCATTTTGAACGTACGATAGTAAAAGACAAATACCAAAGACTTCTTCCAGTCTGGGCAAACGGCTATTTGCAAGAAAATGCGCAGTTGCCCGAATGGATAAGCAAAACCAAATTTTAAAATACACAAACTACTACATTACAGTGTTGATATGGAGGAAATATTACTATGGCATTTAATCTTGGTCGTTACGGTTCCCGCGATGTTTTGAATCTTCAATTTTTCGATGCAGCTACGAACGCTCCGCTTATGACGATGGACTATGCGAAAACAAGCTCGCAAGAAATTCAATCGACTCGCGTCTATGCAATGGGTGCAGGCTCCCGCCGAATCGCTTGGGACGGCGAGAAAACAGCGACGCTTAAAGTGGATACGCAAATCTTCTCGATGGAACACCTTGCGATGCTTGCGGGCGAGGACATCAAAGAAGCCGCGCAAAACATTTACCGCACGGAAATCGCCAAAGTCGAAGATGACGGCTCCAATGGAATGATTGTGAATCTGCAGAAGGCTCCGGTTGGCGACATCGTCATCTATCCGTTCGTGAACGGCGTTGCCGTGAAGCAGAACCAAAAAGGCGCCGCAACCGGCAGAGTCGTGAAGTTGGATGCTTCTGCTACCGTTAAAATCGGTGACGAGGTCGAAGTATTCTATCAATCCGAAGTGAAATCCGCCCACAAGCTGTCCTTCACGGCGAAAAGCTTCCCGAAATACGTGAAGCTTGTCGGCGACACAATTTTCATGGACGAGGTGTCCACAGAAGCAGCAGCCGTGCAAACGGTATTCTATAAAGCGAAGCTGCAGCCTAACTTCACGCTCAGCTCCGGTTCCGAAGGAGATCCAACGACATTGAGCCTTGTCTTCGATCTGTTCCCACAAAAAATTAACGGAGAAGACACGATTGCGGACATGATCGTCTACGACTCCAAAGAATAATAATATTTGATGCATTGAGCGATTAGGAGAGGGCCTGTCCCTCCCCTAATCCTTCTCATGATACGAAACCATATCTTACATAAGGAGTGATTTGGCATGGCTAAAAAATTGACAGTCACAGGTCTGAAAAAAGCGGAATCCAAGTTTAATGAACGTAAAAAAATTATGGTTCACGATAATGAATATGAGGTCACTATTCATACGGTATTCAGAGAATCTCTTATTGAGAAGACTGTATTCGCCTACTTAACACTGCTCCATGATCTGAAGTCAAGATCGGAAGTCGACGATGAATTGATTCGGGGAACATTGGCACTTCTCTACACCTTGATTTTGCGGGAATTCTCGAACCTGCCGATCCCGAAGGAAAATCAAATCGAGGAATTGGTAACGGTATCGAAGTCCCTGCTCGACACCGGAATTATGAAAGAAGTATTCGATGCGTATCCAAAGGAAGAGCTTGCTAAGATAGACAAGAAGCTAACAGATGTTAGCAATAATATGGGCAGCATGATTGGGGAGATGGCCATTTCCTCCACTCTGCAAGATAGCAAGGCGGACGAATCAGAAGCTGCATTATAACGTAAACCTTCATATAGCATTGATAAGATGTTCACTCCCCTTCCCAATCATATCTTTTAAAAGGAGTTCTGCATGAAGCTATTTAAATACGAACTAGAGCCTTTTATTCAATTTCTCCATCGATTGCAGCTTGAACGGGAGCACAGTAGAATGCGCACCCGGTTTAAGAAGCTGCTTATGGAGCAATACCAACAGTTTACAGCGGATCTGAACGAAATCAACCAGTATTACCTTACAAGAGACGATGATGGCAATCCCCTATTGATCGATGATAAATATCAATTCTCTGACAATGACCAGCGCATTCAGGAGATTGAACAATTAGCTCGTGAAGAAGTCATCATCGAACAGAACGATAGCAATGCAACAATGCTCCAATCCATTCGGGAATCGGTTCTGCACCGTTCCCCTCTGGAATATGCCGGCGACGAAGCCGATCATTACGATCGCTTCTGCGAGATCGTGGAACAAATTCATGCGTAGGCAATAACACAACCAGCATCTCACAGGATGCTGGTTGTGTTATTTCTTAACGAACAAAAAGGAGGGATCATATATCGTGAACACTGCCGACTTAATAAGAGCATTGGGAAGACATCAATTAAATATGAATGTTAATCTCAACTTCAATATTCAATCCATTTTCCAAATCTTCGACCAAATAGAAGAACAAGCAGATAAATCGAGTGATAAATTAAAAGCTGCTTTCTCCAAAACGTTAACCTGGTTGTCCTCAACTACGACTGCGGCGTTGAAAAACACCATCTCCACCATCGAGCAAGTTGATAAAAAAATGAGCCAATTGAAAAAGGTAATGAGCACCGATACCAACTTTAATCGAATGCTCACTGAGTCAATCAAAACAGCGAAACAGTACGGCAGTACATTGAACGACGTATTGGATACTACCAAGGAGTTTGCACGCAAAGGGTTCGACGGGAATCAGTCAACGAAAATCACCAGGACGGCCATGCTTGCCCAGAACGTGACCGATCTTTCTTCGGAAGAAGCAATCACAACAATAACCGGCGCAATGGAAAACTTCAATATCGAAGCAAGTAAAAGCACCCACATTCTGGATGCATTAAATGAAGTCAACAATAAATTCTCTTATTCTACGAAGGATCTCGGTCTTGCCATGAATCAAGCTGGAGCAAACGCCAACAAATATGGCGTAAGCATGGAACAATTGCTTGGGCATGCAACTGCGATCGGAGCTGTTACTCAAGAATCGGGAGATAGCATCGGCAAGGCATTAAGTACGATTTATGCACAGGCAAATAACAAAGCTTCAGCCGAAGACCTAAGCGATGTCGGCGTATCCATTCGGGATCAAGTAACGGGAGAATTGAAAACCGCCTCTGATATTTTGGATCAGCTGGCGAATAAATGGAGCTCTCTCTCCCCTGGGAAACAATTTGACATTGCCAAATCATTGGGCGGAGATCAAATCAAGCCGTTTATTGCACTCATGTCAAACTACCAAATGGCCGTTGGTGCTACGGAGACCGCGTTGAATAGTCAAGGATCAGCCATGCGCGACAATGAAACGCACATGGATTCCCTTGAAGGACGAATCAATCGCATGCAAACTGCATGGCAAGAGCTTGCCCTCACCATGGGAGATGCCTTCTTGACAGATTCTCTTATCGGTTTGATTAATGCCGCTACTTCAGCAGGTACAAGCATATCCTGGTTAACCGAGCATTTCGGAACACTCCCTGTTGTGATATTTGCAGTAACTACGACACTGACCGTGCTTAATCTCGCTTTTAAATCTCTCATTATAGAAAATGCAAAAGCAGTTGCGGCGATGTTCGGCATTGTCCCCGCTGCAAACGCGGCATCAGCAGGCGTTGGCAGACTAGCCGCAGTAGCAAACGTATTAAAAGTAGGGTTAAAGGGACTTCTCATTTCGAGCGGTATTGGAATAGCATTTGCTGCAATTGGCTGGGTAGCAGAAAAGGTTATTGGCCTCTTTGGCGACACCAAAACCGAAATGGAAAGCGTAACCGAAACTTCGGATAAAATGATCCAGTCCATTTCCGATCAAAAAAATCTTGAAAAGTTAGCGCAAGGCTATGAGCAGCTTGCAAAAAAACAAAGCTTGACAACCGAAGAAAGAATGAAATTGTCAAGTCTCGAAAGTGAGCTCCAGTCTAAATATGGACTTACCTTAAACGCGTTAGATGGCAGCAATTCTGCTTATCAAGAGAATATTGAGTTTATAAAAATGAAGCTCTCTCTCTTAAAAGAAGAGACAGAAGCTTTGAAAGAAAAAGCAACCCTGGAATATAGAAGTAATCAAACAGAAATAGATTCAGAAATTGAGAAACAACTCGATAAAGTAGGAAAAGCTCGAGAGAAACAAACCGAGGCGCAAAGAACTTACCTCGATTTCCAAAAACAAAAGAATAGTCTTCCCAAGGAAGAGCTTGAGAAATACGGTACAGAAGCATATCTAAAGGATATGGGCGAAGGGCTTGCCCAGAAATTAAAAGAAGCCAATGAGGAACTTAGCAAAGAGAATAATGCCTTAAGCTCAGCTGTAGCAAAAAAAAGAGAGGCTCTAGCCAATGAATTTGCAACTTACCTTGACGAAATAGAAGCAAACGGAACTAAAGTCAGTGAGTCTACCCGAGGACTGTTCAATGTTTTTGCAGAGATTGCCGCAAATTCGAAAGAAGATATTTCACCAATACAATTTGATCAACTCTTTAGTACTTTTAAAAACTCCGATATTCAGACGGTGGATGACTTCAGAGCAGCTATTGAAAAAACATTTCCATCTATAAATTTTACAGATGATCTGTTAAATAAAATCAAGGTATCTCTCGCACAGATGCGAATGAATCCGGAATTACTTAATGATCTGGATAAGCTTAAAGAAAAAGCATCAAGCAATCCCTTCAAAACAGCATATAATGGATATTCTTCTGAGATTAAGAAACTAAATCTAACGATTAATGATCTGACAAATTCCCAGACATTATCTGCAGAACAAGTAGCAGAATTAATAAGCACTTATCCTGAACTAACAGACAAAATAATCAAAAATGCTAATGGTTACACAATTGAGAAGAAAGAACTTCAAGAATTGCAACAGGAACGAATCGATAAAGCAATTACTAGTATGGAGAGTGAATATAACGAGTCTGTCACTACGTTAAATAATACTTTAGCTCGTATAGGTTCGTATGGTGCCGAGTTGAGTACTATTACAAGCGTGAGTGAAGCCCGCAAAAAACTAGAGCAAGCAAAAAAAAAGAAAGACGACTGGGAAAAACTATATAACAATATGCCTTCTTCCTTTCATTTAGACCCATCTGTAATTAGGCATACCAACGAACTAAATGATGTACACGATACTCTTCAAAATTTTGTAGTTGACGCAGATAAACAAAAAGACTTTGTGAAGGGTTTATTTAATCAATTAAGCAATTCAAATACACGTTCATCTTCAAAATCATCATCTACTTCTCCGTCCAGTACTTCCTCTGGAAAGGATAGTCAGGAAAAAGAAGAAACCTTTACATCCAGCATTAAATTCAACAAAGAGGAGGAGGCCGTCAATAAGGTCAACACCTCCTTGGAAACGAACCAGCGGCAAATCGATGAGGCGATCTCATCGGGGAAAAGCTACAATCAGCATTTAACCAAACGCATCTCCTTATATAACGACCTGCTTACCGTGCTGAACAACCTACGCAAAGTTCAAAATGATGAGAAGTTTGCATTGAAGCAAAAGCTGGCCGCACATGGACTCGTTGACAAAAACGGCGAGGTTGTAGCAGATGTCGGGGGCAAGCTTGAGAAAATCGCAAAAGATAAAAAGAACGCTGAATTCGCCAAGAAGCTAGAACAGGATGTTGAGGATTATATCTCTGTCACCAATTCTTTAAATGAAACGAGATCCAAAATCGATCAAGCGGTCATGAGTTTGTCGGAGGGCTACAGCAAGAAATGGGAGGCCAATCAGAACAAGCACAAGAAGAAGCAGGATGACATCAAGCATAACATCGCCATGCTGGGTGAGATCGATACTCCGGAAGAGAAGAAAAAGTATGCCCAGTATGTTGAGTCAGGCTATCAGGATTCGCTCCAAGAGCGCCGTGAGCTCAATAATGAAATATACACCGCTCAACGTACTTTGAACAATCCCCAAAACACAGCAGAGCAAAAGCGCGCCGCTGCAGTTTATCTAGAAAGCCTCACGGGATTGATGAAGGGAAAAGATGAGGAACTCGTTAAGCAAGCGGAAGATACCGGTAAAGCGCAGGCTGAGGCGATGGTCGCTGGATATGAGCAAAACATCGAAGAGCTAAAGCAGAAGAAAGAACTGCTTGGTAACCTGGATACGGAAGAAAAGAAAAAAAGTGCGATTGAAATCGATAAGCAAATTGCCGAGCAGTATGTCCAAATGAATCTCAACATCAATACGCAATTAATCGAGCTCGAACGAAAATTGGGCACTGATCTGGGTCCCGCTGAAAAAGCAAGAATACAATTCAAGCTCCAACTCCTGCAAAAATACCATCAGGATGCCCGCAAGCAAATCGTAGACTTTCATGACGCCGAGGTTAGAACAAAATCCGAGCAGGCCGATAAGATCATTGATAATCTGAAAAAATTGTATCAGAAAGAAAAAGAACTTAAAGAACAGGCCGTCGAGGAAGAGATCAGAAAAGAAAATGAACGTTACGAAAAACGCACGAAGCTGCTGGACAAAGATCTCAAAAACTATGAGAAATATATCAATGCTCAGTTAAAATCCTTTGATCGGGCGAATGCGGAAGATGACTATGAGGAGCAGCTCAAAAAGCTGATTCAGGAAAGACAATTGCTGCAGGACAAGCTCAATGTGCTTGCAATGGACAGCTCGTTCGAAGCAAAGGTCAAGCGAAAAAACATTCAGGAGCAACTGGACGCGAAAAACGAGGAAATCTCGAAATATAAGCTGGATCATGAGCGTGAGCAGCGCAAAAACAGCTTGCAGGATCAACTCGAGGATCGACGAGAAATCATTGAGAAGCAAAAGGAAGTAGAAGAAGAAACACACAAAATAGAGCTTGAGAAGCTGGATAAAAAAAAGAAAGAGTATGATCAGTATTATAAAGGGCTTCTCGAGGATGAGGTAGGATTTCATAATTTGAAGGTCATACTGATGGGCAATGATACGGTTAAGATGAATGAAGAGCTCAGTAAAATTCGAGAATCTTATAACATATTCTTTAATTATCTCACTACTCAGAGTAAAACAATCGGTGAGAAAATGTTCGAAAATCTTAATAATTCCTTTAAACAAGATTTCAATGATTTTAACAAATTCACCAATCACGATAGCAAATCTAGTAGCGGCGCCCCTTCAACCAGTAACGGGAATTCGGGACAAAGCGGCGGCAGCTCCGATCAAAGTCAGCAGCTCAGGGATTGGAATCAATATTTGGACAATAAAAAAGAGGCGGAAGCACTCGCTCAGAAGGTAATTAAGAATAAAAATGATCCCAATATTAAAACTTGGAAGCAGGATATCGATAAACTTCGCAAAGCGAATGATATATTACGTGCCAAGCATCATTTTCTCGACGGTTCCTTTAAAGAGCTAGAGAACAAAAAACCACCATTTTCAGCTGAATCAGGCGGCATAACACCGCAGTTCTCTGGACCGAAGTGGCTCCTCGCCCATGAAAAAGAAATTGTTCTCAATAAATCGGATACCTCCAACATGCTGAAGATCGTGGACATGACACGCAATATCGTCGGATCGATGAAGGCATGGAAACCCGATGCTTTCTCTTTGAAGATGCCGAATCAAGGTGCCAGCATGAACTCCAGCAGTAGCAGCAGCATTAACATCAGCAAGGTCGAGATTAACGCTAACGACAGAGATACGGGTGAGAGCCTGCTGGACAAATTCAAGTCCGCACTCAATACAAGCCTGCGTCATCGTACTATATAACATATCTTTCTCTCCCCTACTTTTAACAATGAAAGGATGTGAGACAATTGCTAGGAGATATAGATTGGCAGCGCAAGCCGGATAAGCCTCAATACTTCATCGCCAAGCCTAACCGCGAAATTATCGCCAAACTCAGCGAAGCAACTGATGACCATATCCGGAGGAAGCTGAATGATGTGGACGAGCTTGAGCTATCCGTCCCTTATAAACTAGACGTGAACCATTTGTGGATCGATAACCGTAATATTGAACTCCTGAAGGAGCGTTATTTGATCAAGGTTGTGCACCAGAATCAGACAGAATGGTTCATAATTAATGAAATCAGCGAAAATGTAGGCACTGATAAAGACAGCAAAACAATCAAATGTTATTCAGCCGCCCATGAGCTGACCGACAAAGCCATCCGCATGTATGAAGCGGAATCGTATCATGCAGAACAAGTGCTTACCGATCTCTTGAAAAATACGATATGGAGCATCGATTATTTAGATGCCGATTTCAAGCTTACTTACCGGGCGTTCGAGTTCCCGAACACCAACGTCTTGTCAGCAGTGCTTTCCGTTGCCGAGACCTATAACGCAATCGTACATTTCGATACGGACAAACGCATGATTAGCATGACGAAGCCGGAACTAACCGGCATCAACCGCGGACTTACCTTCTCTTACGGCAAATACATGAAGGCATTGGGGAAAAACATAAAGACCGACGAGATGGTTACTCGTCTGTCGGCAACGGGTCATGACGGCCTTGGCATTCAGCGAGTAAATCCGACAGGGCAAAATTATATCGAGAATTTCGGCTTCTTCATGTACCCATTCGAACGTGATCAACAGCATCGGGTTCTCTCCTCCAGCTATCATATGAGTGACTCATTGTGCCATGCTCTTAAGGACTATGAGGCCTTAGTGGAATCGAAGAGAGGACAGTTTGATGCTTTTTTAAAAGAGAGGAAATCGCTAGAACTGCAGCTTGGCAGTCTTGAAGTAGAATTGGATCGCCTGAAAAACAATGAGGTCGTCGTCACGGACAGAGTCATTAGTCAGCAATTCGACCAAAAGATGTTCTTCGAGCGATACCTTCACAGCGGCAGCAGCACCCGCTCCTTCACGTTGAATCCCATTTACCCCTACGCTATATTAGCAAAAATAGACAATGCGCAAGGCGTGAACATACAGATTAATGGTACATCCGTATCCTCTTCGTCGGGTAAATGGGTTCTTCTTCACAAAGTTAAGGGCGATGATCAGGTTACCGTCAGCTTCGATGGCGGCAATGCCAGCGTTTTTCTTCAAATTGCGAGCATTACACTAGATGAATGGAATCTTGCTGGAGCCGACCGCGACATCGTGGAACGGTATAGTCTCGATAATACAGAGAATCAGATTCGACTGAAGCAACTGGAGATCGACTCTGTAAACCGTCAATTGCAAGCGGTGCAAACCAAGATAAGCGAACTTCAGGCAACGCTTGCTCATGATCAGAACTTCACCCCGGAGCAGCTGCAGGAGCTTAACTTGTTCGTCATCGAAAGAGAATTCAGCGATGAGAAATACATCGAAGAGGAAGATCTATATAAGGCAGGGCTGGAAAAATTCAAGGAGTTGCAGCAGCCGTCGCTTTCCATCGACATCGATATCGTAAACTTCCTGGAAGTCATCGAGGAGCAGCACAATTGGGATAAGCTCAAACTGGGGGATTTCGTCAATATCAAGTACGAGCCTACGAAAACCTCTGTTGTCGCGCGTATCTCTGAAATCAATTATGATTTCGAATCTTCCAATATCGGCATCGTCTTAAGCAATTTTAAAAATGTGAATGATGAAGCTTCACGCATTGAAAAATTCCTTAATGAATCCAAAAACACTTCCATCATCGTTGACGCAAGCAAAAATAAGTGGGGCAAGGCCGTAGTGGATACATCGAGTATGAGCAAGCTGTTCGATAACTTCTGGGATAAAATTACGAACCAAATCAACATGAGCATCAACAATACGGTCGACATCAACAACAAGGGAATTACCATTACCGACCCAAATGATCCGCTGCGCTTCCTTCGCTTGACGAACGGTCAGGTCGGCTTGACCCGCTCTGGTGGGCTCCGCTACGAGACGGCTATCTCCGCAGATGGCGTCATTGCCGAGATGGTGCTCGGCAAAATCATTCTAGGTCAACGCGTCGTAATCGGCGATACGACTGGTGTGTTTACGATTGAGGGCTCGCGCCTCATGATTGACGACCGCTGCGGCCGGGAAGTCGTGAAGCTCGGGCTTCTTTCAGAGACACCGGACAAATTCGGATTCTATCTAAATCGCTATGCCAGTAAGAACTGCGGAGATACGAGCATCATGAACCGAGTATCGATGACCGCAGATGAAGGCTTTGTCATTGAACGCAAGCGAGACGGCGATTACCAGAAAACATTGTACACCACCCTGGATGGAGACTTGATGTTCATTGGCGATTTGCAGGTCGGCGAGGGAGATAAAGTTTTCAAGGTCAACAAGCAGCAAGGCTTGAGCCTAGGGGCTTCCACCTGGTCTTCCGCACCGTTCCGGGCCGATATGTACGGCAATGTCTGGATGAACAAGCTATTTGCGGATGACGCGCAAATCGAAAACTCATTTTTCAAAAACGGCGAAATTGAAGGTTCTAAGCTCACCCTGCGAGACGGCGGCGGCATCATGAAAATGTACCCACAAACCGGATTTTGGGCAGGTGCCGAAGAGGCAATTGACGCCCCTGTATGGATCAAAATGGACGGTACTGCCATTGTTAAAAAGCTGATCGTGACGGATAAAAATAACACCCTGCTCATGGATTCCGAGAACAAGAAAATTTTCATGAACCAATGGGACGTAATTGGAGCCGGTGCAATCGACGCCGGGCTTATAGCGGCCAATATCATTACGAGTCAGGACGGATTTATTTCCGATCTGACGGCAGGCAAGCTATCTACATTGACCAATGTGGCTAAAAATGAGTGGACGAACTATATTCGCGTCGAAGGCAACAGCATCAAATTCATTACAGGCAAGGTCAAGGATGGGAGCGAAAAGCACAAAACACTTGAGGATGGACGCTATCTGTACTGGAAAAACCCCGAACAAAAAGGGCAAATGACCATAGAAAAGACAAATTATCCGGTCATGGAATATGAGATGGACGAAAAGATTAAGCAAGAGATTTCGTTCGATGGCACCGGTGATCAGGCAGAGCCTAGAAGATTCATTGGCTTAGGCGACGGTTCCCCTAATGACGGCGGCAGAGCCATTGAAAGAAAGTACAAAGGCGGCTACGAACTGAAATACGGGGCCAGCAATACGGGAAGGGAAAGAAGCATCAATCTGTCAGACCAAGGAATATTCCTTAAAGTGGAATCCGGCGGAGCAAAAATTAGCCACAGCTCCGGTTCCTTCATCGAAATTACGTCAGACGGCGCCATTCATATTAAATCGACTAAGGACATGAAGTTCGAATCCGCCGGCAACATGAAATTCATTGCGCCTAGAATCGATCTGAATTAATTGGTTTATTACGAATCCCGCTTTTGTGGGATTATTTTATGTTGAGGAGGTAACGATATGGCGGCAATCGCGCTGAATGGCCATCGAACCGTACAATCTATTAAGTCAGGACATGTCACGTATGATATTGAACGATATACAGTAGGAACTTTCAATTCGAGATGGGAGTACGATGGTTCCGAAAGTACCGATGCGTTGATTAAAGGAAATATACAATCTTCCTTGACCTCTATTTGTGCGAATGGCACTCCGATATGCGTTGCTGGCGATTCCGTTGATGAAAATTGGACAGCTTCCCCACCTGTCCCATCCAATACGTCACGTACCCGCTACTACAATATTCGCCCCGGAACATCTGATAGCGGTCGAGGATATATCGCGGCAGGGAACAATTCTAATGTCTATGCCAACGGCAAGCTCATTGCTGTCCAAGGCTCGACAGTAACTACACACCTGAACACTTCAACGACCATCCAAGAAGGAAATCAGTCTGTCCATATTGGAGGTTAAACGAAAGGAGGGATAACGATCATGATACGAGACTCGATGTACTTCTCCTATGCAGGGAAGAAATCAAGCGATTTCGGCATTATCAACGTAACCATCGGTGACAACATGATGCTGGAAGAACCGCTCGCCAGCTCACGCGAAATATTGGAAGAGTCGATCAAAGGCAGCACTCGCCCCTACTTTCAGGGAATGAAAAAGAGCCCGCTCCGATTCAGCGTCTCCTTCGCCTTTGAAGATCGATTTAACACCGCAAAAATTAGAGAAGTTGCACGCTGGTTGACGGAGCACGATTACTATCAGCCTCTTTATTTCACGAACGACCTGGGTAAAGAACCGGAAAAAATCTATTATGCGCTCGTGATTGACGAGCCGACTTTGATCCATAACGGTCTTCAGCATGGCTATATAACGATTTCCTTCCGATGCGATTCACCTTACGCCTACTCACCACCAATCTCTTCGCGAGTTTATGAGTGGAAAGATGCACCCTACAGTCTAAAAATTGATGATTTTTCAACGCATACACTGGAACGTACCACGATAGACAACAGTGGTGATTTAATTTTGCAGCCTTATGCTCCGCGCTGGAGTGATATACCTGCGGGAACCCGCTGGAAAGACCTATAACGAAAGGAGCGCAATATGTCAACATTAACGAACAAGCTCAAGCTCATTAAACCCGAGCATACTGATGAAACGTACCAAACCATATTGGACTTGGCGTCCAACTTCCAGAAGATAGACGACGAATCCGAAATCTACGCCACCTCATATCCGATTAGCGGTCATCATCCCGTAGCAGGACGGGTATGGAATCTGAAACCTGATACAGGGGACTATGCGGGCTGGATTTGCACGAGGGCCGGAATAGCCGCACCGAAATGGACAGGCATTACCTCATTTTCAATCGGTAATCGGATCGTTCCTTCTGTTGATAACGGCCATGTCTATGAATGTACTCAGGCCGGTTACTCCGCCGTCCTGGAGCCGACTTTCCCCGTTGCCAGCGGCTCAGAAGTTCAGGACACGAAGGGAGCTGCCGTATGGAAGCCTTCCACGATCTATAAGCATCATGATGTAGTCTTCCCTACGATCGATAACGGACGTTTTTACGTATGCGTCGTTGCGGGAGAGTCCGGAATATTTGAACCTACATGGGCAGCCTCGAACGGCATTACGACGAATGATGGGAATGCCGTATGGTCTAGCTACAGAATTGCTAAATGGAAGGAAGCCGGAGTCGCATCCATGTTTCGCCCATTTGGCAAAATAGATTAGAGGTGCTTACCCGATATGGCTACTTGGCTTTCATTAAGCAATTTGAAGGGTATTTCAACCTCCTCTCCCCTAACGATACCTGTCGATACGGATGGTAGCATCACGAGAATAGCTTGGGATGCGGACGTACCCAATCATACGCAAGTTATCATCCAAACAAAAATATCTTTCGATCAGGGACGAAGCTGGACGGAATGGCGAACCTGCACCATTGGAGGTTCTATTCCCGATCTTGATCCAACCACGAAGCTCAATCAAATCCAACTTATGTACCGCCTGCTTATGCAGTCGGCTGGCTATTCTGCAACACCTAAGTTAAAGCAGCTCTCATTGTACGTTGAACCTGTCATTATAGTGAACAACAAGGGCGACCTTCCCTTAAAGCCGGAATTATGGATAACAAAGCAAGGCCATGGCTCGATTACTATTCATAATCTGTCCTTGAAACAATCAGATTTTATGATGCGTGATCTTACCGATCAGGAGACTGTTTATATCAATAATGACACGCAGCTTATTGAGTCATCCTTACCAGTTACATACCGGTATACCAATTTTAACGATCAATATTTGGAGCTGCCTGCCGGCATCAATATGCTGAGGGTGAATGGTAATGCGCGACTACAATTCCGGTACGAATATAAATTCTTATAAGGAGGTGATAGAATATGACGCAACTTCAAACCTATCTCGAGTACAATGATCCGCTAACGATTATTTGGAGGACTCCCCCTTACGCGGATCGGGCGGATTCGCTTCCCATTATTAACGGAATGATTACGTTGCTTGAAATTCCATCCACTCAGGAGCGCGTCCGCATTGCAGGCATGATCGAAGTTGATGCTGAAGATTTTGCCTACAAACCATCATTGGAAGAAAATGAATATCTAGTAAATTACGCTGTCGGTACAATCCAATTCCATCCGGCGCACGAAGGAAAAACGCTCCTATGCCAATATAAAGGCAAAGGAATGATCATGTACCCTGCCTCTCGCATCTATGCAATGGTTGAACGAAGTCCCGATGTAGTGAAAACATTGCAAGACATCATCGATGACATGCTAGCGCATCTTCAGCAATACAACCAAAAGCTGGTAGAGATCAATCAAGCGATTACAAATGCCACCCAGGCAGCGCTCGAAGCGAATATCGCCACTGATAATGCAAAAAGTGCCGCACAAACTGCCCTTGATGCAGCAGATCAAGCACTTATCGCGATCCGCAATGCAATGAAGATTTACAAGCCTCCGGTCAATACGTATGACGGATTACTAATTACGTACCCGAAGCCCGAAATCGGATGGACGGTCATGGTTCGATCAACCGGTAATATATATCGCTGGGATGGCTCCAGTTGGATGCTCATCGAGAACTTTACACAGACAGCTTTCCCTCTCGCTTCCAGAGCCTTGAATGGCTTGATGAGCAAAGAAGATTACGCCAAATTTCACGACAAGCTCGAACTCAAATCGATCATGTTCGTCGTCGGGAAACCGAGAATGGCCGGCGTTCCCCCACTGCTTACGTCTTTTCCTTTTGACGGAGAAATAAAAAACGTAAAGGCATTTTGCCTTCAGGGCGGGATATTAAACCGTACAGAAATTGAAATTCAAAAAATATCGGAAAAAGAGTTCAAAAATAATGGGGCATGGAACAATATCTTATCTGACAATATCCTTTTCCAACCTGGAGAGACGAATTCGATCGGACATGTCCTCAAGAACGTCAAGGTAAATGCAAATGATTATTTCCGCTTGAATATCACGAATCTGGATCAGGACATTCAAGGTGTCACGATTCAACTTGATGTTCAAATTTAATATAACAACTTTAACTATTAATTTGGAGGAGATTTAATTATGGCAGCACCAATTGTAGAATTTACAAATGAGAACGGCACTTCACAAGTTAACTCGTGGGACATCGGGACAGTAGATGCAGGCTCGAAGACGAATGGAGATACATTTCTTATCTGGAATAACAAAGGGAAAAATACCGCTGTTTCCGATATGAAAAATTGCATAATCACTACAAAAGACTTCTCTGGTGGAGACACGGGACCGTTAGTTACGGGCAAATGGATTGAAGTGAGAGTGGATTCCATGAACGAATCTACCTTTACCCCTATTGGCGGAACGAATGCGAAAACCATCCAAGCCGAAGGAGTAGGCGCGGGCATCATTTCAGGTGGCGTAAATGACGGCAGTGTCAATGGCGCAAAAGCAAACTACGCAAAAGTGACACTCCGCGCTAATGTACCAGCCCTTGCCCCTGCCGGCAGTATTGATTTCTTAACTCGTGTTACATACCATCACGAATAATAACAAACATAATGGTAATACGGGCAATCATATATGATTGCCCGTTATTTTTCCAATACAATGGGAGGCTTCTTATGTTTCAACACATTCATCCTTGTTCCCCGGTTGAACAAGGATTCATTTGGCTGTCGGAATATGATGATGGGACGTTTCTGAGCGAATATAATTTCGAGGATAAGCAAGAAAACCCGTTTTCAGCAATAAATAAGGAGAGATTGGCACGCTTCGGATTGATTGGCCACGGTCTACGATTTTATTACGAAATAAGCGGTGGCTCATTCAAACTTGACGGCAAAATGTATGAACTCACCTACGTTATGCAAGATGAGGAGATACCATTAACGGGACAACAAATCAAATATAACGATATTATTTCATACAAAACCTCGGAAATGTACATTCATCCTGGTACTCTGGAAACCATCGTCCCCTCCACCATTACAGCCTATACTTTTGGCTACAAGACTACTCTAACGGCTTGTAAGGACATGAATCTACAATTTAAGGCTTTAACGGTCATTCCTTATGATCATCCGGCCTACCTGCATCTTCGACTCGTATCATCCAAAGAGCTAGACGGTGACTTGCTTATTACATGCAATGGTGAGACTGTCCACCGAGTTCATGCCCCGCTCCGGAAAAATGTTGCCGGCGAGCTGCAATGGATCATCCAAGAGGGAGGGATACGATGAGCGCGTTTGGAATCAAAACGGAAGCTGTTGAACAACCAACATCTATATGCGTTGAAGATCAAGGAAATAAAGAAGAGATAAATTTTACGATCCTGCCCAGTAGCCGCAAATCATACGCATACGAAAATGTTAGAAATTCGATAAGGACGTATTTTAAAGAAGATATTTGCGAATCCTCCCCCGTAATAGTTGAAGGGAATAATTTCGAGTTAGAGTGGAGCCCGATAGGAGCAGGTTTTCAGGACGAGCATGGAAACATTACAAAGCTGGGCACTATCAGCAGCAGTGAAGCATTGAAAATAGAAAGTAACAAAATCGTATATCCGGAGGTCTTCCCTGATATTGACGAGGAATTCATAATTTATGAGGGGCAAGTAAAACATAATACGATCCTTCATTCTCTACCACAAGCACCTCTAAGTGAGAATCACCTGGCATTTTTCACAGAAGGAAAAATTGATGTTACAGCCCCATTCTCTATGTTTATCAAAGATCAGTTGCAAGAGGATCAACAATTTGTGACTTCGGAAAGTATTGTGTTTCGAAATAATCGCGGAGAACTCATGTTTCAGCTTCCTGCACCCATAACCTATGAAGTGCAAACAAAGAAAAATATTATTTGTAAGTATGAAGTTTCTAGAAAGAATAATGTTCTTTACATTAAAACCATTGTTCCTTATGCTTGGCTTGCCCACCCTGATCGACAATATCCAATCGCGATTGACCCTACGGTTGAAGCTGTAGTGTCAGATAATGTAGCAACATTAAATAGCGCTTGGTACACAACATTTGCAAATCAGAGCAATATGTTCGCAATTGGAAAAAGAAGCACCGCAAATATTTTCCATATAAATGAAGCGACGAATAAAGCAGAAGAACTCCCGCAACCAATATCCGGTTATAAAATAGATAGATGCATGTCTCTCATGTTCTCTAATGATGATTCTTATTTCTTTCTAGGTGGGTATAATTCACTCAAAGTGTACAAATATGAACAGAATAGTAATGGCTATACTGCCGAAATTGTTCAGAAAAACTTTTCCAATCCACAAGAATATATAGAAGCAATGGCAATGGATCCCTCGGGAAACAGGATAGCGTTTGGTGCTGGTTATTTTTTATATATTTGCAATTTTGATAACCAAACAGGCCAGCTTACGAAACTAACGACCAAAGGGATTCCTTATCGACTCAACAAGATTCAATTCTTTGAAGATACTATAAGTTATCAATCCGGAGCTAATCTCTACATATGTAAATATATTGATGGTCGTATTGATAAAGAGCTTGAAGTACCTTCCGCGCTGAAGAATAACAACCTAACATCCTTCGATATATCAAGCGATGGAAAATATATTGCAGTCGGCGTTAACGGTAATGCTAAACTTTCGGTTTATGATTTCGACGCTAACAAAGGGATTATAGGTTCCCCTGAAATCACCACCTATACCGATAACACGATAAACGCTGTTTCCTTTTCTAAAAAACAGAAGTACATTGCAACCTTCCAATATGAAGCTTGGAAAAAGGATCCTAGGATCGTATTTTATAAATTCGATAGACGAACGAAGAAGCTGGGCGCCAGAATGGCCATCGATTCCACGATAAGGCAACCTGACCCTACTTACAACAGAGAATGCAAAAGTATGCACTTTTCGTACACTGGGCGTTATCTTTCTGCCGTTTCATGGGACGAGTCGGCCTTTGTATATAAGTTTTTTTATGAGCCGGAAAACAATATTTTTTTTAAAGACGAAGCCACTGATGATTACTATTCCGATGATAGCGGTCAGGTCTTGAAATTGGTTGACTTGGAGACCATTATCGCGGGACAAACAACGCCACCAAAAAAAATATTGCTAGAGAATGCATTCAAATTCGACGTGAACAATCTTCAATTATTCATTGATAACCCTTCACAGGAATTTCTGGTTGAATTAAGTAAAACGGAAGTCCCATTTACTCCAGAAAAAATCCTACTCTTTCCAATTACTCTTACCCCAAGTGAAACATGCTCGTTCTTCCTCAGAGTAACATCGTCCGAAAAAACCAAAAGCGGTGGCATGTTTGATATACGGGTAAAATGCGATAAAGTATAGGAGAATTTCAACTTCATCAAATTTTCTGAACGATTGACATGAGGGGAGGATAAGAAATGAGTCCAATTAAAATAAACATAAATAAGTTTGAAATGATGAATTCAAATCGCCATATTTATTCAGATGTGAATGGCAAAGAACATGATGCAAATCCATCAATTAAACCAAGTAGGTTATATCCGTACGCCTACGAAAATGTTTCAGATACGATGAAGGCGTATTTTAAACGAAATGTTTGTGATTACGCTCCCATTCGAGTTGAAGCTGGCGATCATTTCTTTGAGTGGACTCCGTTTGGCATCGGATTTGCAGATGAATTCGGCAACGAGGAGTGGCTTGGTCGCATTAACGATGCTCCGGCGGGGATTGAAGATGATAATCGCATTCTTTATAAAAATATAGTCCCACATGTAGATGATGAGTTCATTGTGGAGGCAGGCTCATTAAAGCACAACACCATTTTGCATTCTAGATTAGAATCACACGGTACTTTGCTTGGTGGTCAGAATTATTTAGTAGTAGAAGGAAAAATCGATTTTTCCTCGGGCATCAACTTGTATGTGGAAAATGAAATTCAACCCGATCAGTTTACTACGATGTCTTCGATCGTATGTAAAGACGAAAATGGCAAAGAAGTATTTTCACTACCCTCACCTATAGCCTTTGAGAGCTACGGATCGGAAAGCATCCTGTGCTCTTATAAGGTGAGTAAGCATGATAATATGGCAACATTACAAATACGCGTACCATGGTCTTGGTTATCGCATAAGGACCGCAGCTATCCAATAGCCATTGATCCAACGCTTCGTGTAGTCGGCTCACCTAATGCGCCGCGGAATCGAATTCGAAATGTTAACTTTTCACCGTCTTCCTCTTACCTATCCGTTAACTACTTATACAAACCTACCATCTACAAGATGGATCAATCAACTAAATCCTTTATAGAACTTCCTGAACCGACAGGAGGATATAATGGAAGAGGAGAAGCGTTATCTAGGTTTTCTAAATCAGAAAAATATTTTCTCTATTCGGGATATTTCAACTTCCAAATTTACGAATTCGATGCTGGTACCGGGGGATTTACCAAGCCTTCTACCTCAACAATGGCCGACCCCAGAGGCGATATTGCTGATTTTATTTTTTCGCATCACAATGATTATCTTATTTTAGCGGGTTATAAACAAGCTGAGGTATATGCTTGGAACGAAGATACAGGTATGGGGGCTTTAAAATCAAAAAGAGTGCTCACTAATGAAATACGCCGTTTGTTTATTTCATCAGATGACAGTATATTACTTGCATTTCTGTATAACAAAACAATAAAAGCTTGTTCGTTACAAGACGGTGTAGTTATTAACGACTACCCACTCACAATACCAAAAGAACTTTCTGGTAAAATACTGGATGTCGATGTATCCGCTGACTTCAAATATATTACTTTTGCACTGAGTGAAGCTCCTTTCATATGTGTCTGTAAGTTAGATGCAGATTCAGGAATTATTGATTCACCTACTTTTCCTGCACTTCCTGGCGATGTAACTCCCCGAGCCATCAGATTCTCTCCCAAGGAGCGTTTTATTGCAATCGCCCAGTATGACGCATGGAAGAATAAGCCGAAATTGTTTTTTTACCGTTTTCATCGGAATACGGGATTAATCGGGAAAAGAATCGATATTGATCCTTCGATAGCGCCTGACTCCGGTAGAAATTTCTCGAATGAAGTACAGTCGCTCTCCTATTCCATGGACGGTAATTATATTGCTCTAGGGCAAGATACTACAGTTCCGGATTCCCTTTTTATATATCAAGCATTTTATGAAGCAGATAATAACATATTTTTCAAAGACGAGGCCTCACAGGATTATTATTCGGATCATAATGGAATTTCATTGATGTTGATTGATTTTGAGACGATCATCGCTGGCCAGACGACCCCCGCTAAACAGGTAGTACTAGAAAATTTATTTAATTACAGCGTTAAGAATGTCCAACTCTTTGTAGATAATCCGTCTTCGGAGTTTCAAGTTGAGCTAAGTATGACAGAAACACCTTTCATCCCTGAAAAACAATTACATTATCCGGCAACGACGTTGGCTCCATATGACACTCTTCCATTCTATATTAGAGTAACGTCATCAGAGCTTGCGAAAGGCGGGGGAACATTCAATGTAAGAGTAAAATCCGATAAAGTATAAATTGAATTACAATATTCCAATGCAATGGAAGTTGGTGACATATGTATAGAATCGTTGAGCAGACGCAAGCTCAAATGCAGCAAGGCTATTTTAGCAATTCAGATATATACGTTGATGCTGTCGGAAAGTTAACTCTCGTCAATCATAATCTACAGACGAACCTGGCATTGAACAAACCATATACGAAAACAAATAATGCAAAGCTCACCACCGGCGATGACAAAAATAAAATGTTTACGGATGGTATACGTGACAAGTGGTTTCGCTATGATTCCACCTCTTTGGAAGAACTCGTGATTGATCTTGGTGTACCGCAACCAATTGGCGGTGCCTCCTTTTTTGTGGGATCGTCAGTTGCGAGTACACCTCACTATGTAGAAGTATTAGGCAGTATAGACAGTGTCACGTTTTCTAGTTTGGCGATCGACGGGGAAGGTAAAAATCGGACACTCTCTTTTAATCATTCTTTCGAATCTCATATCGCAAGATACGTAAAATTCAAACTCATAAGATCAGATTCTTATCCGATTACTGTTAGCGAAGGCGAAGTATATGCCGGTGTGACATATACGGGTTATCGTGAACAAACTTATGATATTTCCTCTATTGGAAAACTTCGTACAAATCATGCGTATTGGTTAGAAGAAACTCCTCTTGGAACTAGTGTAACAATTGAAACCTCCGTTTCCTTAGACGGCGGATCGACATGGACAGGGTGGAAACCTCTTAAGAATGGGGGAACCCTGCAAAATATTACGCTAGGTACAGACATAAGTAACGGCCGATTAAAAATCAGAGTTACACTAACGACAGGCAATATCAATGTGCCTTCATTCTATAATTTCAATTTGTATATAGATGATGTTTTCAAATATGATGAAAATAATATTGTCATACCTAAGGAAAGCCATTCCTTAAAAAGGATAACGCCGGATATGACATCTGCAATATCCCCTGCCCCTTATGAGATTAATGCTATAGGAACCTATAACGGTGATTCTCATCCCTGGAAAGCATTTGACGGAAAAACGGAATCGAATGACCCAATAGACGCATGGCGCTATAAGAGCTCGGATCCAAGCACGATAACAATTGACTTGGGCGAGAATAACAATAGATCGATTTGCGGTTATAAATTACATCGTATTGAAGCGTATTACCCTGTAGATTGGAAACTTGAAGGAAGTATTGATAATAGCAACTGGATTTTGCTAGATAACGTTAGAAACGCCACTTATGAAAAAGTAATTTGCAGCAGAAATTTAGACATTAATAAGTTAGAATCGAAAATAAATTATAGATTTTACAGGTTATCCATCACAAAATCAAATTATCAAAACTTTGCCTATGTAGCTGAAATGCAGCTATTCCTTCTCGATGACAGCTATGGATATCAGGTGCAATCGTCAATCTTAGTTCCGTTTTCTAGCTCTTTCCCCTGCAGTATAGATATACCGCCAAATAATCAGGCTACGGGTGCGGTTCGCATTCTGCCCATTATAACCTATGCCCTACCTTCATCTATTAATGTAAAAATACATGAAAATATGACATGCAGAATCAATGTACCCATTAACAACAGAGCAACGGGCAGCGTACGGATTCTGCCGATTATCAACTATGTAATGCCCTCTACGCTCAATGTCAAAATCCATGATAACTTGACATGCAGAATTAACGTCCCTATCAACAATCGCGCGCAAGCAATCATAAGCATCGTGAAGCAGCCTACTAAGGTCGTATCGCTCACCCCCGTCAAAGATGCATTCGTACGTAAAAGCATTCCTAAATTGAACTATGGTACCGAGCAGGATATGTACGCCGGCTTTAATACCGATTTCAATGAGCTCTACCGTTCCTTTGTCAGCTTTGACTTGTCGTCCATTCCCCCAGATCAGACGATTAAATCGGCTCACCTAAACATTTACTGTGAAGCGGATACCAACCCGAATCAGATTGTGAACCTTTATGAATTAAATCGTGATTGGACGGAAAAAGGAATTACTTGGGACAATCAGCCTTTCTCAACAGAAAAAATTGCTGAAATGGATGTAGGCACAATCAGTGGCTATCAATCTGTCGATTTTACGAACGTTGTAGTTGACTGGTATAGCGGCAATAAAGTGAATAATGGCTTTATGCTGCAAATGGCAGATGAAAGCGAAAAATTCTTTAAGCGGTTTTATGCCAGAGAAAGCCATTATAGCCCTAAACTCGAGATCGAATACGCAGATAAGACCGTTTACACATTTGGCAGGGCAGATCTAAAGAACTGCCGCATTATTGTTCGTAGAACCGAAAGCAAAGATATCGCCTCAACCTTGAATGTCAAACAAATATGGTTCGATCATGCGATTGCCTGCCGCCTAAAAGTTGCAGTTATGGGTACGATAGATTCACACATGGCCGTCAAAAACCCGAATCTCGGTTGCTTCATCACGGTCAGACGGGAAGAAGATTCAGACCTAAACGGGCATCTCGTTGTACGATGCAAAGGGCTTGCGCTGATATCCTGCATGACACACATCAGTCAACCACGTTTAAAGGGTAGGATCAGGGTAAGACGGACAGAACAACTTTCAATTCCGTGCAAGATTCGCATCAGGGTCGAAGGTAAATCATCCCTCCCTTCTCGGATTACCGTAAATAGGAAGTTCATCTTCGGCAAACTGACCGTTGTAAAGAGTGTATCCCTTCCTTGTCGTATAGGCATCGTTGCTAAGGATAAAAAACAAGCACATGGCAAAATCATCGTTCGTCGAACCGAAAATAAGGGAATTCGCTCTTTAGTTCGAGTAGTGGAAAAAGCGGTTTTACGTTCCAGCATATTCGTACTGTCAGGTAATTTGCCGTGCCAAATTCGAATTCCTTATCAGAAATATATGGATCATCCTTCGAGAATTAAAGTTCGTGCGAAAATGGCCGGTGACATGAATTCCAGAATTAGGATTGGGGATCCGTTCGAGGATTCTGAGGGTTACATCTATATCATGTAGAATTAATAATTTGCAATTTACAGTAGAGCGCCGTTTCGGTAGGCGCTCTATTTTTTATTGTCAATCATCATTTCGTAAAGAAAAGAGGAGAGGGCGTGTACGAAAAATTTATAAACGTGATCGTAGGAGGTGTCGGAAGCTCGCTGAGCTACTTCTACGGAGGGTGGAACGCTTCGCTTGAATTTCTGTCTCTGCTTGTGCTCGCCGACTTCGTTAGCGGCCTAATTGCATCGATTGTAGAAGCCGGGCTGGATGTACAAGGGGGCTTAAGCAGCCGCAAAGGATTTAAGGGCCTTGCCAAAAAAGGGCTCATGTTTCTGATAATCATGATCGCCCATCGTGCGGACATCGTGCTGGAGAAGGATTTCCTAATGTTTGGAGCCATCTGGTTCTATATCTCCAATGAGTTGATTAGCATCACCGAAAATTATGGGCGAATCGGGTTCCCTCTTCCCCCTCAGGTTAAGCAAATCATCGCCATACTCAAGAGCAAGGAAGCTGCAAATATGAAAAACGGCAAGGAGAATGAAAGTGGAAAAAATTGATTGGAATAACTATGGATTTCGAGTAACAAGCCCTTATGGCTGGAGAAATGACCCCTTTACCGGTTCGAAGTCCTGGCATACCGGCATTGATTTGGTTAAGTCACATCAAGCTCCGATTTACGCATTTGCGGCCGGTGAGGTTGTCCATGCCAAAATGGGTCAACACGGAACCGGATTTGGCGGCTTCGGCAATGTCGTAGCAGTTAAGGGCGCATCTGGTCATCTTCACTGCTATGCCCATCTGGACAGCTTTACGGTTAAGGTGGGGGATAAGGTAGCCCAAGGTCAAGAAGTCGGCAGACAGGGCACCACAGGTCGTTCTACAGGCTCCCACCTTCATTATGAAGTACGAAGCGTCTCTTCCCCGAGCTTCGGATTCGGAAAAGACATAAATCCGGTAGAATACTTGGCTACATGTACAACTCACGCCCAACAGAAAGAAAATAAACAACCTCTTACCCCAAAATATAAAAAGGTACCTGTATTCGTAAATGGGAAAGCACTCGGAGAGGGCTTACTACTGTCCGGCGTTACTTATATTCCTTTACGAGAATACTGCAACCGGCTTGGAGGGAGCATCAGCATACAAGGAAAAGAAGTGTATGTAAATCATAAAAAAGTGTCTGATCCCCTCATGATTAACGGCTCTACGTACGTTCCAGTCCGCACGCTTGCAAAATATATGGACGTGACAGTCAATTGGACCGGCAAAGAGGTAACCATCACTACTAAGAAATAAACGGGCTCTGTATTCGAAAGGACAGGATGCTGTATCGTATTGATCAGCATCCCGCTCCATTCCTGTTAGATCCCCGCAAACTTCTCCTCAATAGCCGGAGTGGCTTTTGACTCTATAAAATCCTCAAATGTTAAATGCAGCAGCGATTCTTTCGTTAGTTTTCCAGGTTTTTTCATAAGCCTTACCGCTTGATTGCGAATCGCCTTCTCAACTAAGTTTCGAATGAAGCGTGCATTACTAAAGTTAAAGTTCATGTGTTTTTCATTGGCAATCAGTTCGCGAATTTTTATCATGGCTTCTGGCATGATGACGTACTCTTTTTCGAAAGCCATTTTATGCGCTATCTTGTTCAACTGCTCAATCGTATAGTCCGGGAAATCAATATGCATGGAAAAGCGCGAAGGCAATCCAGAGTTTGCTTGCAATAAATCATCCAATTCCCTCGGATACCCTGCTAAGATTAAAATAAAGTCGTTCTTGTAATCTTCCATTGCTTTTACCAGGCAATCTATGCACTCCTTGCCAAAATCCTTTTCTCCTCCGCGAACTAAGCTGTATGCTTCATCAATGAATAATATCCCGCCCATCGCTTTTTTTATAACCTCTCGGGTACGTTGTGCCGTGTGACCGATGTATTCCCCAACCAAATCTGCTCTTTCTACCTCCACTAAGTGCCCCTTGGTCAATAGTCCCATCGAACGAAACAACTTTCCAAGAATGCGTGCCACTGTTGTCTTTCCCGTTCCGGGGTTTCCTTTGAACAACATGTGATATACTTGCGAATCAATTTGCAGTCCTTCTTTTTCCCGATGCTTTTTTATTTGCAGCATAGCGTAAATTTGAAACACCAACTCCTTTACTTTTTCAAGTCCGATCATATCATCAAGCTCTTTGCAAATTTCAATGAAGTCATCAGATTGTTTTGCAAATTCAGATTTAGGAAGTTCTTCAATCGGCGCTGCCGATTCTGGTGAAGTTGAACTTTTAAATACAACGTTAATTTTACGTGCTTGAGCGGTAATTACACGACCATCACCATTCATTGATGTCACCTCGCGTCTTTCAATAACGTAACAGCACATCGGTTGTTCCAATATATTCTATCTCTGTACAGGTTATTAGAAGTTTATCCTGCTATAACGGACATTCTATTTACTCCACCATTAATCCATTGCAGAATGCAAAAAAAGGTGCGCAATCAAATTCATTGCGCACCCTACTACATTTCTCACGCTGTTTTGGCTTCGATCTAATCGATGTACGATTGATTATCACCTATCAGCGCATATTCCCATTTAGCTTAAGCAGCCTTATTCGAATTCTTATTCTGCTTGTGATTCATTATCTTCCCAGTAACAGATTGAATTTCTACCGAAGAATCCTCTGCCCCGTTGCCTGCAGACTTATCTTTGCTGCTGTTGTCTTTATCCTTCTGACCGCCAGAGTTAATAATGCGATCCGACCCTTTCGTTCCGAAGCTATTCATTCCCGAAGTTCCATTCGTCGCATTGGAACCAGACGTATCTGTAGATCCTGAAGAACCATCCCCACTAGATGTCCCTGTAGAATCGCCGTCTCCATTGCCTGTACCATTATCGCCTGTTTCCGGCTGATTATTATTCGAATCTGGATTTTCTGGTACAGTTGGCGGTGTCGGCTCTTCCGGGTTCGTAGGCTGTTCCGTTGTCGGCGGCTCAACGACCGGTGGATCTACTGCCGGAGGATCAATTGGCGTTTCCGGTGTCTCCTCCTTAATCGTGACGGAAGATTGATTCGATCTTCCTGACTCTTCGGATGCATTTACCGCTGTAACATAGTACGTGTACGTTTCTCCAGGGAAGACACCAACATCTTCAGCGCTGTTGCCCTTCAAGCCTCTGAGCAGCTGCGTGAATGTGTTGTCCTTAGAAGACTTCCGATAAACATGGTAAGAAATATTATCACCAGATACGCTGTTCCAGCTCAGTGCCACACTCTTTGTATTCTCAGAGTACGATGCACTCAACCCGCTAGGCGCCCGCAGCTCTTCCGGCTTTTGTTCCACTTTATCCGGCTTCTTGAAGGAACCCGACTTCTTGCTTTGCAGCGCCTTACCCATAACCTCGCTGAACATTTTCGATGCTCTGCGGCTGCTCTCATGGATAAGGTGATTTTTGTCAGTCTTGTCATACCCCATCCAGACAGCTGCGGTCCATTCCGGTGTATAGCCGACGAACCACGCATCACGGTCGCCCTTGCCAGTGTAGCCTGGCACAGAATACTGCGTCGTACCCGTTTTACCTGCAACAGTACGACCACTAATTTGTGCATTTTTACCCGTACCATTCGTAACGACTTCGCGCATCATTTCAGTCATATAGTAAGCCGTTTTCTCACTCATGACCTTTTTGCCTTTCGGCACGTGATACACATAATAGTCATTGTTTTTGCGGTCTGTAATCTTTGCAATCGCATAGGAATCATAATAATTCCCTCCGTTAGCGAATGCATTATAAGCCTCTGACATATTGATCGGAGTAACCCCGTACGTCATCCCGCCCAATGCGATTGACAAGTTATAATCGTCATTCGTCAGAGGGAAGCCGAGGCTTTTCGCAAATTCAAACCCTTTTTTCATTCCGATTTCATTCAATGTCCATACAGCAGGGATATTGATGGACCGTCTAACCGCTTCCGTCATCTCTACTGATGTCGTGTAGCCCCCAAGGTTCGTAGGACAATATTTGCCGAAGCACTGCTTCTCATTGCTCAATTTCGACCACGGGAAGTACTTGCCCGTCTCCAGCGCTGGCGCATAGGACACGATTGGCTTGAAGGACGATCCCGGCTGACGCTTTACAGTAGCACGATTCAATCCTTTGCGAGCATAATCCCGCCCACCTACCATCGCGATGATGGAGCCATTGCTATGATCTGTAATAACCATTGCGCCTTGCATTTTCGTATCATCCGGGCTCTGCTCGAACATATCGTCATTGTTGAACGCATCGTACATAATGCGCTGAGCATTCGCGTCCATCGTCGTATAAATGTGATATCCTCCGCGATACAGCTCATCCTCGGTAAGACCCGTTTTCTCAGTCGCTTCCTCTACCATGTAGTCAATGAATGCGTTGTATGCTTCATTTTGCTTATCCTCCGACTTAGCCGCGTGCCCCGACATTTTCGGATCATATTCCACCGCTGCAGCACTCTTCGCCTCTTCAGCCGTAATATAACCTTGTTCATACATCAGCTGAAGAACAACAGCCCGGCGTTCCTTCGATCGCTCTGGACTCGACAGCGGATTATATCGGGACGGCGCTTTCGGGATAGCTGCCAAAGTCGCAACTTCCCATAGCTTCAGATCATTCAAGTCATCCTTATTGAAATACACCTTAGCAGCAGCTTTAAGGCCATATGCACCTTTACCGAAGAAGATCCGGTTTAAGTACATCGTAATAATTTCATCCTTCGTAAAATGATTCTCCAACGAAAGCGCAATCGATACTTCCGTTGCCTTCCGGAAGAACGTCTTATCACTCGTCAGGAACATATTTTTAGCAAGCTGCTGTGTAATGGTACTTCCGCCTTCTGCAAGGCTGCGTGACACAACGTCCTTAACCATCGCACGCCCAATTGACCACAGATCGACCCCGGAGTGCTCCTTGAAGCGTCTGTCTTCCGTCGCTATGAAGGCATTGCTAACGAATTCCGGAATATCTCTTGGCTCCGCAATCTCTCGATGCTCTATGCCTTTACCAAGCTTAGCAAGCTCTGTACCATTCACATCGTATACAGTGGATACCTCAGCCAGCTTGAACATATCAGCATCCTTGTATTCACGCATCAGCCGCTCCCCGTTCAATAATACGAACAAATAACCGCCAACGGCACAGAACACGGCAAATGCCGTCGTGAAAAACATAAGCCAAAACGTCTTTTTCCAAGTCCATTTCTTTTTCTTCTTAGCTTTGCGCTTAGGATTTCCATGTGCCGGCGTGCGCGTACGTTGAGTTGATTCTTTTTCTCTCGTCATCTGCAATCCGACTCCCTTTATTCCTTTGATTGTCTCTCTCTTCATACCTTGTTGAGATACGATTGAAGCATATCCCTCATACTTATACCCAATATGACTACGAATGAAAAGAACAACCCTTCAGGGTTGTTCGGCAGCGACTATATTCCATTAGACGTGATGGAGGGGCAAAAAGTTTCATTGGCAATCTGCCCCAATCCATCTAATTTACGCCTCGTTCTGATGATCTTGCATCAGGGATACGTTACGTTGTGGCGTGAATGTGGAAATGGCGTGTTTATACACCATTTGTTGACGTCCCTCGCTATCGATGACAATGGTAAAGTTATCGAATGCTCGAATGACACCACGAATCTGGAATCCGTTCGTCAAATATACGGTCACTGGAATACTTTCCTTGCGCAATTGATTCAAAAAAGTGTCCTGAATGTTAATAGATTTATTCATCGTCCGTACCCCCAATAATCATGAGATTGTGTTGAAATATATTCAACCTGTTATCGAAACTTTCCTGCTATGAGCTTACAAATTTGTTCAAATTGTTGATCTGCACAATCTGATTCTGTGACATCAACCCAGTGAATATCCTTCATGTGCCGGAACCAAGAGAGCTGGCGCTTCGCAAATCTTCTTGTATCTCGCTTAAGCAGTTCAACGGCAGCATTGAGTGACATGTCACCTTCAATATACGCTGCGATTTCCTTGTAGCCAAGGCCTTGCATCGATACGAGATTTCGCGAGTAGCCCTGTTCGAGCAGCCGGCGAACTTCTTCCACCAGCCCCTCCTCCATCATCATATCAACTCTTGCCTCTATTCGTTTATATAGCATCTGCCTATCCATTGTCAAACCTATGATACACAGATCGAACGGCGATTCCTTTTTCTGACGGCCTAATTGCTTCGAAAATGGCTCGCCTGTAAGATGATATACTTCCAAGGCTCTAATTACTCTGCGCTGATCATTGGCATGCAGTTTGTCAGCAGTTTCCGGATCCACTCCCCGCAAGCGCTCCAGAAGCGCTTCTGCACCGTGAGAAGCTGCAAATTCCACCATTTCTTGACGGAATGCTTCATCTGCACCGTGTTCACTGAATTCATACCCGTAGCATACTGATTCAACATAGAGCCCAGTTCCCCCGACGATAAATGGGGTATGATTGCGGTTCGCGATCTCGTCGATAAGTGTCCGGCACTGAAGTTGAAAATCAGCGACCGAATACGGCTCATCGGGATCTAATATATCCATTAAATGGTGTGGAATGCCCTCTCGCTGCTCTACTGGCAGCTTAGCTGTACCAATATCCATTTGCCGATATACCTGCATGCTGTCACCGGATATAACCTCACATTGGAATTTCTTAGCCAAGTCAAGACTAAGCTTCGTCTTTCCAACCGCAGTCGGTCCAATGAGTACAAGCAGCCTCGGTTTATTACTCATCGTTGCCTCCAGCAATGTCAATCACCCCATATGCCAATTTCGCTCCGGATGGTAACACACGGGTGAATCCTAGCCGGGCAAATTCTTCGCTGTTCTTTACTTCCTTCATGACCACTCTCTTGCGCGCCACACGGCAAGCTTCCGCAATCGCTTCATGCGTCAAGGCTTTATGGTTCGCCATCGTACGCAGCGGATCAATCGATGCCGAGCTTGTAACGGGAGAGCGGAACATCGGATCAAAGTATACCACATCGACGGAACGGCTTGGCAGTGAACTGAGCATGCTTAGATGTTCAGCCTGCTTCATCACAATACGGCGCATCGCTCCCGTAACCTCGTCCACACCACTCTCATACAGCTGCAGCCCTTCGTGCACAAGCGCAAACAGTGACGGCTCACTCTCCAGCGCTGTAACCTTCCCATTAGGGCCTACCGCGACGGCAAACACCAGAGAATCCCCTGCTAGGCCTGCCGTACAGTCTAACACCTCATCGCCAGGCGTAACACCACTCGCTGTAATCATCCCGTCCGCATCTCCGGACAAAATCCGCTTCGCCCGCACATAGGCCATACTCGGATGATAAGTCAGCTCTGTGACCCCTAACTTCAAATAGCGAACACAATCGTTCAGGTAGACGAGAAATTCATCGTCGCCATATCTACGCTGCATACGAGGCAAAGTCTGATCGCGCCGCTCAGCATAGAACCATCCGAACAGCTTGGCCATCTTCCGCGCCCGCTCCTTAAGCTCTGGTGACGTATACTCGCCTGTCGTGACTATCATTTGCTCCTCCTCATTATATACGCTGTGGAAAGGGAATTACAAATCCCCAGCTATTCTTACATTACCCGCTTAAACATTTTCTCCAGATCGTAAGTTGTAAATCGAATGACGATCGGCCTGCCATGCGGACATGTAAACGGCTGGCGGCATGTTCCCAATCGGACGAATAGCGTCTCCGCCTCAGCTGCTGTCAAGCGCTGATTCGCTTTAATCGATGCCTTACAAGAGCACATCGTCGCTGAGGCCTCTCTTAATTTCGCAATATCGGGCGCCTTCTCGCTCAACACCCAGTCCGTCATTTCTTGAATAATATCCGTTTCTTCCCCTTTAGGGAACCAGTATGGATGGGAACGAACTAGGAATGTTTGGCCCCCAAATGGCTCCATGATGATCCCGACCTGCTCCAGCAAATGCATACGAGATCGAATCCGCTCCGCATCAGCAGGGGTAAACTCTAATGTGATCGGCAGAAGCAGCTCTTGAGAGGCTTCTACCGGCTTGCCGAATCGCTCAAAATAATATTCATAATTGATTCGTTCATGCGCTGCATGCTGATCAATTAAATAGAGCCCCTCTTCATTCGAAGCGATCAAGTATGTTCCGTGCAGCTGACCAATGTAAGAAAGTGCTGGGAACTTCGGCAATGCAGCGTTGTCCGTACTACCTTCCTCCGTCAGCCATTCCTTCCATTTCTCCGCACCGGCCTTCACTGCGGCTTGCCCTGCTTGCTGCTTAGCATTCGAATAAGGATTCGAATAAGCACTCGTATTGGAACTTTCCGCATTGCGGCTACCATAAGAAGGAGACGTCTCTCGAACTCTCTCTCTCGCCTCTTGACCGCTCGCAATCGAGGATTTCTCTGCATCATAGGAAGTTGATGGAATCAATTCGTGATCCACTGTTTGCTTGAGTTTCGCCGGACTGTCTACGGCGTCCTCGTTACTAGAAGTCGATTCAGCGGACTTAATAGCCACTGGATCTGCACTTGCAGCTACAGCCAGCTCATCCTCGTTCTTGCGACCTATCTCTTGCAGTTGTTGCTGCTCCGTCTTCTTCTGTTCTACCGAGCCACTTAGAGCAATAGAATCAATAACGGATTCATTTGGAGGTTGCAAGGCCTCTGGAGCAACACGAGACATTTCGGTTGCTGCGGGCTGATTCCATTTCCCCGTTCGTTCAGGTTGTCGCTGCACGTTAGGTTGATGGGATGTTTCAGCATTGCTTCGTGACTGCTCCCGATCTTCCTTCGCTAATTGCGTGGCAGAGGACGGATCAGACTCAATGACTAGCGCCCCCATTGGCTTTAATTGCTTCTCTTGATTGGCCGCTATCGTCTCCGCAGCTTCCCATTGAAGCTCTGCTTGCTCGACATATGTTCGCACCTTCGCCTTCTTCGGAGCCGCTTCAGGAATAAGACGCTGCTTATGCAGCAATTGCTTCACGGTCTCTTCGATGAAAGCGCACAACTCTGCCTCTTTGCTGAAGCGAACCTCAAGCTTGGCAGGATGCACATTCACATCCACGAGAGAAGGGTGCATCGTCACATGAAGCACGAGCATCGGGTAGCGATTGATCGGCAAGAACGTATGGTACGCACGAAGTATCGCTTGATTCAGCGGAAAGCTTCTGACATATCTGCCATTGATCATCCATGACATCGCATTGCGGTTTGAGCGCGTTAATTCAGGCTTGCCAATATAGCCTTGCACCTCGAAGTCCAAGTGTTCTCCCTTGACCTGCAGCATTCCTTTCGCTGTCTGAACGCCATATACAGAGGCAATAACCTGCAATAAGTCTCCATTGCCAATCGTTTGCAGCAGAGTGTGCTCATTATGCTTCAAGGTAAACGCTATACTTGGATACGATAACGCCAAACGATAGATGAGATCAGAGATATGCCCCAGCTCCGTCTGGATTGTTTTCATATACTTTAACCGTGCAGGCGTATTATAGAACAGTTCACGTACCGTAATCTCCGTCCCTTGCATGGACTGTGCGGGCTCATACGATTTGATCGCACCGCCTTCAATAACAAGCCGCCTGCCTAACCCGCTAGATTCTGTCGACGTTACCAACTCAACCTTGGCAACAGCCGCAATACTCGGAAGTGCCTCTCCTCGGAACCCTAGACTGCGAATCGAGAATAGATCTTTCCCTGTCTGGATCTTGCTCGTCGCATGCCGCAAAAAGGCATTTTCCGCATCATCATCCGCTATACCAGAACCATTGTCCTTTACTCGGATGAGCTGCAGGCCCCCTTCTTCAACGGATACATCAATACGTGTAGCTCCTGCATCTATCGAATTCTCAACCAGCTCCTTCACAACCGATGAAGGACGCTCCACCACTTCGCCTGCGGCAATCTGGTTGGCAATGTGCTCGTCCAATATTTTAATAATTGCCATCTCTCACACCTCCTTAACTCTCGATTTCTCATGCTCTATTCATTAGGATTCACGAGTAATTTCACGTGCCCGCTTCATCAGATCATGCAGTTGATTCATTGCTTCCAATGGAGTCATTGACATCACATCTACATCTGTCAAAGTGCCGATGAACTCCTTCATTGCTATTACTTCAGCACTGTGTTGAATGGAACGATCCGGCCCCTCTTGCTGTGCCGCTTGATGGGTCTCGGCAGTACTTGCCATACTCATGACAGATTGCTCGTCATCTGTCTTACCGTCTTGTACAGGCTTCACATACTGTACGGGTGCCTGAACGGGACTATCCGCAGATACCGCAGTCTGATCCCATCCGAATAAGGACAGCTGTTCCACATGATTGACAGGAATCTCTTGCTGCGAACTCGAAGGGGATGCATGTGTCCCTTCACGATCCGTTGTCTCATACTGCTTCAACAGGTCGTATGCACGATCAATAATTTGATCAGGGAGACCCGCAAGGCGTGCACAATAGATACCATAACTTGTGCTGGCTGCGCCTGAAATCAACTTACGCAGGAAGGTAACTTGATTGCCGCTTTCCTGCACGGCCATGCATACATTCTTCAATCTTGGCAGACGATCCGCCATATGCGCCAATTCATGGAAATGGGTCGAAACGAGCGCCTTACAGCCGATTCGATCGTGGACATACTCAACTACAGCCTGTGCAATGGACATCCCTTCACTCGTTGATGTGCCCCGACCAAGCTCGTCAATGATGACCAAACTGCGGCGCGTTGCCTTCTCTGTCATCACCTGTATATCCATCATTTCCACCATAAACGTACTCTGACCGCCAATTAGATCATCTGCAGCTCCAATTCTCGTGAAGATCCGATCGACAATCGGCATAGACGCTCGTTCAGCTGGAACGAAGCAGCCAATCTGCGCCATGATCGATATCAGGGCTACTTGACGCATGTACGTACTCTTACCTGCCATATTCGGCCCTGTTATGAGCAGCATCGTCTCATTCTGCTCTGTCAGCTCCGTATCGTTCGCCATGAAGTCTCCACCCTGCATGACGGCCTCCACAACGGGATGACGTCCCTCAGCAATATGCATATCCAATTGCTCCGTGAATGCCGGACGAACATATCTCCTAGCTGCACTGACTGCAGCGAGTGATTGGTAGACGTCTATTTCAGCAACTGCTTCTGCCAATGCCTGCAGGCGGCGAATCTCGCCTCCAATGCGCTGACGCAGCTCGCTAAAGCGCTCGTACTCCAAGCCGAGCATCTTATCCTCAGCCTCGAGAATTAGCGCTTCCTTCTCCTTCAATTCAGGCGTTACGAATCGTTCTGCATTCGCCAGCGTCTGCTTACGCTCATATCGTCCTTCCGGCAGGGATGACAAATTCGACTTCGTTACCTCGATATAATAGCCGAATACCTTGTTGTATCCGATCTTAAGCGACTTGATTCCGGTCGCTTCCTTCTCTCTGCGCTCCAGTTCAGCGATCCAGCGCTTGCCGTTCACACTTGCTTCTCGGAGCTGATCAAGATATTCATCGTATCCTGGCTTAATCAGTCCACCGTCACGTACCGATACCGGAGGCTCGTCCACCACCGCACGTTCAATCCAATCGTGGATATCTCCACATGCATCCAATTCACTAACAAGATTGTGAAGTGTTGCAGACGATGTCTGCTCGCATAACTGCTTCAGCATCGGAATCTGACTCAGTGAAGATTTCAGTGCAACGAGATCACGACCGTTCGCCGTACCGAAGGCAATCCGGCCTACAAGACGCTCCAGATCATATACCGAGGACAACTGCTCACGCAGCTCTTCTCGCCATATGAGATGATGATACAGCGTATCAACGGCCTCTAAGCGCTCCTCAATGGCCTGCCGATTCATGAGCGGCTTATCAATCCAGCGACGAAGCAGCCTTGCCCCCATCGACGTCTCGGTGCGATCAAGCAGCCAGAGCAGGGAACCTTTCGTCGCACGCTCACGCACGGTTTCCGTAAGCTCCAAATTACGACGTGTAAAAGCATCTAACACCAGATATTGATCCGGGTCGTAAGTTCGAATATTCGTCAGCTGACTCAATGAGCGCTTCTGTGTTTCTTGCAAATACCCCATCAGCATAGCAAGCGCCTGCTGCCGCTCATCCTCAAGTCGAGTCCAGACGGCTTCGCCGAACTGCTGCCTTGCCAATGCTTCATCCTTGCGGCTCCATTCGGTAAACAGAACAGAACGATTCCACGCCTTCGTAAGCGGCTCCGCCTCCTGCAGCAATGCAGGAGGGCCAATAACTTCTGTCGGCATATAGACATTCAGCTCATCAATAAGCCAAGATTGCCCGATCGGTGCTGAAGTAACAATCAGTTCCCCTGTGGACAGGTCACAGGCAGCCAGTGCATTGCTGGTACTCCCTTGGGATAGACAGACTAGATAATGATTCGACTTATCGTCGATCAGCTTGCCTTCCATTACTGTGCCTGGCGTCACAATGCGGACTATTTCCCGGCGGACGACTCCCTTAGCTTCCGCTGGATCCTCCACCTGTTCACAGATAGCAACCTTATATCCCTTTTCAATTAATCGCTGAATATAATTATCTGCCGAATGATAAGGCACACCGCACATTGGGATACGATCCTCTGCACCGCTGCTGCCTCTACCCGTCAGTGTAATCTCCAATTCCTTCGATGCTTGAATCGCATCGTCAAAGAACATCTCGTAAAAATCCCCGAGGCGGAAAAACAAAAAGGCATCCTTAACCTGCTCCTTGATGCTCAAATATTGTTCCATCATCGGTGTCAGCTTCACCATAAACACCCTCCGATAACATAAGTAGAACTCTATTATATCAAAAAAAGAGCGGGGACTCACGCGCATTTCACGCGGTCACCGCTCACTCGTTCCCAGCCATGTACTCCGCAAATCCTCATGCTCATCCCATATCCATTGTGCACGTATGCGATGAGACAGCGCTTGAATAGCATGCTCGGCCTGCACCGATAGGCTGTCATCTAACCATTCATTTCTGCTCCTCCTCACTTCTTTCAACAAGTCGTCCATAAGCTCTAACGCCAGCATGCGCATAGGTTGTCTTCCCGCATCTGTGAGATAATTATCGCGCCTTGTCGGATAAGCATGGAATGCTTGAATCACCTCTTCACGCACACTATCGCGCCTAGTCAGCTTTGGATAAACCACTGCAACCGTACGGAATAAGGTTAGAACCTCTAACGTCAGGACCGGCGTCATAATAAAGCATGGAAGTGTTCGGTATTCAAATCCGCCCTCACCGCCATGATCATGTTCGCGCACATCCCCATACGTCCCATACCCTGGACGCCTCCTTAATGAACCCGCTGGATTCTCAAGAAGAGCCAGCGGCAGAGCTACATAAGTATCCAACGCTCTTATCAAGTCTGAGGTTAGCCAAATTCCACTAACATGGATATGCCCTCCGAGCGAGAATTTTCCTGCTGGATGCGATCCACCCAGCCATACGAGCTTGGAATCCTGCATGTGAGAAGCACGCTTCTCTGCAATGATACGGTCTGCAAGCTGCATGGCCCTGCACAAATGCTCCACAAGCTGGGCAGGACGCTCAGCAGGTTCCGGACGAAGCTCCATAAGAGGATAGATGACACGTCCTTGCAGACGCACGGCATCACAACCTGCGGCCCCACCCTTGGGCAAGTACCGAACAGCGGGGACGATCTTCTCGGCATGGGCATCATATAGAAGTAATTCTACATCCATCCCAAGCTTCAGTTGTGTTCCCTTGTTCCGAATTCGTGAATGCTGTATTGTCTCCTCATGCCATGCTGCAGCATACCTCTCCCGTACCCATGATGGAATTCGCTGCGGTATAGGGTCGATATGCACGATTACATCACCCAACTGGGGCTCATCCAGCACACCCGCTGGCAAGTCTGTCATTCCCTCCACGGCAGAAGATGGTGTGCAGCGCAGCGTAACTGCAGCGATGTCCCAGCCTACTGCATATGCAGCTCGCAGAGCCAGCCGGGCAAGCCGGCGATAAGGCGGCTTGGACCAATCATCAAGCGCACGATACATGGGAAGACCCTGCGGAGGAGTTGAACTCTGTGCGGCAGCAACGATACGACAGCCATTGACCCAGAAGCATATAGAACGAACGTAATGCTGGCCCGAATTCGGCGGCAATTCATCTGCCCACGCAGCCCATTCGGCCACAGGCAACCCCCATAGCTTCAAGCGTTCACGCATGGTGCTTGAGCGCCAACTCGCAGCATAGCGATTGAGTACGATTGCGCCCTCTTCCTCCTGACGATCCACTACTCTCTCCGCATCCTCCCGATTCCGCTGTGCCATACTGCGTTTCCACCATACGATTAATTTCCCAAGCTCCTGAACAGCAATTGACCTAGCTCCGGCTCGCACATATCTCGTATTGGAGACCGCCTTCACTTTATACTGCTTCCACATGTTGGCGGCTTCCCGGTCATCCGTTATGACAACCACGCTATCTTCACAAGCAAGGTCTCGGCTCACGTCGCCTCCCCCCCTTCGCATCCAGCATATAGGATTGCTTCCTACTTAGATTCCCGTTGCAGCTATGAGGCCAACCAACAACATGATCTGAATTTTTGTTACGAATCCAAAAAAAAGGAGGGCTCCCGCCCTCTACAATCTTTCCATTACTGCATATCCTGTGGGTATATCATCAAGTTTGTAAGCACAGGTTTTGCAGCAGCTCACCCACCATGCGCATGTTGGTTGAGAGTATCCTCAATAGGAAATGAGAAACCGCCGCAAGCGGTCAGGGCCTGCGGCGATGATTACAACTCCTCATCCGTCAAGTCCGGTTCCAAGTCGTCGAAGCTCTCATCCTGAACACTAAAGTCAAAATCCTTGTCTTCGAAATCATTGCACCCGTCCTTACAAACGAGAACACATACCTTTGTCTCTGCAACCATTTCCACAACGAATTCCCGCTCAACACGAATAGTCACACCGCGTCCATGCGAAGATACACTCGCTTCAACGCAGTTCGGTTCCTGAACTGCTTCCGCAGATACCTCAACAGTGGAAGAACGATGCTTCGGATCAACATACGACAGCGGAACGAGATCTACATACGACACCGTTTCTTTCGCAACGTCAGTTTGGGAATTGTTGTCGTATGAATACCAGATGTTGATATCGTAAGTACCAATTACTTCAATGCCGTCTCCTGCCCGCACCGATTCATATTGATGGTTTATGAGCCAAGCCCCCAATATGCTTGTCGGATGATTAGGCGGAGAGACGGTATGTGTGACGACAGAGAACTTACGACCTTTGCCGCAGACTGCTTTCGTGATGATTTCCCGGCAGTGGTGTTTTTCTGTGTTTGCCATCCTGTGGACCTCCTCCATACAATCATTCAATTAAAGTGTATGCAGGACAGTCGTCTAGGGTGACAACAATTTTTTAAGAGTGAACGCATTTTTTGAGAGTCAACATATGCTGGCCTGACGCGGGTTACACGCCAAGTCGAAGTTGTTTCTTATCTCTTTTCGCTATCTTCAAATATTGTTGAAGCTCGCGAATTACTTGCAAGACGGCTGCACGCACTTCAAATTCTCCACGTGTAACAGGCAAATCCATTTGACGGAATACCTCGTCCAAATCATTCAGAAGCTGTTCTGTCTTGCCCGTATAATGCGGCTCCTTCACATCCTCGCTCAATTGATCGAATACATCTGCTACTAAATAGCACTGAGGGAATGATTGATACACTTGAGAGAGCAGCTGAAGGATTCCCTGCACATTTTCCAGCTGTGCCTTGCGCATGTAGAAATAAATCAGCCACTGCTCATCGGCATGAATATCATCCGTACGCATGAGTCGATTCTCCAATGCCTTCGAGGCAATAAAGATTCCTTCATTTACTTTTTCATCCGCATCAATAATTTCGTGTCCATCCCATACATAGGTTGTATCCCTCAGATTGGAACTAATTTGTGTGAAAATCAGGGAAAAGTAAGCATCGACTTCCTTCTTAATTCGGACAAGCTTATCCTCTTCATTCGGCATATACACCAGATTGACGACACTGGCTGCACCAAGTCCAATGGCCAACAGAAGCACTTCGTTCAACACGCCATGCAGCGTTAAGGTTCCTGCGCCATAGATATGGAACACAACGACTGAGCTTGTTACGATTCCTTCCTTGAAATTAAGCTTAGCGATAATCGGGAATGCAACTAATATGTATAAAGCCAGCACCCATAGCTCGAAACCGAGAAGCCCGAACAATAATGAAGCTAGCAGCAAGCCGACAACCGATGCCAGAAATCGCGCCGACACGGTCTTTATGCTGCGCTTGCGGGTAACATCCACTCCTAATATAGCTAGCAAGCCCGCTCCTAGCGGATTCACTGCTCCTGCAAGGTTAGCAACGATTATCGCCAATATTGACGCGATCGCTGTCTTAATGACACGAATACCAACAAATCCGAACACCATGTGCGAGTACGCTCCTTCAATGAGACCCTTATGTAATGTTATCTTCTTATGATACATGTTCATTATATCGACTCGGATGTCGTGTTGCAAAAAAAAAGGAATGCCATTCATTGGCATTCCCCTGTCACTCCATATACACTTCGGCAAACCACGAGAACATATACGGATTACGTACGATTCACGATTTTCCGCTCTACGAACGCAACTGCTTTATACATTAGTGTAGCCACAATTGCGATAATGACAAGCGATGACATAACCAGTGTAAAATTAAACACTTGAAATCCATATATAATCAAATATCCAAGCCCTACCTTGGATACAAGAAATTCACCAACAATTACACCTACCCATGCAAGCCCGACATTCACCTTCAGCGTGGACACGATCGCAGGAAATGAGGCCGGCAGAACGACCTTGCGAAATATCGTCCGCTTCCCGCCCCCAAATACACGGACAACCTTGATGTAATTTGGATCGACTTCCCGAAAGCTATTGTACACAACAATGGTTGTTATGATTACAGTGATGGATAAAGTGGTAGCCACAATGGCTGTAAATCCCGCTCCAAACCCGACGATGAACAAGGGGCCAAGCGCAACTTTCGGCATGCTGTTGAAGACAACCATGTACGGATCTAGCACTCGCGCAAGAAATTCTGACCACCAAATGAGCACGGCAAGCAGAGTGCCGAAAACAGTACCGAGTACAAAGCCTACAATCGTCTCACCTACTGTCATCCCTAAATGGGGCCAAATGGAACCGTTCATGACATCCTGCACAATTTGCGCGCCTACCTTGCTCGGATAACTGAATAACAGAACATCGATCCACTTCAGTCGGCCTGCTAGCTCCCAGAGCGCTATACAGGAGATTAGAATGATTAGCTGTGTCACCGTAACTGATGTTGACAGTGCACGTCTGCGTGCGCGATATTGCGCATAGGTCGATGCTACTAGCTCCTTCGTATTATCTGAGGGATGGGGTATGGGCGGTGAATCATCAAGATCCGAATGTCGGCTCATTGCTTTCCCTCCGATCTGACGCCTCAAGTTCCTTCCACAAGTCATGGAACAGATCATTGAATCCTTCCTGCTCACGTGCATAGAAGGGCTGGGAGTTGCGGATTGACTCTGGTATGACGAATGTTCGCCGAATGCTGCCTGGATCACGGTTCAACACAATCACCCGATCACTAACGGCTATTGCCTCTGACAGATCGTGGGTAACGAGAATGGCCGTCTTATTTCGTAGACGCAAAGTTTCCACGACCAAATCCTCCAATTGCAGCTTCGTCTGGTAATCCAAGGCAGAGAAGGGTTCATCCAGCAGCATAAGCTCCGGTTCCGTCGCAAGCGTCCTGACCAGTGCAACACGCTGCCTCATTCCGCCGGACAGTTGATGAGGATACAGCTTCTCTGTCCCTTCGAGTCCCATTCCGTTAAGCAGCTGAACAACTCTCTCCTTCATCTCAGGGGTTAACTGTTTTGTCAGTTCCAGCCCCATGCATGCATTGTCAAGAATCGATCTCCAAGGGAAGAGATAGTCCTGTTGAAGCATATAGCCGACATGAGATGAGGTACCGCTCACTCGCTGACCATATACATTTACATATCCGTAGGTTGGCTTCATCAGGCCAGCGATAATGGATAGTATTGTCGTCTTGCCGCAGCCGCTCGGCCCAACCAGACTAACGAACTCGCCCGGCATGATGGAAGCGGTTAGTTCATTTACTGCCAGCTTCGCTTCTCGATCTGTCACATAGACATGAGTCACACGGGATAGCTCTACTGCAGGTATCATTGAGGCGCCTCCCTTCGAATGAGCGTTATGGGCATCCGTCATTTCACCAGCTTTATCGCTTTCTCGGCAAATTCATTCGTAACGATCTGCTCGTGATGTACACGAGATTTCAACTCCCCTGCCGAATCTAGCACATCCAGCAGATTGTTCCATTCCTGCTCATCTAGGACTGGATCCGCGGCATACGATTGTTGTTCCTTATACCGCTTAACCGCACTTGCGACAATATCCCGGTCAGCATCCTTGAAGAATGGCAGAATAACATCGGTAATCTCTTCAGCGGACTGCTTCTCTACCCATTGCTGCGCTTTATAGATCGCATTCGTGAACTTCTGTACAGCATCCTTGTTCTTAGAGATATAGCTTTGCTTAGACATGAAGGCCGTATAAGGAAGCTTGCCGCTCTCTACACCAAATGAGGCGACAACAACCCCCTTGCCTTCTTTCTCAAAAATAGAAGCCTGAGGCTCGAATAGCTGTACATATTCGCCAGTCCCTGAAGCGAATGCTGACGCAATATTGGCGAAATCAATATTCTGAATGAGCTGCAGGTCTTTGTGTGGATCAATGCCATGCTTCTTCAGCGTAAATTCCCCTGCCATCTGAGGCATCCCGCCCTTGCGCTGTCCGAGGAATGTACTTCCCTTCAGTTGATCCCAATCGAAGCCGTCCTTTTTCTCACGGGCAACGAGGAACGTGCCATCTGTTTGCGTGAGCTGCGCAAAATTAATAGCCGGATCCTCAGCCCCCTGCTGTGCAACATAGATGGACGTCTCTGAGCCAACAAGCGCTACATCAATTCCCCCTGAGAGCAGCGCTGTCATTGTCTTATCTCCGCCAGAAGTCGTCTGTAGATCAACGTCCAGTCCTTCCTCCTTGAAGAATCCCTTGCCAAGCGCCACATACTCAGGGGCATAGAATACAGAGCGCGTCACTTCTCCTACCTTGATCTTCACTAAATCATTGCTTGAACCACATGCACTAAGCACCAGCACAGCAAAAACTACGATGGCCAAGGTACCTATTCGCCACTTGTGTCTCATCCGATATTTGTCCTCCTTATCTGGAATGGGTATACCATGGAACCTGTTCGTACTCTTCTGAGTCAATCTGCTCGACCCATAATCGCGTAAACTCTTACCTAATTGAACCTGCCCTGTTGTTCGGTTATTGCATTGTATGCACCCATTACTGAAATGGTTATTCGCCCGACCCTAATCAAATGGCAACGCTTGAAAAAAGCTTATCCTCCATCGTTGCGATTGAGGTGCTCCCTGCCGCCGAATGAGTAGTATAAATCATAAAAAAAACGCAGCCCCACCCGGGACTGCGTTCTACATTCAAAATTGATTCGGTTACATGCCGTAAACTTCATTCGTCTTCTTCGTCAAATAATCGACCAGATATTGCGGGTTCAATGCCTCTCCCGTTACCTTCATAATGATTTCGGATGGAGTCAAAAGCTTCCCGTATTGATACACTTGTTCCGTCAACCATTGCTTAATTGGCTCCAACTGGCCATTTTCAACGAGGGTCTCTAAGTTAGGAAGCGCGCTTTCCATCGTATGCATCATTTGAGCGGCATACATGTTGCCAAGGGAATACGATGGGAAGTAGCCGAATCCGCCGCCTGACCAGTGCACATCCTGCAAGACCCCTTCTCCAGCATGACTCGGACGCACGCCCAAGTAAGACTCATATTTCTCATTCCACACGCGAGGAAGCTCCTCAACAGGCAGATTCTCATTGAACAGCATCTTCTCGATCTCATAACGGATAATGATATGCAAATTGTACGTTACTTCATCTGCATCCGTACGAATTAAAGAAGGTTCCACCCGGTTAATTGCACGGTAGAAGGTATCAACATCCACTTCGTTCAATTGCTCTGGGAACAGACGCTGCAATTCCCCGTAATAACGATTCCAGAACGGACGGCTGCGGCCGATCATGTTCTCCCAGAATCGGGATTGCGATTCGTGGATGCCCATCGAAGTTCCGGTTGACAATGGAGTTCCATCGAATTCCTTAGTAATGTTTTGCTCGTACAAGGCATGGCCACCCTCGTGCAAAGAACTGAAAATCGCACTCGCCGCATCATCCTTCTTATAATGCGTTGTAATACGAACATCACCCGAGTTCAACCCGATCATGAATGGATGAACGCTCTCATCCAGGCGTCCAGCTTCGAAGTCATAGCCCATTTCCTTCAGCAAATACAGGCTGATTTCCTTCTGCTGCTCAATTGCGTAATCACGATACAAGAACTCATACGCCGGCTGTTCATCTTTCTCCTGTACAGCATGTACAAGCGGAACAAGGCCTTCTTTCAGTTTACCAAAGATGGCATCCAGCTTCTCCACCGTCATCCCTGGCTCATACATATCAAGCAGCGTGTCATAGCGCGTGTCCTTCACGCCCCAATAGTCGATCAATTGCTGCGTCTTCGCTACGATGTCACGCAAATACGGAGCGAACATTTCAAAATCAGCCTTTTCCTTCGCTTCCTCCCACATCGTCTCTGCATGCGAGGTTAATACGACATATTCTTGATACAGCTTGGGAGGAATTTTGCGGCTGCGGTTGTATTCCTTACGCGCATCTGTAACCATTTTACGATCTGCATCGGACAGTTCGCCGAATACATCAGCCTGCTCCAATGCATCCAAACATTCGCCCATCTCATCCGATACGGACAGCTTGAACATATCCTCGGACAAAGCTCCGATTGTTTTGGAGCGCTGTTCAGCCCCCTTGCGCGGAGCACCTGTACGCAGATCCCAATGCAAAATGCTTAATGCTTCACCGTAACTTTTCAGTTTCGTTGTTATATCCCGAAATTTCTGCAAGATTGCCTCATTTTGCGCATTCATGCCTATTTCACCTCGAATTATGTATAGTCTTCCTTCTTGATGATACGCGGTGAAAACGATATAATCAACATTCGAAAGCGATTGTGAATAACGATTCGTATTTTGGAATCATTGTTACATTGCTATTTGTACACTTACTCGAACATGTCAAGCCATAAAGGAGCAGATTCGATGTCAATTTGGATTCAAGTGACTGAAGCTGCCGAAGAGCAGCTTAAGCAGCGTCTCCGCTCCGCAGATGGCGGAATTATCAAGCTTGTACACGATACGGAAGGCTGCGGCTGCGCCGTCAACGGCGTGCCCGCCATATGGATCGCCCCGCAGGCTGACGCAGATGACGTGCAGCTGCAAAGCAATGCCCCGCTTGACATCTACATGAACCGGCATCACATGGTGTTCTTTGATGAGAAATTGAACCTTGATGTATCGGGGACAGGCGGCTTTTACAAGCTGAGCAGTGCACAACAAATTTATTCAACACATGTCGCATGCAAGGATCGACGTGACAACAAATGAAGCGTCAACATGCAAGGGAGGGAAAAACATGTCCAACATGTCCAACATTTTAGATTTCAACCGTGAATTCGTCGAGAAACGCGAATATGAACAGTACTTGACTGACAAATTCCCCGACAAGAAAATGGTCATTATCACATGCATGGATACTCGACTCGTCGAGCTCCTTCCAAAAGCAATGAATTTGCGTAATGGCGACGTAAAAATTATTAAAAACGCAGGTGCAATCATTTCACAGCCATTCGGAAGTGTTGTGCGCAGTGTGCTTGTCGCTATTTATGAACTGGAAGCCGATGAGGTTATCGTTATCGGTCACTATGGCTGCGGGATGACTGGCTTGAACTCTCAACAAATTATCGACAAGGCCAAAAAGCGCGGCGTTGAAGATGTTGTTCTGGATACGCTGACGAACTCCGGCATTAAGCTGCACCACTGGCTGCGAGGCTTCAATGATGTCCATGAAGGGGTAATGAACAGCGTACAAGTGCTGCGCAAGCACCCGCTTCTTCCTTCTGACGTACCTGTGCATGGCATGGTCATCCATCCAGATACGGGGGCATTGGAATGGGTTGCAGACGGATATCGCTTCTTGGAAGATAAGGATACCGAACCAGGGCATGGGCAGCATTCGCCCTCTGCTACTCGATAATCCCGTTACATAGACACGGGCAAAGCTCCTGTACCAGAACCAACTTGCGTTCTGATACAGGAGCTTTTTTGTTATTATTGTCAAATACCCCATATATGCTTGACCTACGAAAGAATGGACACCCAGTGACCCGAGGCAACCTCGACCAATCGGGAACGCTCCAGCTGATACGGATCGGATTCCCCCAATTCTTCCATGAATGCACGTGGCTTCCGCATTTCGATCTGCGGATCTGGTACAGGAATTGCGGCTAATAATGACTTCGTATACGCATGCTGCGGGTTCGAATACAATACTTCGCTTTCTGCCAACTCTACGATTTTGCCGCGATACATCACAGCTACCCGATCACTAATATGCTTGACCATAGACAGGTCATGTGCAATGAACAAGTAGGTTAAGCCAAGACTTTGCTGAAGCTCCTGCATCAGCTGCACAATTTGGGCTTGTATCGATACATCAAGCGCTGATAGTGGTTCGTCACACACAATGAATTTCGGTTCTACCGCAAGCGCTCTAGCGATTCCGATGCGCTGACGCTGCCCTCCAGAGAATTCATGCGGATAACGCATAGCATGAGATGGCTCTAGCCCAACCATATCGAGCAGCTCCTCTACCCGCTTCTTCCGCTCTTGCTTGCTTGAGACCAATCTGTGAACATCCAGCGCTTCACCGATCAGATCGATAACCTTCCATCTCGGATTCAATGACGCGTACGGATCCTGAAAGATCATTTGCATATGCCTGCGAACGATTTTCATCTCCTGTGCTGACAATCGGTTTACCGACATGCCCTGATACAGCACATCACCGCCAGTCGGCTCATGCAGGCGCAATATCGCTCTTCCTGTCGTTGATTTGCCGCAGCCGGATTCTCCCACGACGCCAAGCGTCTCCCCCTCTTGGATATAGAAGCTGATATCGTTAACTGCCTTAACAATATTCCCTTTGCCCAAATCAAAATGCTGCTTCAGGGAACGAACCTCCAGCAATGGATGTTGATCAGCCAACCGAGGACTAACGAATGGGGCAGACTTCACCTTCTTCTCATGTAATCGGGGAAGCGCGTTCAATAATTTTAGCGTATATGGATGTTGTGGATTGGCGGATAGCTCTACGGTCGAGCCTTCCTCCACAATCTCTCCTTCCTTCATGACGAGCACGCGATCACACATCCCTGCTACGACACCAAGGTCATGCGTAATGAGAATGATTGAAGTACCAAATTCTCTCTGCATATGCTTCATGACACTCAAGATCTGCGCCTGAATTGTTACATCCAGTGCAGTTGTCGGTTCATCTGCAATAAGGAGTGCCGGCCTGCAGGCAAGGGCGATAGCGATCATCACTCTTTGACGCATGCCGCCTGAGCATTCATGAGGATAGTGAGAATAACGCAATTCACTATTGCGGATCCCAACCATCTTCAACATGTTAATCGCTTCCGCCTTTGCCTGTGCAGCTGTCATATCCTGATGCTTGATCAAGCTCTCTGCAATTTGACTTCCAATGCTCATCGTTGGATTCAACGAAGTCATCGGATCTTGAAAAATCATCCCGATGTGACGTCCACGAACATTCTCCATGTCGGACTCTGAATAAAGCGCCACGTCCACACCTAAGAAACTAATCGTACCACTCTGCTTTGATGCTATTGACGAAGGCAGCAGGCGCATGATGGATCGTGCAGTAACGCTCTTGCCACTCCCTGATTCGCCCACAATTCCGAGTGTCTCGCCTGGGTTGACCACAAAGCTTATGCCTCGAACCGCATGAATCTCTTGCTCCCGATTCTGAAATGCTACCGATAAATCCTGAACTTGAAGGATATGCTCCATGCCCGCTCTCCCGTCTATCATAGTGATGAATAGGTTTGCTAACAGTTCTTGACAAAACCTTGAAATAAAATATACTATATCCATCGGAATTATACAATTTAAAAGTGAAGGAGGTGCTTATACTACATGCAAATGGAATATACTGAAGCGCCTAGGCTTCCAAAATGGACAGAGACAATCAGCCACAGCTATACAAAGTTGAGCCTGAACCCAATCTATGCACGCCTTGCTATACTGCTCGGCTTGCCTGTCCACCTTGCGGCATACATTATCTATCAGGTTAAACGAAGGGATGATAACTTCCAAGCGGCACGAGATTTGGTCACGCAGGAACTCCTCGCTTCCGGTTACAAAGAGAAGCTTCAAGCCGACTTCGAGGATCAACTACGCTGCAAGCATCGCTTCTTCGGTGAGAACATAGACAATCTCCAGTTCAATCGCCAGGTTCACAAGTTGACTGAAGAACAATTCCGCCAAGCCGTACATGAACATACCATTAAAATGCTTGACCAACGACTCCATAGACGCACTACCTACTCTGGTACCTTTCAAGCCTTGCTTCGACACCCGCTGTTTATCATCTTGACCTTACTTCCCGGATTTCCGATGTATCTGCTTGTGCTCTTTTATTACAACGCATATCTCAAATACATATTTGAGCGATTGATGATGAGTCTGCTTGTAATTATCGGGGTCTCTATTGTCGTATTCACCATATTGAAGCTGTCCCCATTCCATCCTGCAGTTAATATTTTGGGAGAAACGGCGACAGCGGAGCAGATCGAGGCGTTCAATAAGATGCACGGCTTGGACCAACCCTTTTTCATTCAACTGTGGAACACATTAAGAGGCATCGCCACATTTGATTTAGGCAGTTCATTTGCAGGCAACGAAGAAGTATCAACTGCCATCGCAGCCAAATTTCCAATTACGTTAACGCTAACAATTATTTCACTTGCACTTGCTCTCCTCATTGCACTGCCGATCGGCATCACTTCTGCAACACGACCTAATACATTGTTCGATTATACGTTCATCTTCATCGCATTGCTCGGTTTATCGATACCTAACTTTTGGCAGGGACTGGTCTTCATTCTCAACTTCTCCATTCATCTGAAATGGCTGCCTGCTACCTATAATCCGAATAATTGGCTGTCTGTCATTATGCCGGTCATTGTACTTGGAACAGGATTGACAGCATCCGTTGCCCGCATGACCCGCGCTTCTACTCTTGAGGTGATTCATGAGGACTACATCTTAACTGCTAGAGCGAAGGGGCTGCGCAATCGGCAGGTACTGCTCCGGCATGCTGTAAGAAATGCCCTCATTCCGATTCTTACAGTCGTGGGATTGCAATTTGGAGCAATGCTTGGAGGAGCTGCAGTTACGGAGAAGGTGTTCAATATTAGCGGTATCGGCAGTTATATCATCGATAAGCAGTTCATTCCGGATATTCCCGCCATTATGGGAGGTGTTGTCTACACGGCGATTACGATATCACTGGTCAATTTAGCGGTGGATATTATGTACGCCTTCATTGACCCACGGATTCGTACCAAGATGAAACAATACTAAAGCAGGTGAATCATGAACAAATCACTAGACAAACGATGCGATAACACAAACCGACTGAAAACAAACAGAGAATATAAGTACGCCAGCTTCGCGACCATCGTATCATCCTTATTGTCCCTACTCCTGCTGGTGAACAGTTATGATGTAACAAATCAAGCAGTACGGCATTATGTATTCACCGCTGCTGTCCTATATATCTTCTTCACCTTGCTTCAGTTGGGTGTCACGATCAAGATTAAGCATGATATCAGCAGAAGCGGCGACATCAGAACCTCTACGCGATCTGTCGGTTATCTGTTATTACTAAGCCTTCTCACTGGGAATGTATTTATTGCAGCCGCCTCCCTTCATTTGTTGAAAAGCAGAGCTTCGCTGCATTATTCCTTAGCTGTATACATGCTGCTTACACAGCTCTTTGTTATCGGTGTCTCTGCTCTAAATCTTTTTAAGCCCTATGTGGCCGATACGTTCCCAGCGGCGATGCTGATCCTGCTTGTGATCGCCATTTTTCAACTCATAATCCTCATTCTAATAGCTTGCGGCGGCATTATACAGAACCGAAGACAGCCATGGATACGGATCGTTGCGATTCTACTCCTGTTCACAGCGATTACCGGGAATTTATTCGCTCTGCTGCTTGGAGTCATGCTGCTTCTGAACAATCCGCATGATGAGACTGGTGCGAAGTGGAAGGAAGTATGGGAACGAATAACACGGAATGCAGCAGCCATGTCAGGGTTATTTTTTATCCTCTTCTTGTTCTCAATCTCGATTTGCAGCTTCTTCACCTTCGACTACAGCATCGCTGTGGAGAATGATTACAGTGCGATTCTGCAATCACCGAGCCTCACCTACCCGCTCGGCACCGACAACTTTGGCAGATGCCTATTTTCGAGAATTATATTTGGCGCTCGTATTTCACTCATTGTTGGAATCATTTCCACAGCAATCCCTGTCATTGTGGGCGGTGTGCTCGGCGCCATCTCCGGCTTCTATGGACGTCGGACGGACAATCTCATTATGCGGCTGCTCGATGTGATTTACGCTATTCCGGGGATATTGCTAGCCATCGCCATCATCGCGGCATTCGGCGCCAACACGATCAATCTCATTGCTGCACTAAGCATCGGATCAATTCCGAGCTATGCCCGCACGATGAGAGCTAGCGTCATGGTCGTAGCTACATATGAATACGTAGAAGCAGCTAGGGCCCTTGGTCAACGGAAGTTGGCAATTATATTCCAGCATATTGTACCGAATTCACTTGCCCCGATGATTGTGAAGTCGACACTTACAATCGGTGGCGCAGTTATTTCAACAAGCAGCTTAAGTTATTTAGGACTTGGCGTTGAGCCGCATATCCCAGAATGGGGCAACATTTTGAAGCTTGGCAGCACTTATCTTGAGTCGCATTCATATCTCGCTATCTACCCAGGCATTGCTATCATCGCACTTGTATTGTCCTTTAACTTCCTTGGCGATGGAATACGGGATGCACTAGATCCGAAAATGCACTAAGGGAATGCGATACTTGGCCTAATATAGGCAAAAATGGCCGCAAGTCATGCTGCAAAAATATGCGCACGAACAAAGAAGTCAGAATCATAAATACGAGATTATGGGAGGGAACTCATATGCTATCCAAAAGCAAGTTCTTCATCTTACTATTGTCTGTACTCGTGTTAGTAAGCGGATGCTCGGTAAGTACGAAATCCGATACCGTTGGCAAAGAGCCTGCCAAGAGCGCTAAAAATAAACCGCAAACAGAAATAGGAGCACCAGTGACCATCGAACTGCTGGGCATGAGCACTGGCGAATCCGATCTTAACATCATTCGTGATCAACTAACCAAAAATGGCTTCAACGTGAAGCTGAACTTGCAGCCGGATTACGGCAGCTTCAAGGCTCAGAAGGAAGCTGGCAACTATGATATCGCACTGTCAGGCTGGACCACCGTAACGGGAAATCCTGATTATGCCGTACGTTCCCTATTCAAATCAGGAGGAGACTACAGTATCCTCGCTGATCCGGAAATCGATGCATTGATCGACAAAGCGGCCTCACAGACCCCTGCGGAGTTTATCGAGACCTACAAGCAATTGGAGCAGCGGCTCGTGTTTGATCAAGCTTATATTGTGCCCTTATATATTTCGTTAAAGAGCCAAGCTTACAATAAAGACCTGCTGAATGGAGATTCCGTGAGATTGTCCAAGTCTCGTTCCTTTGCCTGGGAGGATGTAGACTTTAAGGATACGTCCAAGCGTCAAGCAACTCCTCTCATTTTGGCGCAAGGATCTTCAACGCTGACCTCCCTTGATCCGATTAAAGGCAATGATGGATCGATCAACATGATCAATACGAATATGTATGTACGTCTCATTAATCTGACCGATGATGACCGCATCACTTCAGACGGTTCCTTGTCCTACAATCACGCAATTGCTGAAGGCAACTCGGATTATTACTTTATTTTGAGAGATGATATCCATTTTGCCAAAATTGAGAACAAGCTTGCTGTTGATACCGGCGAGCGCGTTGGAGCTGACGATGTTGTATTTTCCCTGAATCGGGCAAAGGATAAGAACTCTGTTCCCGATCATCGCACGTACAGCCTGCATGAGCATATTAAGTCCGTTGAGATTGTCTCAGATCTGAAAGAGCTGGAAACTGCGAAGCTCTCAGGAGGCAGTGACACAATTAAGACTGTGCTAGAGCAAGGACTTGAAAACAAGATCTCCTCACTTGTCACGAATAAAAATGATGCGAACAGCAAGACCGGCAAATATCAAGTTATCAAATTGACAACAACTGAACCTTTCCCTCAAGTATTAAATTATTTGGCCCATCAGTCGGCAGGAATCGTATCGAAGCAGCAGGTAGAGCGCATCAATACATACGATGTAGCGAAGTTCGATGTTAACAAGGACATTCCATATGGAGATCAGAATACAGTTACGGAAGGAAACAAATACAATAACGTACTGGTTACGAGCGGACCATATATCTTGTCCTATAAAAATGATTATGAAGCGATTCTATACAAAAATCCGGGTTACTTGAGAGGCACAAAGCATGAACCGAAAATCAATAAAGTCATTCTGCGCTTCATAAAGGATGCTGACAGCCAATTGGCCGCACTTCGAAGCGGTGAAATCTATGTCAACTATGGAGTGCCTGAAACAAAATTTGACCTTGTGAAAAATGACAGCAAGCTGTCCTTGCAAAGCATTGAGAGCAATGCAGTATCTTACCTGCTCTTCAACACAGCGAATCGAGAAGTAGCCAAGAGTGCAGACCTGCGAAAAGCAGTTCTATACTCTATCAACCAAGAAGACTTCTTGAAATTCTACAATAACCATATCTTCAAGGCAGCCTCGACGGTTAGCCCAATCGTAAAGACCGGGAATGAACTGAAGGCAGATCCTGAGAAGGTAAAGGAATTCTTAGACAAGTATCGAGCAGCGTCCAAATCCTAATTATCATTTCGAATGCAGCAAGGCTCTGCGTCCTTCCCTTGTAAGAGACACAGAGCCTTGTTCGATCTCTGAACGGTACCATACTGCGTATTCGTGTTTGCGGTGTCGTCCATCAAAAAAAGACCACTCACAAGAGCGGTCTACAAGATTATCAAATTATTAGGAAATGAGGTCATTCTGCATTACTGTATACAGAGACATGTTTGTAGTAAAGATGTTATATTCGTTCTGATTGACGGACTAAGCTTCCAGGATTCACACCATATTTGCGGCGGAAAGCTTCCGAGAAATAACTGGCATTCGAGTAACCCACTTCATAAGCGGCCTCCGTCACATTCAGCTTGCCCTGCTGCAGCAGAAACAGTGCTCTCTCCAGCCGCTTCTCTCGTAAATAGCCGAATACAGTTGCTCCGTACATTTCTTTAAAGCTCTTTTTCAGCTTGAAATCATTCAAGCCCACCATGCGAGACAACTCCAGCAATGAGGGCGGATCTGACATTTGCTGCACCATAATTTCTCTCGCCTGCTTAACCTTCTGCATATCCGTTCTACTCATCTTCTTCGTATGAGATGTTCTGGGATTCGAGAAGAACAGTTGGAAGGCTTCCTCTAATAACTCCATAGCACGGCATTCCAATTCAATATTTCGAGTACTGGACATCAAGGATGCTTCAAGCAGCTGATGCAAACGTAAGGTTGCATCAGGCGTAATCCGTTCATATTCACACCCATAATCTTGGCTGCCAAGTAGCTGCGAGAAATCCACCCTTCTCGTCCCATCACCTTCCTCCATAAAGTGATGAAAAGTGTGAATCGGAATACCAATACTGACCATATGGTACGTCGTATTGCCAGTAAACTCAAACCTCGCATCTGCTTGTTTAATCAATTGCAGGGAGCATATTCCTGGGATGATTTCATTTCGCTCACCAGCTATGCTCACTTCCCTAGTCCCCTGCAAGCAATACTGCAGTTCAACCATCGCTACCTCCGTTTGCAGCGATATGGCTCGCTCACGGTTCATCGTATAATTCGAGACAATAACTTCAATATCGGTACGCGGAATAAATCTTCGAATCGTTCCCTCACCTATGTGTGAAGGGAGCAGTAATTGTTCGTTGCGGTTCGAATCCATCCGCTTTATTTCAAGTCCGTCAAAAAATCGATTGAAATTATGATGAAAGTCGATTTGGCTCATCCCTGTACGATCTCCATGTTAAGATGTAATTATCTACTCAACAACAAACACCTACGCCTTGTAAACGGCCGCTTCAAAAGTTCGCTGAAGCATTCCCGTATCCAAATGCTCACCGATAACGACAAGCACATCCTTCACCTCGCCTTGAGGCGCTATCGGAATAAATTCAGATTGACGATATGCAAATTGGAACATATAACGCTTCGTCGTATCAGTAAAGCTTACAATCCCTTTTGCACGATACACATTTGAAGGCAGCGTGGACAGCCAATTTTCAAATCGTTCACTGTCCATCGGTTCAGACAATGGATGCGTCCACGCTGTGACGAAATCATGAGCATGTGAATGAGAATGATGGTGTGAATCCTTCTTCGCCTGCTCCACATAGAGATGATCATGACCATGCTGCGCATGTGTATTATTCGTATTTCCGATAGATTGCACATCATCTTCAACAAGCAATAACGATCCTCCTGCATGTACACAGCTCTGAATCCACAGCTCTCGTTCGACGACGGCATGATCAGTAATGACAAGGCTAGCGTGTGCATTCCATTGCTTCACATGCTGCTGTACTTTATCGAGCTGTTCAGCTGTTGCCAAATCAGATTTATTTAATAGGATTGTGTTTGCTGCTCGTACCTGTTCTTCCAGCAATCGCATCATCTTGCGGTTCGCTTTCTGGATGGCGGTCTCATCATCTAGCAGGTCTCCTAGATGTTTGGCATCGACAACCGCGACGATGTTAGTCAACACAATATCTGAATACAGAGAAACTTCGGTAATAGACTCGACCAGTTCCATCGGCTCTGCTATTCCCGTACATTCTACATAGATGACATCCGGCTGTTCTTCCTGTACAAGCTCATACAGCTTGGTGCTGAAGTCGCCGCGGAACGAACAACATATGCAGCCACCGAGCATTTCCTTCATCGCCACTTCAGGCGGCAACTGCTGACCGTCCAAATTCACTTCACCAACTTCATTCATAATGACAGCAGGTGTTAGATTCTCTTCCGTGCTCCACTGCAGCCACTGCTTCAACAATGTCGTCTTACCCGTACCTAAAAAGCCAGATAATATAATAACCGGTATAGCCCGGTCTCGATTTTGATTTTGTTGTGATGTTCGCATTGACAATAACCCCGTTTCCCTAATCATGCTTGCTCTCTCATCATACCCTCATGCTCTATGCGAAGCAACCATGCCACTTACGGGATCTATCCACATCCGATATGATGGAAATAATAACTGCTGAGATCTTTCAAATCACACTTGATATTATGTATATTCTTACATATAATGGGGATTGTATCATTTGCATTCTTGCTAAGGTTACATGTTGAATGAGGTAGAAACGACAGAAGGGGTACATTGAAAGAAAGAGGAGGTGTTAGGGTTGCTGAATACATTGTCATACGGATTGCTAGGCCTTCTAGCTAGCGATTCCTGTTCTGGTTATGATCTTATGCTCCGTATCCAGCCGTTTTGGCCAGCGAAGCACAGCCAGATCTATCCGTTATTGGCAAAGCTCGAACGAGAGGGCTTGGTTCAATTTGTGCGAATTGAACAGCGGGACAAACCCGACAAGAAGGTCTATTCCATTACTGAACAAGGGAAGTCTGTTGTATTGGATTGGCTGGGCGAACCTCCTGCGGAGCAAATGACACGTGATGAGCTCAGCTTAAAAACAAAGTGCATTTGGATGACCGAGAAAGAAATCACGATTCCATTATTCCTAACCCGAATGAAACAACTGGAGACCAAAACGGCTTATTTTGAGAAATTGCTTGATCGAATCTCTGAGGAAGATCGCCATATTCGATCCAAGCATTTCGGCGACTATATCCTGCTTCATCGTGCAATTTCTCTTGCTGCCGCCCAAATTGAATGGTGCCGCTGGGTTGTTCAAATGTTAGAACAAGAGGATTCTGATTCATAAACATCTGGTTCCCGTCCGTATCTTGGAATCTACAGACGGGATCCTTATTTTCCTGATCGTGTCGATTTTCTATTGATGGTTCTAGCCTTGAATGCTTGCTGCCTCGCTTCGATGACGTCTGTCCGATCGCGCAGCAGGTGCTTGTCTCTAACCGCTGCAATTGATTGACTTCCATTCATACACCAAGTCCATCCCTTATCCGCACAAGATTGGATACATAATTCAAGCAGATATTGATCTTCTATTGGAAAGTTCCACTCCGAGTATGTGGAAGCTGCGTTTGTCATCTTGTTCTCATCTGTGAGTAATGCTACCCGTTCCTTCAATTCATGTTTCAGGGTCTCACCATTAATTCCAAGCGCCCCCCAGTCGATCGCTTCCGCATGTCCAAGTGCACTTGATAACATTTTCAATGTCCCTGCCACATTACCTCGGCGCTCGTGATAGAGGCCTACAGCAATTTGTACAAGTGCAAGCCACTGACGTTTCCGTTCCGCAGAGGGCTCCTCCTTCCAATACTCTTCCATAATTTCATGACATTCGAACCAGTCTCTTGGCCCATGGAAATGTGCCAAATATTCAATATACGCTTTTGGATATCGCATCGTGTTCCTCCTACTATAAAAACAGTCCTCGTTGCAATGAACTTAATTTCGTTTATTGTATCAATTTCAATATTTATTTGAAACCTCTTTTTACTCGAACACGTATTATTACTTGTCAACAAATATTACATCAATAGGGAGGCATTTCATGCGTAATAAATGGATCATGGTCGTTATGGCATTCTTCCTTATCTTCGCGGTAACAACACCGACGGTGATAGACGTGGCTGATGCCAAGCGCGGAGGTTCATTCCGCTCAGGAGTTCAGAAGTACAAGCCAGCTCCAAACAAGTCTACGAATCAGGTGAATCGTACGGACAACACCAATAAGAGCAATACATCAAGCACAGCACCGACACAGCAACGTGGATTTTTCAGTGGCGGCGGCCTAATGAAAGGCTTAATGATTGGTGGATTAGCTGGAATGTTGTTCGGCAGCATGTTCGGCAATCTTGGATTTCTGGGAGACATCCTTGGGCTTATGATCAACGTAATGGCAATATTCCTTCTCATCAGCCTTGTTATGATGGTAGTGAAGAGGTTCAGAAATAAACGCAACCCATCTACACCAGGTCCTGGGCGGTGGAATTAATGCAATTTCGTCTCTCTATGGACGAACTCATTAATGCTGTATGCCTTCACATGGCGATGCGCAAGCAGGTTCGACCCGAAGATGTAAATGTTGAGCTGTGCTGGGATGAAGAGCATGGATTCACAGCGGAAGTATGGGTGCATGATCGCTCCCAATACTTGATTGAGTCCAATCTGCTGGAAGCCATTGAACAGTACATGAGCAAGGAATACGGACAACGTGTATTCCGTCATCAGATTAAGCTTGACGTGGATGAAGAAATGTGGGCAGATATCGATACAAACCTATAATATAAGACGCGGCTATAAATAGAGCGGCAGCCCTTGAGTCTTACGATGATGCATCGTTGGCCCAAGCGGCTGCCTTTTTTTCGTATCAAACTAAAGAGCAGGAAGGATATTCGACTCTCAGTTAATTCGAAATGATAGTGACTCCTCCACTTGCATAACCTGCAATCGAAATCGGCTCTGTCAATCCAGTAGTCGTAACGGAGAATACCAAAAGCAAGCGAGTTTGAGGTGGAACTGGGATATTCAATCCCGACAGCAACCCATTTACGTGTTCACCTAACGTAATAACTCCCGTCAATGATGGCTGCAGATCTACTAACGTTCCTGCTATTGGTGTAAAGATATTATCTGGCACAGTGGATTGCCAGAGTTGAGCATGAATCGTTAACGTTTGATTAACCCCACCCAAGCAGTCTAAGCAGAGCCCTGAAGTAACACTAAAGTATGCAGCTATACATTTAATGGTTCCTCCACATGGAACTGTAAATGCAAGATTTAAAGGTATCCCAGGTCCTCCCGTAAGGTCTATCGTAGCTCCAAGTACCGAAGGAGTTTGTGCGCTGTTGCCGAATCCAATGAGACCACCAATACCCGCTACTCCACAGAAACCAGTCGTTAGCAATATTGGTAAGAACGACGCAAATGGAATAATAGATGGTGCCGCTGGACCAGTTGCTCCGGTAACTCCTGCTCCAGTGGCTCCTGTTGCCCCAGTTACTCCGGTTGCTCCCGTGGCTCCTGTAGCTCCGATGGCGCCGGTCGCTCCAGTTGCTCCTGTCGCACCTGTTGCTCCCGTGGCTCCTGCTCCGGTTGCTCCTGTTGCACCCGTTGCTCCGATGGCGCCGGTCGCTCCAGTTGCTCCTGTCGCACCTGTTGCTCCCGTGGCTCCTGCTCCGGTTGCTCCTGTTGCACCCGTTGCTCCGATAGCGCCGGTCGCTCCGGTTACGCCGGTTGCACCCGTTGCTCCCGTGGCTCCTGCTCCGGTTGCTCCTGTTGCACCCGTTGCTCCGATAGCGCCGGTCGCTCCAGTTGCTCCTGTCGCACCTGTTGCTCCCGTTGCTCCTGCTCCGGTTGCTCCTGTTGCACCCGTTGCTCCGATGGCGCCGGTCGCTCCAGTTGCTCCTGTCGCACCCGTTGCTCCCGTGGCTCCTGCTCCGGTTGCTCCTGTTGCACCCGTTGCTCCGATGGCGCCGGTCGCTCCAGTTGCTCCTGTCGCACCTGTTGCTCCCGTGGCTCCTGCTCCGGTTGCTCCTGTTGCACCCGTTGCTCCGGTGACTCCTGTCGCTCCAGTTGCTCCTGTCGCACCCGTGGCTCCCGTAGCTCCTGTGGCTCCTACTCCCGGGCCAGTTGGACCAGTAATACCCTGTGCACCTGTCGAGCCCGTTGCTCCTGTCGCACCCGTGGCTCCCGAACCTGTGGCGCCAGTCGCTCCAGTTGTTCCTGTCGCACCTGTTACACCGGTCGAGCCCGTCGCTCCAGTTGCTCCCGCCCCGGTTGCTCCTGTTGCACCCGTTGCCCCGGTTGCTCCCGTCTCTCCTGTTGCTCCTGTTGCTCCTGTTGCCCCGGTTGCTCCTGCTGCCCCGGTTGCTCCTGTTGCTCCTGTTGCTCCTGTTGCGGCAACAACTGGCGCCGCCAGAACCGTTTCCAGCTTTGTTTGAAGCAGCATTTCTTTTTTCGTCACATCACGAAGTGTGTCACGCACACTTTGATTAACTAATAATACATCGCTCAAAGTCGCTGGAGGAGATGTAACTCCTGGCAGCGTACCAAGCGCAAACTGTATTTTTTCACCTTCTGCATTAAGGATATGACTTAACCCAAGCTCTTCTAAAGCAATAGAGGACAGTAATAAATTGATTGCGTCATCCCTAGTTACCGTAATAATGGGTGTAATATTAGGTATGTTAGCTTGCGACAACAATATCCCTCCCTATCCTATAATGTAAACTTTGGATACCATATACATATATGTGTTTACAGGATAAGGGGTTCGCGTCATGTCTGTAACTAAATACCTATTTCAACGATAATTCTGTCCTTAATATCGTGGGTGCACATAACTTCCATATTTATAAGTCAATCTCTTGAATCCATTATTCCGCATCCATGCATCAATTCGTTTTTCAAATAGTTCTCCACCATATACCGGATATCGCTGCGACGCAGGATGTATCTCATGATAAGACGCAAACTTGAAATCTTGTGCATTTACTAGATAACATTGATCTGAGAATCCATATCCGATATAGAAGAACTCGTCTTCGCTCTCTGCTTCGAACCTCGCTTCATCATATCTACCATTCCATAACGGATTAGCTACCTTGATACTCCGATCGGACTCCATGCGGTTGATAGCCTCATCAATCCAAGAGAAGGAGGTTTCTAGTATGGAGTCCCCGGAAAAATGGAGCAAATAAGGCGTATTGCATCGGTATATACTTACCAGCTCCGAAATAGAATAATAGTAGCCTCCCGCAAAAGATTCCTTCTCAATCTGGAAATACTGCAGTGCCTCGTCGGCCCAATGTTCAACAACTGCATATTCGGTGATTACTCCTGAATCCACTAATTTCTGTGCATAGAAGGAAACTTCTTCGACATCATTTACATTATTAATATAGAGAATCACATCAGAGAAGGAGTACTCATTCAGTGCCACTGCCCTTTGCAATCGATCCGTCGTGAGCAGGGCCTTCCAATCCTTTTCGTAACATTTCGTTTCAAAGGTAACTTGATGCTTCATATCCATCCATAGCCTCCATGCATTTCGAAAATATTCAAGTATAGAAAGAAGGTATCCTTGTGACTGAATGGAAATTCCATCGTAAAAGCTTCGAGTATGATCATGTTGCACCACATGTGCTAACCTATTCCGCTTGGACAGGTCATCGTGAATTCGCATATGATCTGGTATCATTTGTGAAGCCACAATTAATCGTTGAGCTTGGCACGCATTGGGGAGCTTCCTTCTTCAGCTTCTGCGAAGCTGTAAGGGACAATGACCTGCCTGCGAAGTGCTATGCAGTGGACACATGGGTAGGTGACTCCCATTCTGGTGCCTATAATGAGGACGTGTACCAAGAAGTGGGACAGATTGCAGCATCCTTATATCCGAATGTTGCCACGTTATTACAATCCACATTCGATGATGCGCTTCAGCACTTCGAGGATGGCTCCATTCATCTTCTTCATATTGACGGATTCCATGAGTATGAGGCGGTACACCATGACTACCATACTTGGCTGCCTAAGCTAGCTGATAACGGAATCGTATTGTTCCATGATATCTCCGTCCGACTTTATGGATTTGGCGTGTGGCAGCTATGGGACGAATTAATCGCTCAGCACCCTTCTTTCCAATTTGAGCATTCCAGCGGATTGGGCGTGTTGTTCCCTAAAGGAGATGCCGTTTACTCAGAAATACATCCTCTCATTTCGCATCAACTTCAACAAATGTATGCACACCCTAATCAATAGACTCACAGCCAAGCTTCCTACTGTTTGTGGTACCAGTCCCAAGGCTTAGGCATCCAATCATACGTGTAAAGTACTTGCGGAATCCGATGTTGAAGCTGAATGTCTGCAGCGCATCTGCCGCCCCATTCATCATCTTCCCCGTAGCTAATATCTTGGAACTGATGTACAAGTGCAATTCGTTTCGCATAACACATGAGATGATTCGGTTTTCGATAATAATACTGCGCGTCTTGCCCATGCTGATATTCAACACCGTATTTGCACAGTTTATCGGAAATGCCGTTCAGCTTCACCTGTACGTCGAACACAATACAATCGGCACGAGGTTCTTTCTCGATCGCCTCCAGCAAAGCATCCACATAATGAGGACTGATTTGATCATCGTCATCAATAAAGGCAACAAACCGTCCTTGAGCCTGTTTGAGCAATTGGTTTCGTTTATCGCCAATTGTTCTTTTTTTATTGTCAATGAGGACAAGTATTTCCACAGGTTTACCAAACGCTTGTTGATGAAGGTCAGCTAATAATGAAGATAAAAAGGTGAAGCGCTCCGGAACTGACGGAATAAGCAGAGATAGCCCACAATTCTGAGATCCGCTCTTGTCCAGCATCTCAAAATAGGGGCCAAAATGCACTTCATTAGTAATGACACTTGGGTGATCAGGTGCATATAACGCAGCCTGTTGATGATGGTGGTAGGCTCGCTTGAGATCACCTAGCTTGTCATAGCATACACATAATTGCAGGTGAGGCAGCCATGTATGATTCGCAATCGCGTCCGCTTGAGCGGATGAGAACGGTATCTGTAATGCTAATCCATACCAGTTAGCTGCTTCTGACCATTTCTCTTGTATAAAATATTGATATCCAATGCGGCAGCAACTATCAGCGCTCGGAGGCTCATATTGCAGCGTCCTCAGAATCGTTCTAATTACTTTGGCATCCATGCCCAATTCCTTATAACCGTTCGCTAGGAGCCCGCACACGGAAACGGCTGTTTTCGCATCGATATCCCCTTTGTCCAACAATAATTCATAAATAATAACAGCCCGTTTCCACTCGCCCTTCTCCATGAACGCCGCAGCATCTTTCAGTATTGAGGAAATGTCTGATGCATGGCCATCCTCTGAATGCTCGTGAGTATCCAATGACATGCTCCTCCTTTAGAGCCATTAAGACTAGCTCGAAACATAGTTAGCATTACTCTCTATTATATGTTCCTCTTGATCATCGGTGTCTGGAATAGTCTCCTGAGTACTCCCCTTGAAATACAGGTATCCTTCGAACAAATTCGGCAAGATCTGACCCGTACGACGAAGCTCAGTCACATGTGCACGCGTAATCTCACTTGTAATCTCATATTGCTGCATAGTCTGCTCAATCCCATATCGTCTCATAACCTTTTCTATAATGGATTCCAAGGTTATCGGCCTGTCTTGAATGATCTGATAGATAACATTCGATAACTCATTTATTCGCGACAAATGCTGGTTCGCCAAATCCATTATTTTCGATTTCCGGATGCATCCGCCATGATACAGCACATACGCTTCGGATCTTAACGATAACAACTTGCGAATGGATGTCTTGGCATCTGCGATATTTGTATAGAAAAGCAGCTTCTGCTTCGATAAAGTATGATACCCGAACAATGCATCACTGCAGTATACAACATCATCCGGTGTAATCACTCCAATCATGCCTGCACAATGACCTGGCAGTGTAACAATTTGCAGCTGTATGGCACCTACTTGGAAAGATCCCTCCTCATATGGAATATAGTCAGTGATCGAATGGTTGCGCTCATGATCTTCATCCTTATTGCTGTCGCCTCCACGAGAAGTGTCTGATTCGTCGAGCATATGCTGCATGTACATCCCTGTTTGATGCGTGCTGTATATCTTGATGTTCGGATATTGATCCTTGAAATAATGGATTCCTCTACACTGCACTTCATGCCCGTGAGTCGTAATAATCGCCGTTATTTTGCCCCCATACTCTTTGATAGCATGATCAACTTCTCTTGCCACGCTTGTACTCGCACCGCTATCAATGAGTACCGCACACTTGGTCTTTGGATCCATGTATACGCCAACGGCCCAGCGTCCAGATGCACAATAACTGGAGCCCGCAATTCGAATGAGATTCAATTTTGCCATCAAGCAATCTCCTTTCCACATCATTGTGATGAGGTAAGTTTCGTTTATTTTCTATAGTAAATTCTGCTTCCTATTTTTGATACAATCTTGTTTTGATTCGACATCATGCCCCCGTCCACCTGATGATGGGTAACAATGAGCGGCGCCACTGGCAGCTTTACTTTTACTGGTTTCGTCTGAGGCCGAGGCTTACGCACATCTTTGGACATAAACGGAGGACTTGATGGACGTCTCTTTTTCACAGCACCGCCAACCTTGACGGCATCTAACGCACTCGACACCTGGTTCACAGTTTGAATCGGTTGAACGACTTCCTTCGGCACCTGATTCACCGTTTGAATCGGTTGAACGACTTCCTTCGGCACCTGATTCACCGTTTGAATCGGTTGAACGACTTCCTTCAACACTTGATTCACAGTTTGAATCGGTTGAACGACTTCCTTCGACACCTGATTCACAGTTTGAATCGGTTGAACGACTTCCTTCAACACTTGATTCACAGTTTGAATCGGTTGAACGACTTCCTTCGACACCTGATTCACAGTTTGAATCGGTTGAACGACTTCCTTCAACACTTGATTCACAGTTTGAATCGGTTGAACGACTTCCTTCGACACCTGATTCACAGTATGAATCGGTTGAACGATTTCTTTCGACACCTGATTCACAGTTTGAATCGGTTGAACGATTTCCTTCGACACCTGATTCACAGTTTGAATCGGTTGAACGATTTCCTTCACTTCCTTCGTTATCTGTTCCGGCTTTGCTTGTTTATAAGCTTGATTGAAAGATTTATAGTAGTCTTCCAGATACCGCAAGTGCTCTTGTAGCTGCTCGACAAGTAAGCGATTCGTTAGCATCCATCTACCGAGCAGAAATTGTGTGCGATGCACGGAGTCGAGCACTTCCTTGATCTGATCCTCTTCCAATTGTTCAGAATGTGTATCGATTACCGTCTGCTTATATACCTGCACCCTTCGATACGTACACAGGTGAAGCTCACGCAGCGTATCTACCATTGACAATATTTGTATAACATGCAATTCTTTACTTTTCTGATCCCATCTCATATCCAACGCGTGGATGAGATGGAACACCGATAGCAGCATTTGAGACAAAGGTTGAAAGGTCTTAATCATCATCCACCTCGATCCATCTATTAATAATCGAATTCGTTTGAATCAGAATCCAGCTCTTCGCCTATATCATTCTGCTTTGTGATCGGGGCGCTGGTCTTGACAGCAGGATCTCTTGTTTGTGCTTGGAATTCCATATGTACGACCATATTCAGCTTCTTCAGCAGCAGCCACTCCGCCATTAGCATCGAATCCAGAATTTGTACAACAGAGGAGTTGTAATCCACAATTTCCTTAGGTGTCGGATGAGTTGGGAAGTTCTTATCATTGCCAACGAACGCCTTTGCTTTCTCAGCCTCGGTAAGGAGCAGCTGTCCAAGGGCGCCTTCTTCCAGAGAGAGCGATTGCAGTAGATGCGCAACTGCCTCGTCAATTGATGGAATTTGATCATCATTTTTTTGAATGCTCATGTTCTCCCTCCTCTCTCTCCGGATATGGCGAAATGCTATTCTTCACAATCCTCAAAACATTCATGCTGCTTCTCAAAGCGAATCACATCTTCCAGCTTAAAGTGCAACAGAATCTGATTTTTCACAACGTTTCTCAGCATACGATCAACACTTTCATTAATTTGAAGCGCTTCAGACAAGCATACATCCCGATCTCTAAGTATAGCCTGAATTTTTTCGCCTTCCGCATTGATAATATGAGACAATCCAATTTCTTCAAGAGCAATTGATGTTAGCAGCAGGTTCACAACTTCTTTTCGCTTCAGAATAATTTCCGGTTTTATATCCGGAACATTTGGCATGGACATGATACATATCCTCCTTATTGAGGTGCTACTCTCAGCCATTTACAGTTCAATTCCTCATATTTTTATGCCACAGACAAATACATCATGCTGAGTTTCGAGCTTTGTTTGTCCCTTGAACATCATCCTCTTGCAAAAATAAAGTACATTCTCCTGCAGATCATCCGCTCCACAGGAGAAATGTAAGCGCAACGAGGTGCTTGACAGTTTAGATGACTATACCTGCAGGTAGTTTACAATCCAGGGAAGCTGCTAAGTATATTGTCTAGCTTAAATTGAAGAAGCATTTCTTTCTTAATTACATCTTGCAATGTTTTTCTTACACTGTCGTCAATCGCCAGCAATTCCGCAACCGTTGCCGCTGGGGTGATGCCAGGTGCAAGTGTACCAACAACGAGTTGAATTTTCTCTGCCTCTGCATTCACGATGTGAGCAAGAGCCAGTTCTTCCAGAGCGATAGAAGCCAAAAGCAACGTTACGGTTTGGCCAAGGGTAATCGTAATAGTGGGAGTAATATTTGGAATATTAGCCTGTGACAAAACTGTTCACCTCTCTCTTTTCCTTTGCAAGCACCTCATTGCAACTTACGTTACTCATCCTATGTCAGAGGGTTTATCTCATATGCTAAATTCTGAACAATGCTTTTTAATCTGTTCTCACCTGAATATCAATTTCAGGCACTGCATACAGTTACTTATCTTATACGAAGCTGAAAAGGAGTGAATGGATTGCAATCTCCTACGTTATCCATCTGCTTGATTGCGCGGAATGAAGAGGATGTCATCGCTCGCTGCCTGCAGAGCATCAAGCCTATCGCAGATGAAATTATTGTTGTGGATACAGGATCAACGGATCGTACAATCGAAATATGCCAGGAGTTCGGCGCAACCGTGCTTAGACATGAGTGGCAGGATCATTTTTCAATGGCACGCAATTATGGATTAGAGCAGGCAACAGGTGACTGGATTATGTGGATGGATGCTGATGAGGAAATGGATGTGGATGATCGTCAAACAATGAAGAAGCTGCTTCCTTCCTTAGACAAGGATATCTACTCGATTCATTTAATTAATTTCATTGGAGCAACTGTTCAAGCGAATGAATCATTTCATATTGCGCATGCTCGCCTCTTTCGTAATCACAAGGGATTTAAGTTCCAGTTCAGTATCCACGAGACATTAAATGTTCATGAAGTGCTGCCAGATCAAGATGAATCGCAAATCGCTACATTGCCAGTCAAAGTGTACCATTACGGTTATTTGAATGATGTAACTTATGCCAAGAACAAAAGCGAGCGCAATATAACGTTATTGCTCAAAGCAATCGAAGCCAAAGAGCCAAATCCATGGCTGGAGTATCACTTAGCGAGTGAATATTCGCGTATGAAGAAATATGATTTTGCTTTTAAATACGTGAATTGGTCAATTGTTAGATTCCTATCCGAAGGACTTACGCCGCCATCGCTTGTGTATAAGCTGAAATATTCGATTCTACTGGAGACAGGAAGTATAGAGGGAGCTTGGCCAGCCATTGACAAGGTATTAGTGCTTTACCCCGATTATGTAGATCTTCATTTATACAAGGGTGTTATCCTGCATCAACTGGGCAAACACGAACAGGCACTCGAAACGTTCGACCATTGTATTGCATTAGGCGACAAACAGCTGAACCATTTAACCCTTCACGGCAGCGCTACCTTCCACGCCTATTATTATAAGGGACAATGTTATGAGCAATTAAATCAGCCACAAGATGCATGGTCAGCATATCGTTCAGCCCTGAACTTCTATCCTGAATATGGGCCTGCCAATCTTGCACTTCAACAGTTGCTCGTCTCTCATCCTGATTTGCACGAACAACCATCACCAATTTCTTAATTTATATAAAAAAAGCCTGAACCCTCCGTCAGTGTATCACTGGCAGTGAAGGTTCAGGCTTTTGACATTCAAGCTTTCAGATGAAGCTAGCAACTCGGATCTCACTCTTGATATGCTGCGATGTATCGCCTTGTTTCGCATCATAATCCGTTAAACTGATCTCATTCAGATTCGGCACCTGGACATTGCGGCGAATCAATCTCAATCGTTCTGCCCCAGTCTCATGCAGGCCATCCCGCTTAGCCTCTCCCACCATCCACACCGCATTCACTTCAGGATTTAGGGAGCGTTTGAGTGCCCGAAGCTGCCTGCGTTCAGGTGCAGGAAGATATTCTGACGCATCGATCAGAAAAATATAATCCTGTGTGGCCTGTTCTGATCCTTGTTGTATGATGTATGCTTCACCTGCATCCATATCTTCCGTTGCATCGATCCACCGAATGGGAACAGACGTCTCCAGTTCAACGTCTTCCCGCTGTTCTCCGGTACAATTACATATGATAATTTCATTTGCCACTTCATGAATCGAAGCGATGCAAGCTTGCAACGGCTCTGTTCGTGCTCTCCAGCGAATGCAGAAGGTAATGGTTGACTCTGCTTTGTACAACAGGTCGAATATATCAGCCCCCCACTTCCGACGTGCTTGCTCCCGATTCGTATGCAGCAGCATCATCAAGCTTGACTGCTCGAGCTGATTCGTAGTCACATGGCCCACATGATGGATGAAGGAATCATTCGCTATGAGCATACGATAACCCGCATTCGCTGTTCGCAAGCATAGATCATCATCCTCATAATTCCCTAATCCGTAGCGTTCATCGAAGCCCCCTACCTCTTCGACAACACTTCGCTTCATCAGCATGCAAAATCCAACAAGTCGGCGAACTTCTGTCACCGTTCCAGCAAATTTATGTTCATGTTCCCTCGCAAAATTGTTCAAGTCCCATAAATCGGTATACGTTACCGGGATTTGTTGATGAGCACTCGAATAATTCGTAAACGGTCCGACCATGCCTACATCTTCACTGGAGTGAAGTACGCGCAGCATATTCGTCAACCAATTTGGCGTGACAATGGTGTCATTATTCAAATAAAGAATATGATCCCCTGTCGCAAGAGCTGCTCCTTGATTGCATCCTTTTGAGAATCCTGCATTCACCGCGTTTTCAATCAAGATTACATCCGACTGCAGTCTCAGATAGGGAAGCGTTAAGTCCGTCGAACCATTGTCAACGACAATTAACTCGTAAGGCTCCGTCGTATACTTACGAATGCTTTCTAGACATCGAATCGTATGAGCAAATTGATTCAACGTGAGTATCACAATACTGACCTTCAACACAATCCCCTCACTTCGCAATCACATACTTGGGAAATATGACTGTAATTAATGAAATGCCTCTACAATTTGATTCTCAACTGTTCGTATCGTTCCTCGCCAAGCTTCTCGCGGAAATATTTCTGATTATGAAGCATACTTGGATGAGAGGGAAGGTAGCTGAGTGCAAACTCGTTATGATAGCAAGCCCTCTCGATGTCACCAAGACGATCATGACATACACATAGCTGCAAATGCGGTACCCACGTCCATGAGGATGGCTCTACCATAGACATTTGCGCTTCATCTGCTGGAAGCAGTGTAGCTTGCTCGAACCAGTACTTCGCTTGTAGAAAATGCCCCGAGTCCACCCACATGGCCCCAATCGCACAGCAGATTTCCGCTCGCGGCTTATCATAGACGAAACTGCGGAACAGCGCCATAAACTGTTCGGTACGTTGACCCAACTTGCCATAACACTCCGCCATTTTTCTGCACGCCTGAATATTATCCTCTACCCACCCTTGCTCTGTTTCGAGGAACTTCATATATCCGTGTGCTGCTTCTTCGAACCGGGAATGATCTCGTAATTCATTCGCAAAATAGTATAGATCGCGAGGCGTAAATTGCTCTCCCTCGGCAAGTCTCTTCTCGTAAATTCGCAAATTGCGATCGGTATATGCTTTATCCTTCTTATGTGTGACACACACATCACTATGAATAATATGTCCGCCTACTTCCAAATATTCGTGCACTGGCCCATACCATTTGAACCCACGATCACGCCTAACTAAGCGATTTCGCCGCAGACTAGACGTAACATTCCCCTTATCATCAACCATTAATACATAGTGCATGGTCACACTATCAACATCACGAGTGAGTGTCTTCTTCAGCTCTACTAGTAGGCGTTGATCCTTACTCTCTATCACATCGTCCGCATCGAGCCATAGAATATATTCTTGAGTAGCTTGACTGAAGGCATAATTCCGTGCAGCAGCAAAATCGTCAATCCATTCAAAATCAAATATACGGGCTTGATACTGTCCTGCAATTTCCTTCGTCCGATCTGTCGATCCCGTATCAACAATAATGATCTCATCAACAATGTTATGGACTGATGAAAGACATTGCGCTAGTGCAATCTCCTCATTACGTACAATCATACATAGACTAATCGTGATTGATGCAGACTGATCCATCGTCATTTCTGCCTCCTCAACATGTGAATCTAGCTGTACCTGATTAGACTGAGCTAGCAGCAGGTCAAGCGCTTCTCTGGCTTCTTTATGGCTGCGATCTACCTCTAGACAATTCTCATAGGCCTGTATCGCTTCTTCCCTATGATTAAGAAGTTCATGGCACTTCCCGACATAATACCAAGCGTGGAAGCTTCCAACTCCTCGCAGCGTAAGATGATAGATATTTTGTTCCCCAAGCTCAACACAGTGCTGAAATACAGGCAATGCATGTTCAACCTTTTGTTTTAAATACAAGATGATCCCCTTGTAGAAATGAAGATCAACGTAATCTGGATATAACGCGATCGCCTTATCGATCGAAGGCCATGCCCCTTCATAACTGCCCATGATCAACATAAGCTCATATTTTAATTTATATAGAAGCGACGGTGGCAGCTTCCCCTGTTCTACAAACCGCATAACGGATGTATTTACAGACTCATAAGCTTCAGCATACTTTTTCAGCCGATACTGCTCACTTGCAATATGATAATCGACCCACGGGTTGTAGTCCGGCTTGTCTTTCTCCATCTGTAATAATCGCAAGTTCCGCTCCGACTTGTTCCGCAAATGAGTTACTGCTTCTAGGTAGCCATAGTGATGAAGTTGTACGGGCAAGATTTTAACATCGAATTGCTCGCCCAGAACCTCATGTACATTTACCTGTTCATGGATCGCTCCGACGAACTGGAAACCCATATGATTGCGAAGCAGCCGATGCTGACCAATTAAGTATGTTTTCTCACTGCTAGGTGTGTCTTCCCCAATGTAGTTCAACAGCTGAATTACACCGATGTGAGCTTGCTCTTCTTGCAATATATCTCGAATCAACATGGCTTGATCTGAATCCAGCCTTTCATCCGCATCCATCCATAATATCCAGTCGCCAGTTGCTTGCTTCAGGGCATAATTGCGAGCTTCGGCAAAGTTGTCATTCCACGGCATTTCATATATGTTCGCTCCATATGATTGGCATATTGGAATCGTCTGATCGGATGATCCCGTGTCGACAATAATGATTTCATCTACAACATTCTTGACGCTGTCCAGACAAATGCCGATAAATGTCTCCTCATCCTTAACGATCATGCATAATGATAGTCGCTTCTCCAACTTCCCATCCCCTTTTCACATCGCTACAAACGATATATGCCGCAAATAGCCCAGTCGTGCATGTCGGAAATGGGTTCCTTTGACTTCAACGCTATCATGTCGTCCAAATTCTACGATATTCATAGATTTTTTTGTTACATTTCGTAAATGTAACAACATTGTCTTCAGTTTTTAATGTTCATTTAATGTTCCTTTCGTATTATTTGTATTAACGGAAATAGATCAATAGAAGGAGGTCCGTTGCCAGATGAAAACAGTTTATATTGAATTCCAACAACGAAAAATACCCGTGTTTTGCACAAATATGTCCCACAAAAATACATTCTCACTACTTATGGATGCACTTAACCGCAAAATGAATACAGGCAAGCGAGCGATCAAGACCTGTCTTGAAACCTTGATCAGTATTGAAATTATCGGCTCAGAGGCAATCTTGCATTCAAGACGTGAAATGGACACTGTAGCATTGTCCTTATATTAATCATTCGTGCATTTGAATTCCGACAGAATTGTTTTGATAGATCATTGCAAAAGGCGTAATTCCTTTTTGGAATTACGCCTTTTGCAATCTTTACACGTTATTCTTTTGTAAAATCAAACTTGACACGATACATTTTGTATCATACATTACAAGTATGTGTAACGTAACTTATGAATCTGCGATCCTACTCTAGCATATTTATGACAAAGGAGTCCTGCTATGACCTTTGGAGAGCGCTTACGCAATTTACGAACGGCCCGCAACATGTCGCAAGAGCAAGTAGCTCGACACATTGGATTAACTCGTTCGGCATATAGCCATTACGAAATTAACAATCGGCAGCCCGTCTATACAACCCTTCTTAAGCTAGCTGTCTTATTTGATGTATCCGTGGATTACCTAATCAATGATAACTCCTATCTGGAATCACGCGAGACGAATCAGCTTCTACAGCTATGGCACGGGCTTGATGCCGACTCAAGACAGCAGACACTCCAGCTCATGAGGCAATCACTCTACTCCAAGCGATAGAGTTTACGACCATCCCTATTTTACTTGAGCAGGCAATATAATGTAGAATGTCGTTCCATGTCCTTGCACACTCTCAACGCCGATTCTTCCTAAGTGCAATTCAACAATTTCTTTGGCAATTGCCAGCCCTATACCGCTGCCGCCTGTCATTGAATTTCGCGACTTATCATTTTTGTAGAAACGGTCGAATAGATAAGGCAAGTCTTCTTCTCCCACACCAATTCCGGTATCCGTAATTTGAATATGCACCGCTTGCTCCTGTTTCAGATAGTCCACTTCAATGGTAATCGAGCCGCCAATTGGCGTAAATTTGACCGCATTATAAATAATGTTGTCAAATACCTGCATCATACGATCAATGTCCACTTCCAGCATAAGACTTACAGGCGGAGCATTGCGGTACGTCAAGTTGTAACATGCGAACATTAACCCTCTGCTTCGCAGTTCCAACTCGTAATGCTCTTCCAGATGCGAAATAAAATGTTCAAGAAGTACAGATTCTATCGATACAGGCACCCTTCTTGCTTCTAATTTGGACAACTCAAACAAATCGTCAATCAGATGATTCAAGCCATTAATTTTATTTAGCATGAGGCGAATATATTTCTTCTGCTGCTCTCTATCCTGAATTACCTCATCTTGGAGCGCCTCCAAGTAACCACGAATTAAGGTCATTGGTGTTCGCAAATCATGTGAAATATTCGTAAATAGATGCCTGCGGGAGGTCTCCATCCGCTCTAACTCATAATTTTTCATTTCTAAATTTGCGTTCATTTGAGTTAAGGCAGCTGTGCGCTCTTGGATCCGCGCTTCTAAGTTAGCATTCAACTCTCGTAACTCGATCGTTACAGATTCTACGTCGTACATCGCCTTGGAATATCTCATTGAGATCATAAGCGACTGCATGAAAACGCAAAATACAAGTCCACTTGGAGCCAAGTCTCGAATGGGAGCAAGCGAATGATAATATAAAATATCATTAAGAACCAATATATTGAAAACAGTAAAGCCGAATAATGCAATATGCGCTCCCATCCGATGATTATAGACAGCCTTCATATTCATTATGATTACATAGCAAGCTGCTGCTATCACATATAATTGATAAAGCAGAAGGTAAGAGGTGAACGTACGCACAGGCAGGAATACAATGGAGCCAATTAGCAATGCTCCTGCTACATTCATTATCGTATACGTCCTATAGCACGCGTCCTCATAAAATAAATATCTCACATATCCGCATCCTGCCATCGTCGCCACGATCATTAGCACATATTCCAGGCGAATAACGAAATACCACGATAAACCAGGAAACCAAGTAAGCAGAATGGCATCTCCCGACGTTAGGATTCGGATTGCCATTGCAATACAAAGAATCGCAAATAGAAACGTATACCAATCCTTGCGCCTCTCTATGAACAGACCAATATGATAGAGCCCCACCATTAATAAGCAGCCGAACAGCATACTGTCCCTAACCAATTCCAATCTGCCCTTGCTTATAATTTTCTCCGATGAACCCAGGTATAGTGACTGCCATATTCCTCCACGATGATGCGAGAAATTCGTAACCTCGATAACGATATCTGCGGTGTTTCCAGGAGTACTCACCATAACCATGCGTTGCTTCATAGAAGGAACAGCATAGTCCTCAAACTCGGAGACTTGTCCTTCATGAATAATCGGCTTACCATTCACCCACATGCGATATGAACTATATATGCTGGGGAGCCATACACCCAACAGATTATCCTTCGCATTCTTCTTTATCGTAAGATAATACGTCGCGACTCCCGTACCCGTCTTGGAGAACCCCGGATTCGTTAACTGATTCCAAGAAGATGGCACCTTCACATCCGCCATCATTGAAGGGGAATCCGTTATTTTCTCCGTAGGAAGCAAGCTCCCCCATTTCATCTTCCACATTCCGTTCAATGGCACAATTCCATCTTTTTCAAAATTCCAGTTCCGCAAATCAAGTATTCCATTTTCCGCGCTCGGAGCACGCTTCGAATCAATAATCGCCCCTGCAACATGTAGAATAATTATAGTTACAATAATCATGGCCATCATAATATGAAAAGTTATTCGACGCATCGATGACGCCCTCCTCAACCCTTCCATTTTATAACATACTTTCTTATTTGACGATAGAAGAATCCAAGGAATTAAGGTTTCATGTCGCAATTAGGAATAGATTGCCATATCCTGACGATTTTCGCTATAATGAAAGAAGTGGCGGAGGTGATAACCTGCAGTGAACGAGAGCAAAATATTAATCGTTGATGATGAAATAGAGATTACCGAACTCATATCCTTATATTTGCGCAGGGAAGGCTACCGTGTATACGTTGCAGACAACGGATATACCGCCTTACAGATGATGAAGGAAATTGAACCAGACTTAATTATTTTGGACATCCTCCTCAAGTCGCTAGATGGTATTGAGGTATGCAAGGAAGTGCGCAAGACATCGAATGTTCCAATCCTCTTTATAAGCTGCAAGAGTGACGATGTAGACATTATATTAGGTCTTACAGTCGGTGGAGATGATTACATTACGAAGCCATTCAGCCCTAGTCAACTCGTTGCTAGGGTCAAGGCCCATTTGCGCCGCAACTCTCTGTCTGCTCAAGCACTGCAACGCTCGGCTCAACATAGACTGTCCTACGAAGAATTGGAGATGGATTTGCAGAGCCACACCGTGACCGTACAAGGCAAAGCTGTTGCACTATCTGCCAAAGAATTCGACTTACTCGCGTATTTGGCACAATCGCCGAACAAAGTATTCAAGTTGGAACAATTGTATCAGCATATCTGGAATACCGAGAGCTTCGGTGATACACGAACACTCATGGTACATATTAGCAATCTACGCAAGAAGATTGAACCGGATCCTACACGCCCACGCTACATCGTAACCGTACGAGGTGTAGGGTACAAATTTCAAACCGAATAACCAGCTCTACACCAATACCCGCATGAATTCATCTCATGCGGGTATTGCTTTCGTAAACTTTCTGGAAGCTTGGGCTTGTTTATAGTACAATAACGCTTAGTGTTAAGGAAGTTTGAACAGAAGAAAGGAAGTCACATTACATGTACATGTCTACTGACTGGAAAGACTATGAATTAATTGATACAGGCGGCGGAGAGAAGCTTGAACGCTGGGGAGATGTTGTGCTTCGTCGTCCCGATCCACAAATCATATGGCCTCTTGAAAAGGAGACAGATATTTGGCGCAATGTACACGGCCATTATCATCGCAGTTCCTCAGGCGGCGGTCAATGGGATATGAAGAAGCCTATTCCAGAGCGTTGGACGATTGAATACAAGCATCTCAAGTTCTATATTAAGCCAACGAACTTTAAACACACAGGTCTGTTCCCTGAACAAGCAGTAAACTGGGACTGGATGATGAACAAAATTAAGAGTGCGAATCGTCCAATCAAAGTTCTTAACCTGTTCGCTTATACTGGCGGTGCAACAGTGGCCTGTGCATCTGCCGGCGCCGAAGTCTGCCATGTTGACGCTGCTAAGGGGATGGTGCAGTGGGCGAAGGAAAATGCCGCGTTGTCCGGTTTGGAATCTCACCCTATCCGTTTCATCACGGACGATGTATTCAAGTTCGTACAAAGAGAGCAGCGCAGAGGCAACAAATATGACGCCATCATTATGGATCCCCCTTCCTATGGTAGAGGACCTGGCGGAGAAACGTGGAAGCTGGAGCAAAGCTTGTATCCGTTTCTTGAGTTCTGTACGACAATTATGTCGGACAATCCACTTTTCCTGCAAATCAATTCATACACGACTGGGATCTCGCCTACCGTACTAAGCAATATGCTGAGTATGACAATGAAAAAGCGCTACGGCGGCAAGCTGTCCTCAGGTGAAATAGGCATCCCGATTACGAAGTCCGGTATGGTACTCCCTTGCGGTATATTGGGAAGATGGGAGGCATAACGATAGATGTTAGGCCAACCTGCAACTCCGCATATTGGCATCTTATACGAGGATAATCACGTAATCGTTGTCGAGAAGCCAGTTAATATCTTGTCACAAGCGGACGATACGCAGGATGCAGATATGGTGACCTTACTGAAGCAAGACTTGAAGGAGCGTTATGCGAAGCCTGGCAATGTCTATGTAGGTCTTGTCCACCGATTGGATCGTCCTGTCGGTGGAGCCATGGTATTCGCGAAGACGAGCAAGGCTGCCTCACGCTTATCTGATGTCGTTCGCACACACAAGCTGGGCAAGACTTACATGGCTGTCGTTCACGGCCGTCCAGCTAAGACCAACGGGACATTAACTCACCATTTGCTGAAGGATGTCCGCACGAACACAGTCCGCGCTGTTGCTCCTGGAACTTCAGGAGCCAAGGAGGCACGCCTGTCTTATGAGGTAGCTGGCATGAGCGGCGACATGACGCTTGTGCGTATAGAGCTTCATACCGGACGACCGCACCAAATTCGCGTACAAATGAAAACGATTGGTTGTCCATTATATGGAGATCAGAAGTACGGCGCTGATCGCAATAAGCCTGGTCAGCAGATTGCTCTATGGTCTGTGCAGCTATCGTTCCCCCATCCGACTACGAAGGAAGTTATGGAGTTTAGATCTCAGCCGCCCATGGAATACCCATGGAATCTCTGGGATCCGGCAATCTATTCTTCCTGTTGATGTATTTTCTATGTACATCAACAAGTAAGCTGGGGCAATCTTACCGATTCGGTAATTAATCATCGCACGCAACACCGTGACTGTACGATCGCATTGATGAGAAGCAGCCTTCTCTCGATGCGATTGTACACGATGAGTTCATTTGCAGACACAGTCATCATTCAGTCATGCTCATTTAACGCATGGTGTTATTCGTGTATGAAAGGAGGAAAATAGGAAAATGAGTAACGGACGGTATGTACGAACAGGATTGCTGGTCATTGCAATTGTTCTCTTGATTTTATCCACTGCTTGCGCAATTGCCGCGCCATCACAGCTTGTCGATCAAGATGCATCTAGTTCGCAATCAACAACGGGCAGCGAACAGCAGACAAAGCCTCAACCGGCACACAAAGCAGCACTAGCTCAGCATAAGGACAGTTCACCTTCATCGACCGATGCCGATCATCTCAACTCTTCTACGAACATCCCGGCTAGTACGACCACTACGCCACCTAACAATACGAAGGCAAAGCCATATACTCTTTCCGGCAAGCTTCTTGCGGTAGGAGATATTATGATGCACTCCCCTCAGTTTCCTGCCTATTTCAATAAGAAGACAGGCACATACAATTTCAAGACCTATTTTACTAAGGTGAAGCCTATTCTCGAGACAGCAGATTGGTGCTGGGCGAATCTGGAGACTCCATTGCTAGGCGGCGAGAAGGTCTATACCGGATACCCCATGTTCAACGCACCACCAGAGCTTGCAGATGCCTTGAAGTTCGCAGGCTTCAATATTGTAACAGCGGCGAACAATCATTCATTAGATCGATATGAAGCCGGAGCCCTGCGCACATTGGAAGTGTTGAAGAAAAAAGGGCTGGTAACGAAGGGACTCTCCGCCTCATTATGGGAATCCAAGCAGCCAACATTAGTTGAGAAAAACGGAATACAACTAGGCATTCTCGCGTATACGTACGGAACAAATGGCATCCCGCTCCCGAAGCAGAAGCCTTATCTTGTCTCTCTCATTGATGAGAAGCGCATGATACAGGATATTCAGAATACGAAGAAGGCTGGAGCTGACGTTGTCGCAATTGCCATTCATTTCGGCACTGAATATGAGCACACGCCGAATCAAGAGCAAATTCGACTGGCACGTTCGCTGATCCAAGCTGGAGCAGATATTATATTGGGCTCTCATCCACATGTCATTCAACCCTATGAGCGTATTACGGTAAGAGAGCCCGACGGCTCTAAGCGCGATGGGCTTATTATTTATTCAATGGGGAACTTTATATCCAATCAGACAGGCAATGGTACTGATATTGGAGTAATCTTCGGTGTAGAAATTAATAAGCATATGCCTGAAGGCACAATCGAACTAAAAAATGTGACAACGATCCCAACATGGGTGCATATTGAAGGTGCCCGTGACAAGCGCAAGTACCGTGTACTCCCACTGGAACAAACGATCAAATCACATTCTGACAATCGATTAAGCACACAGCAATATCAGGCAATGAAAAAGATGCTCACCAGCGCGACAAGCCATCTTGCCTCAAGATCGGCTGTACCGGTTATACTCAATGTCTCGCCTTCACCATAGATTATTGGCCTGCACGAACAGGCTCTGACGCTGCAGCCGTCTCTTTCTCAACAGTAGACGGTTGTGGCGGCTGAGTCAGCTTGCCAAGCAAAAGGATAAGCAGCTGCTGGTTATGCGTTGAAATCCGATGTAAAATTTCATTCCAGTAGTTCTCTCGAATAGCGACTCCACGGCGCATTTCCTGTTCTCCGAATTCGGTTGCCTGGATCCACACAATTCGACGATCATCCTGGTCTCGCTCTCGAATAATTAGAGCATTCTTCTCCATCCGATCCATCAATGTTGTAATCGCAGCAGGAGTCGTAGCTAAGTGAGGCAACAGATCAGAAGGCTTAACCTTCCCATATTCCGCAATTCGTTCTAATACGGTTAACTGGCTCTCTGTCAAGCTTGGCGCCAGGGACTCGTCCATCATTGACTTATAATCCTTGGATAACTTCGACCATAGCTTGGCAAATTCGGTTGCATGCATGCAAACGACTCCCCCTTTATTCCATGTCGATCTACAAACACCTAAATTATACCACAGCAAAGTAGATAGGACATCCCTAATCTTAGCATAATGCCATTTAATTACAAATTTATTGCCAAAGAAAGTTCAGGAACCAAGCAATCAACTAGCACATATACTGTTGTATAGGCATCTATCACACCAACTTCTCACTAATTTGATGCTTTAACTGCGAGGAGGGGACACAATGGATCAGGACAAATCCGGTATTTTCCGCAAAGCAATGGAGATCGGGATCATAAAAGACCCACAATGGATAGAACGACTCGATGAGCCCGTACCATTGTGGGTCCTATTAGAGATTATCAATACCCTGCACGATGTGTTGAATCCACCGCATAAGCCATTCGATTAGACGGATGGTGGGGTAATAATCATCGTATTTACAATACTATCTTCCTTATCGATTGCAACCAAGCTTCGGCCTTGCGCTCTCTTATCCATGAGAGGGGCATGTTCAGTAATAAGCTGATGCAAGTGTCCCTGTTCCGTAATGATCGTAATCGGATACGATTCTTTACTGAAGTAAGCGCCAATTAACTTCTTCCCATTCGGCTTCACTCGCTTCCCTTCTTTGAACTCGAATGTAGCCATTCCTTTACCGCCGCGTCCCTGTGTTGGGTAATCCAGCAGCAACGAACGCTTGCCCCATCCAATATCCGTTAGAACAGTAATCTCGCCCTCTTCACCAGTGACCCGAAGAGCTGCTGTGATTGCATCGTCATCCTTAAGCTGCATTCCACGAACACCACCAGCTGCGCGTCCCATCGGATTCACTTCCGCTTCTGTAAATCGGATAGACATTCCTTGCTCGGTCACGAGAAGAAGATCCGCTGCCCCATCACTGAGCATGACAGCCAACAACGCATCTTGGTCTGCTACTTTACAAGCAGCGACTGCCCCTGTACGGTTGGTTTCGTATTCCTTGAGCATCGTACGCTTTACTTGGCCACGACGCGTAACGAACAAGAGCGAACTCAACTCGTCTGCGAATGACTTGACTGGAATAACAGCTACGATAGAGTCTTCCTTCGCAATCGGAATCACATTGACGATGGCTGTACCATTGTCCTTCCACTTGAATTCTGGAATCATATGGACAGGCAAGGAGAAATATTGTCCCCGCTGCGTAAAGATAAGCAGGCGATCCAAGGTGTTCACTTCATAAATTTGACGGATGTAGTCGCCTTCCTTAACGCCAGATGCATCCCATTCTCCGCCAGATCGTGTGAAGGATAGCTGACTCGTCCGCTTGATGTATCCATCATTGGACAAGGTAACGAGAACATCCTCGGCATTTACGATGACCTCAAGGTTCACCTTGATTTCCTCAACTTCCCCCTGCACGACTGAACGGCGATCAATTCCATATCGATCACGAATATCCGTCAGTTCCTTCTTAATTACCTTCATCAGCTTCTTGCTGCTCTCCAGAATCGAACGAAGGTCGGCAACCTTCTTGCGAATATCCTCTAATTCCTTCATCAATGAAGTCAATTCCAGATTCGTCAAGCGGTACAGTTGCAATGTCAAGATCGCATCAGCTTGACGTTCGGAGAAGCCAAATTGTTCAATCAAGTTATGCTGTGCATCCTGACGATTCTTCGAAGCTTTGATAGTCGCGATAACCGCATCTAATATATCAAGCGCCTTGACCAAGCCCTCCAACACATGTGCGCGGTCTTCTGCCTTCGACAAGTCATATTGGGTACGATTCGTGACAACTTCCTTCTGGTGTTCAATGTAGGCTTGGAGCATAGGCAAAATACCCATTTGCATCGGAGCCTTGTTCACGATCGCTACCATGTTGAAGTTATAGGTCACTTGCAAGTCGGTCTTCTTGAACAAATAGTTCAAAATGCCGTTCGCATCCGCGTCCTTCTTCAGCTCAACGACGATACGCATCCCTTCGCGTCCACTTTCATCACGAACCTCTGCAATACCGTCTACTTTCTTCTCTAATCGGATGTTCTCCATTGCGGTAACGAGACGCGACTTCACGACCTGATACGGGATTTCGGTAACGACGATCTGCTGACGACCTCCGCGCATCTCCTCAATATCCGTCTTCGCGCGAATGTAAATGCGGCCCTTACCCGAACGATATGCATCGCGAATGCCTTCCGCACCCATGATGATTCCGCCTGTAGGGAAATCCGGACCTTGCACAATGCTAATAATCTCATCCAGATCAATCTCGGGCTTGTCGATCATGGCGATGCATGCCTCAATCACTTCCCGCAAATTATGTGTGGGAATTTCCGTTGCAAAGCCGGACGAAATCCCGCTAACACCATTTACGAGCAAGTTCGGGAAGCGCGAAGGCAATACAACAGGCTCTTCTTCCGTATTATCAAAATTTGGACGGAACGGAACGGTGTCTTTCTCAATATCCCGAAGCAGCTCCATCGCAATGGAGGACAATCTGGCTTCTGTATAACGCATTGCAGCTGCTGGATCATCATCGATTGACCCCCAGTTGCCGTGACCATCAATCAGGACATGCCCCATCTTCCATGGCTGCGCCATGCGCACCATGCCGTCATATATTGAAGAATCCCCGTGCGGGTGGTAATTACCCATGACGTCCCCGACCGTTTTGGCCGACTTACGGTATGGCTTTTCCGGTGTGTTGCCGGATTCATACATTGCATACAAGATGCGTCGCTGTACCGGCTTGAGACCGTCCCTGACATCGGGTATCGCACGATCTTGAATGATATATTTGGAATAGCGCCCGAACCGGTCGCCAACCACGTCTTCCAAGAACGCGGGTTTGAATTGTTCCGATACGCTCATGTGTCTCTCACCTTTCTATTCCTCGAACTCCGCAAAGTCAACGTTCTCTACGATCCAGCGCTTACGCGGCTCCACCTTGTCGCCCATTAATGTCGTCACACGGCGCTCTGCCTTGGCAGCGTCATCGATCTGCACCTGCAGCAGTGTTCTCGTCTCCGGATCCATCGTCGTTTCCCACAGTTGATCGGGATTCATTTCGCCAAGACCCTTATAGCGTTGAATTTCAGCGCTTTGTCCGAACTGCTTCACGTAGCTAGCAAGCTGCTCGTCCGTCCAAGCATAGCGAACCGTCGAGTGCTTGCCCTTCTTATGCGATATCTTATAGAGCGGAGGCTGTGCAATATATACCTTGCCCTTATCAATAAGCTGACGCATATAACGATAGAAGAACGTGAGCAGCAGCACCTGAATATGCGCACCGTCAGTATCGGCATCTGTCATAATAATGATCTTCGCGTAGTTGCTCTCATCCGCATCGAAGTCGGAGCCTACCCCTGCTCCGATTGCATGGATAATTGTCCGATATTCATCATTCTTCAAGATGTCGGCCAGCTTGGCCTTCTCCGGGTTCATCGGCTTCCCCTTCAGCGGCAGGATTGCCTGCGTCTTGGAATCGCGTCCTTGCTTCGCAGAACCGCCCGCCGAGTCCCCTTCGACGATAAAGAGCTCATTGCGTGTATAATCCTTAGACTGCGCTGGTGTCAGCTTGCCGTTAAGGTTTGAGCTCTCGCTGCGCTTCTTGCCTGAGCGCACATCCTCTCTCGCCTTACGTGCCGCTTCACGCGCCCTTGACGCCTGAATGGCCTTCTTGACTAACATCTGCGCAATTTGTGGGTTCTCCTCCAGGAAAATGCTCATATGCTCTGCTACGATTGTATCTACAGCGCCCCTAGCCATGGCACTACCGAGCTGATCCTTCGTCTGACCAACAAATTCCACATCGGACATCTTCACATTAATGACCGACATCATGCCTTCACGTAGGTCGTTTCCGTCTAGGTTTTTATCCTTTTCCTTCAACAAGCTGTTCTTGCGCGCATATTCATTCATCACACGCGTGTAGGCTGTCTTGAAGCCTGTCTCATGCGTACCGCCGCCACGAGTTGGGATCGAGTTTACAAACGATACGATTGTCTCCGTATACCCATCGTTATATTGAAGTGCAATCTCAACCTCAACATCATCCTTCTCAGCAGTGAAATGAATCACTTCATGCAGCACGTTTTTATCTTCATTTAAAAAGCGTACAAACTCGCTTGCTCCGCCTTCATAAAGGAAAGTTTCTTCCTTCCCTGTCCGCTCATCTTTCAATGTGACCCGTAAGCCAGAGTTCAAAAATGCAATCTCCTGCAATCGTTCAGCAAGATTGTCATAATTCAAATGAATATTGCCATGGAATACCTTCGCATCCGGCTTGAATGTTACCCTCGTGCCTGTGCGATTCGTATTACCGACAATCTCCAGCCCCGTTACCGGTTCGCCGACATGCTCTTTGCCTTTCTTATCCGTCCATGTCTCAAAGCGCATGCGATGAATCTTGCCGTCTCGACAAATCTCCACCTCAAGCCATTCCGATAACGCATTCGTGACTGAAGCGCCAACGCCGTGCAGACCGCCAGATTTCTTATAGCCTGCACCACCGAACTTACCACCCGCATGCAAGATCGTATAGACGACCTGCGGGGTCGGTACCCCTGTCTTATGCATACCTGTCGGAATTCCTCGTCCATTGTCTCGAACGGTGACCGACTGGTCCTTGTGAATTGTCACATCAATCTGAGAGCAAAATTTGGCGAGATGCTCGTCGACAGCGTTGTCTACGATTTCCCATACCAGATGATGCAGCCCCGAGGAGCTTGTACTGCCAATATACATCCCTGGCCGTTTGCGTACCGCGACAAGCCCTTCGAGCACTTGAATGTCGTCAGCCCCATACTCAGAATTGCGGTTGCCAGATGCCCCCCCATTCTCAGGCGACTGTCCGAACATATCGACTTGCTCGACCATTCATGCTCCTCCTTCAAAAATACATGTAGTGCATAATCAATAATCATGCGCGTTCCATACCATAATACGTGCTTCATACCAAATGCGTACTTCATAAATAAAATGCTACCTTATTAGCGTTCCAACCTTCGTTGGCAAAAGAAAATCTGCCGCTGCCGGACGAGAGGAACAACAAAATGCCCCATTACTTATATCGTCCGGATGCAAACAGATGTTTCGCATTCTTGTATATTTTAATTCAAGATGTCCTGTTTCGTAAAGACACGGAATGCAATGAATAGGGAAATAATGCCCCATACACTTAATACAGCAAGCGAGAACGGCAAGCTCATCCCTTCTACAGGGGCCGGAGTACCCGCCATATAGTCCGTCAATTTCAAGTTAATCATGAACAGATATTTGGCAGTCGGCCAAGAAGAGGCCATATTATACAAGATGGTACCTGCAATCAGGGTAGCCATTAAGGTTACAATACTTGCCGCTGTGCTTCGGACGAGCACGGATATCATAAACCCAAGTGCTGCGACTACGATGCTGGAGAACCAGATAAGGCCACATTGCATAAGCAAGTACAGCCATGAGGGAAGCGTATGTACGGCATTGAAATCCACGTTCGTGCCCGCTACCGAGAATCCGGTAAATATCGGAAAAGACCAGCCTCCATACCCGAAGACCGCCCCTGAAATCAAATAAGCAAGCAGTGCTGTCATCACGACAATGATTCCGGTAAACATCATCAGGACAATCCATTTGCTCATTAACACCTTCCACCTGCGAACCGGCCTAGTCAGCAGCATCTTGATCGTGCCGGTAGACCGCTCCGATGAAACGATGTCCGAAGCAATCGCCATAACAAGCAGCGGAATGAACAGAGTTACTGCATTGTCCATAAAAGTACGGGTAAATGTCACCCCGTTCGGCTCACTCGGATTCACATCATGGTCCAAATAATATTGCAGCTGCTGCAGCATAATGAGCCGATACTTCTTCCACTCTTCGGGTATTCGGTCGCTTCCGAGCGAATTTTGAATATCGGTGATGCGCTGCTGCAGCTCCAGTCGCCAGTCCTCTTTGAACTTCTCCCTACTATTTTCCGCCATCTTCATTTGCGCATATGTGAAGACAGGAATTAACACAATCAATATGAGCATGATGACATAAAATCGTTTTTTCTTCAACACTTTTAATGTCTCATTGTGGATAAGCGGCAGCAAGCTACTCAATGCGTTCACCCTCCGTTAATTCTAGAAATAGCTGTTCTAGGGTAGGCATAATATGCTGGATTCCTTCGATTTGGATGCCGGCATGCATCATCTTGCGATTCAGTTCTGGAATGATGTCCGGTGCAGTTTCCGTTACGATTGCGTAGTCAGGTATCCCGATCAAGGTAGACTCGTCAATCGGCGCTGTCTCTCGGCTATAGATTGTAACCCCGTCGTTTTCTGCTAACAGCTCCATAGCCCGCTCCGCAGGCTGTGCCTGCCATACTACAAACTGATTGCGTCCCGTAAGCAGCTGTTCGACATCATCTACAGCAAGCACTTCACCATGGCTGATAATCGCAACGCGATCACACATTAGTTGAATTTCACTTAACAAGTGACTCGAGACGAACACAGCCATACCACTGTCAGCCAGCGTACGGATAAATGATCGCAGCTCCTTAATGCCGAGTGGATCCAATCCATTCGTGGGTTCATCCAGAATGAGCAGCTTCGGTTCAGCAAGCAATGCTTGCGCGATCCCAAGCCGTTGTCTCATCCCTAACGAATAGGTCTTCACTTTATCATGAATTCGATTCGACAACCCAACGATCTCGACAACTTCTTGAATGCGTTCTTGACCAATGCCGCTTACCATCCGCGCGAAATGTTCTAAATTTTCCCATCCTGTCAGAAAGTTATACATTTCCGGGTTCTCTACGATACAGCCAACATGCCGCAGGGCCCGCTCCGGATCTCGATTCACATCCAGACCACATACTTGAATCCGGCCTGAAGTGGGAGTAATCAAGTCCACCAGCATTCGAATAGTCGTTGTCTTGCCAGACCCATTCGGCCCGAGGAAGCCAAAAATTTCGCCTGCTCGAACCTCGAAAGTTACATCCTTGATAATCAGCTTAGAGCCTATTTTCTTCTTCACATGTTCTACAGATAATATAACTTCCTTCGCATGCTCCATCACCAAGCCACCTCCTGGCCGTCCTCTAGTGTCCTTCTATTATTGAATGCTCTGCACAATCCGCTTCGCAATGGCATCATATCCGTCTCCATTAGGATGAAAATGATCAGAAGATAAATATTTGCTGCTGTTCCGCTGGAACAAATCGTAGGTTGGAACCATCATCATATTCTGGTCCTTATTGATAAACGCATAAGCTGAATCGTTCCATTTCTGAACGACGGCATTTCCTATTTCACGCATCGCCTGCAGATCCGAGAATGGATTATACAGTCCTACATAGATGATAAGCGCATCCGGGTTCCATTTACGCAGTTGAGTCAGCACCTGTTTCAAGTGGACAATGCCAGCATCCACCTTGGCTACGAGTGTATCTAGCTGCATTTCCTTGGCGCTCATCTGTTCCGATTGAGCACCTTGGAATAAGTCATTGCCGCCAATCGTTAGTAGGATGACATTCGCTTGCTTCAATACATAACCCGCACTATCCTTCTCTATTCGTTCCACAAGCTGATCTGCACGAAGCCCGTTCACTGCCAGATTGTTCAGAAGCGTAACCGGCTTCTCCTTGCTCTTCTCAAGCGTACTCAACACACGTCGTACATATCCTTGTCCTGTCCCGTCGCCAGTACCTCTTGTCAAAGAATCCCCAAGAGCAGCAATCCGTATCTCTTGCTCCGAGTGAGTGGCGGTATCTGTTGTCGGTGAAGTCTTCACCCCAGGCGCATCCGCAAACGGAACAGAAGCAGGATAGATAATATCCGCAATTCCAAGTCCGAAGCCAACGAGCAAGAGCAGCGTACATCCCACGCCGCATGAAGCAATCCATAACCATTGCCGCGATGCCGTTTTACGACTCATCCTAGTCCTCCTGTCTCAATCCCTGAACTCTGTTCTCCCTTTACATTACCTGTTCAGGGTCCTATTTGCAAACTGAGTCAGCTGTTACCACGTTCCCTGGCAACAAGGGAGGCGACCGAGCAATTCGGCCGCCTCTTCATCAATTTCCTATACGATTGTACAAGACACAGAAGCAATTACAAGCAGCAGAATCGCTCTATCGCTACACGCGGTGCGACTACATGTACTTATACTGAGCCGCTACTAGATTGTAATAAGTGCCACGCAGATTCATCAATTGATCATGCGTACCTTGTTCCTGAATAACCCCATGATCAAGCACAACGATATTGTCACAATTGCGAATCGTAGACAACCTGTGCGCAATAATGAAGGAGGTTCTACCCTGCAGCAACGTCTTCAATGCTTCTTGAATTTTCAATTCGGTCTCGGTATCAATACTTGCAGTCGCTTCATCAAGAATCAATATTCTAGGGTTTGCAAGCAAGGCACGTGCGAACGAGATAAGCTGACGCTGACCCATGGACAGCACATTCCCGCGTTCCTCGACCTCAGTGTCATAGCCATCTTTCATACTTGCAATGAAGTCATGCGCATACACGGCCCGAGCTGCCGCTTCTACCTCTGCATCTGTTGCGTCGAGACGGCCGAAACGAATATTATCTCGTATCGTACCTGAGAAGATGAAGGTATCTTGCAATACAATACCAACCTGCGACCTCAGACTTTCAATTGTAACTTGCTTAATATCATGACCGTCAATGGTGACACGGCCTTCTGTCGTATCGTAGAAACGGCACAACAAATTGATAATTGTACTCTTACCGGAACCTGTGTGTCCGACTAACGCGATGGACTCGCCTGCCTTGGCTGATAATGAAATGCCTTTCAACGCGGGACGTCCCTTCTCGTATTCGAACATTATGTTCTCGAATTCCACATCGCCATGGATTGGTGGAAGCACTTTTGATTTCGCTGTATCCTCAATAGATGGCTGTTCATCCATAAATTCAAAGATGCGTTCCGAAGAAGCCATAGCAATTAGCATTTGCGAATACATTTGCCCCAAGCGATTAATAGGTTCCCAGAAGTTCCCGATGTACTGAGCAAATGCGAATAGTACCCCAACTGTAATCACATGGCTCTGAATCAAATAGGAACCGTACATGAATAGAATAAATGCACCTACAGCACTTGTTATCTCGATAACAGGGCCGAACGATTGATTCATGGCAGAAGCGCGATCCCAAGACTTCTTATTCACATTGTTCATATGATCGAAGAATTCCATGTTCTGCTTTTCTTGTGTATACGCTTGAGTGACACGAACGCCTTGGATCGCCTCGTTCAAGTGAGAATTAATCCGCGATTGCTTCATGCGGACGTCCTGCCAAGCGAAGCGGATCTTCTTCCGCAGCTTCGTCGACACTAAGAACATGATTGGAACCGTAATCATAACTGCCAGTGCAAGCTGAACATTCAAGAACAAGAGGATAATGATTATACCTGCTAGCTGCATGCAATCAATTAGCGTATTGACAGCACCGTTCGTGAACAGTTCCTGCAAGGAGTTGACGTCGTTCGTCACGCGCACTAGCACGGAACCAGCTGGACGTTTGTCATAGAAATGGAATGACAGCTTCTGAATGTGCTTGAACAGATCCCCTCGCAAATCATGAATAATGCGCTGGCCAATCACATTCATAAATTTGATGCGGAACGCATTGGCGCCCCACTGCACAATATAAAGTCCAAACACCGTTCCCGCGATCATATACAGCATATGCAGCGATGGGTTTCCGTCAGCGGGCTGTATCGCATGGTCAATGGCATAGCTGATGAGAAATGGGATTGCCAGTTTCGTAAGCGTACCCAGAACCATCATTACCAACAATACTGGCAGCAGTTGGCGTTTATACGGCTTCATGTACACCAGCAGGCGACGCATCTGAGCCCAGTTGAACGGCTTTTCTATTGCTTCATCATCTTGATAGACGAATCGGGAACGCTTACGTTCTGCGTTCTCCGCAGCTGTGTTCTCGTCTTCATTCGCCGGGCTCGCCGCCGTGGATGCTGCTGTGAATCGTGCTCCACTCATACTCTCACCTGCTCTCTGTTCGACGTTCCATCGGTGGTAGAATCCATCTGATCTTCTGACTCAAACTTATCAGCATACTGAATACGATATACATCTTGATAGGTACCCGGCACCTCAATCAATTGCTCATGAGTACCTCTCTGTGCGATGCTCCCTTGATCCAATACCAGAATCTCATCTGCATGCCGCAGCGACGAGATACGGTGTGCGATTATAAATACCGTACGTCCACGCATAACCTCTTGGAAGCCAGCCTGAATCGCATGTTCAGTATCCATGTCAACGGCACTTGTTGCGTCATCCAAAATCAAAATCTTCGGATCCTTCAGCAGCGCGCGGGCAATCGCAATCCGCTGCTTCTGACCGCCTGAGAGTCCCATACCGCGTTCGCCCACAATCGTATCATAGCCAAGCGGCAGCTCCATAATGAAGTCGTGTGCTTGCGCAAGCTTCGCTGCTCGAACCACTTCTTCTTCGGTCACATCATCTCGTCCGTAAGCAATGTTGTTATAGATCGAAGATGAGAACAGGAATGTCTCTTGGAATACGGTAGCCATCTGACTGCGGAGACTCTTCACATCCAAGTCTCGAATATCATGACCATCCAGCATAATGCTACCTGACTTCACATCATACGCGCGCATGAGCAGTTGAATAATTGTTGACTTGCCCGCTCCTGTACCGCCAAGCAATCCAATCACCTTCCCAGGTGTTGCGTCTAGCGTAATGTGGCTAAGAGCGTTTACATCACCTTCATAGCGGAAGGTAACATCTTTGAATTGAACATGTCCCTTAACTTCTTCATCATTCAATACAACCGCACGATCATTGTTCGCAATGTCAATTGGGGTATCCAGCAGTTCCAGCACACGCTCTCCAGATGCCTTCGATTGCGTATAGTTATTGATATGGAAGCCAATTCCCCACATCGGGCCAATGATGTACCAGATCATACTGAAGAAGGCAACTAATTCACCAAGCGACAGCTCTTTGTTAATGACCTTCGTTCCGCCAAGCGCAAGCAGCATGACCACACAGCAGCAAGCAAGAAGTTCCATCACAGGGAAGTATCGTCCCCATAGTGTCGCAGCATGAATTTGATTTTCCTTATACGCTTCAGACCGTATAGAGAATTTATCAACTTCATGGCTTTCACGCGCGAAAGATTTGACTGTACGAACGCCCGTAATATTCTCCTGTACTGCCGTTGTCAGGCGGCTGAAGGCGACGCGCATTTCGCGGAAGGCCGGATGTATCTTAGATTCGAACCGAAGCGCGACTAGAATTAACAGCGGTATTGGGATAAGCGTTGTTAGCGTTAACTTCCAATCAATTGAGAACATCATTCCAGCGCCAAAAAGAACCATCAGCACCATATTCAAAATTTGTGCGAAGCCGAACCCAACAAAGTTGCGTATCCCTTCAAGATCTGCAGTCAAGCGGGACATCAAATCCCCTGTTCTTGCCTTGTCATAGTAGCGGAATGAAAGGAATTGCAGCTTGCGATAGCAGGCATTTCTCATTTCGTAGGCAACATAGTTGCCTAGACGACCGCCAAAATAGCCGTGTAAAAATGTGAGGGTGCCTTTGATGCTGACAACGACGACCACCGTCAATGACAGCCAAGGCACCCAATCGAATCGTTCTTTTGCTATGACGTCGTCAATCAAGATGCGCAGCATATTGGGATACACCAATCCGAGCGCTGTTGCCGCCATCAAGCAAAGTATAGATACGAATAGGTAGCCTTTTTTCGGCCAGTAAAAAGTGCTTAGCCGCTTGAAGACGTTCATGATTTCTCCTCCCCTTTTCTACGTTCTCGTGAGATGTAATGCAGTTTATCATCATGAAAACACAACAGCAAAACGCCAATTTCATCATAATGCCGTTTGTGCCCGATTTTTCCGAGCTTTGCAGTAACATATCCATTCATTTCTTTTAAATCGTCTGATTTACTGACTTGTCGTTCATTATTCAACAAAGAACGCTTACCGAGCATATGCCCAGTAAGCGTTTGAACGCAATTTATACGGTTTTGATATCGATTCCGCGTGAATTCATCTCTTCACTTGGATGCTTTTATGAATCTGTCGAAATAACCTCTTCCAAAGCACTAATCACAGCTTGAAGCAATTCTTCATCCACTTTTGCATGCAGCGCATTGTTCAATCTTTCCATATACAGATCCAATGCGTCTGACAGCTCCTTGTAGGACTTTTGAATGACCTTATTATAGTGAGTGAGGATATGTTCGATAAATTGTTCCCGATGAGCTTCTGTTACCCGCTTAACCACCTGCATCGCCTGCAGCTCCAGCGCCTGTCTAAGTTCGCTGCGACCGCTGCCTTCGAAAAAGGCCTTACTATTGCGGAAATAACCACGAATCCACCGCGTTGTTACATTCGGCAAGTCCAGCTCACCTGATACCTCTGGCGTTGGCCAAGCCCCCATATCCACATCAGCCGGTGAGTATCCGGGCAGCTGCTCCGTTATGGCTTGCTGCAGGCGATTGTGATAGCTCATCACCATCTTCTTGGCCCCTTGCTCCATCCGCAATGAGGTCGCATACAGTTCATTCGCAAGCTCTTTGCTAAATAGGCGAATCCATTCCACATAACAGCGCTGCAGCGCACTATCTATATCCCGATCATCTCTGCGCAGGGAAGCCGGATTGAAGGCGTGAGAGAACATATCACCGAAGCGGAATTGCAATCGTTGACCCACATGGTAAAGCAATTCATCTGCTTCCTGCTGGAATAGGCTTGATTCATCACGCTCCAGCCACTCCGTACAGCTGCGACGCGCTTGTTCGGCCAATGCTTGATAACGAATGACTTCCCTTTCACGCTCTGCTGCATCGGCATGTGAGGCATCCCACATCGCCTTCAGCTGTCTTGCTGCCCTATCCAGACTTTTGTGAGCCGAATGAATACTGAGCTGAGTCAGCTCATTGCCCGCGAACTCTAGGAATGACTGCTCAAACTCACCTATACCCGACGTTCTAATCTTGTCCTTCTGCGCTTGCTGCTTGCCCTCCAATGCCTGCAAGCTCGAAATCGGAAATAGCCGCGGACTGCGCACACCGAATTCGCGCAGACGATCCTCCACATAATCCAGTACACTTGACAGCTCATCAGGTGAGGCAGCAAGGTCAGATGCATTGACCACAAAGAACATTTTATCAAGCTCAAAGGCATCCTTCACCCGACCCAGCTGCGTAAGGAATTGTCGATCAGCTTGGGAGAAGGCATGGTTATAATACGTCACGAACAATATAATATCCGCCTGCTTCATGTATTCAAATGCAACGCCCGTGTGCCTTGCGTTAATGGAATCCGCACCCGGAGTATCTACGAATACGAAGCCTTGTCTCGTAAGCTCACTGTCTATGAACAAATCAATGCGCTCTACGAACGCTGATCTTGATTCATCACTCACAAATAAGCGATACTGTGCCTCATCAACCATTAGCTCCTGACCTAATAGGCCTCGAGCCTCATCTATCCCACGATCCACAGCCTGAATGAATCGATAATATGGCCGCCCAGACGGATGAATTGTCTCTGGACGAATTCGCGCAAGCGCATGGAGCACTTCATCCATATCCATGGTGGATGCATTAGGCTCGCCCAAGGTCTCTAGTGCATAGCGAAGGTCATCAAGCAGCTTTGCTTCGCGCTTCATTGTTACGCGAGCCGTGCCATGCGGATGCTCATCTGTCGCTGCCTCGATCGTATTAATTGCGGCTGTTGTCGGGTTGGGTGATACTGGCAGTGCATCTTGCCCGATAAGGGCGTTCGCGAACGATGATTTGCCTGCACTGAACGCACCGAACAAGGCAACCGTAAAGCGATTCTCGTCAAGCCGCTTCGCCTTCTCCCGCATCTCTGCTGCGAGCATCTGCATCGATTCCAGCCGTTCAAGCACGCCTGCTGCTTGCTCCAGCTTCTGAGCTGTATGGACCAGCTTGCCCCGAACTTGGCTAGGAGCAGCAGCCTCTGATCGCTGTTCTGTTCCACCAGGTGCTGACCCATGATCAGTAAGATTGCGCTCAGAGTCTTTTACAAAAGATTGATCTTGGGCATGTCTATCCAGATTGCCGCTTGTCCCGAGCCCATCAGCCTCTGTAGACAACTCCAACCATGATTCAACGATTGCCTGCTTATCTGAACGTCTCTGCTGTACGTGATCAATTATGCCACTACCGGCCGGAGCATTGTGAACGCGTTCCTGGTTCCTGGCCTCTGCAGCATGCTGCTGGTCTACTACCTTCTCCTTGCTGTTTGCTTCCTGCTTCAAGCTGTGAATATCGGGAAGAAGACCCATCCAGCCACATTCCAGCTTATCAGCAGGCAGCCATAATTGTATGGCTTGAACCAATTCCGATTCTATCCCTGTAGTAGCTTGTAGTCGATTCTCCACTTCCGAGAATTCGAGGGAGAGCTCGCTCATGGAAGCAAGCTTAGATTCTGCCCGCGTAAGCTCTTCACGATATTGACGGAGCTTGATCTCTAGTAATGGCTCTGCCACTGTCAAAGCGGCTCTACGCAGCATCGCGCGTGCTTCATCAGCTATTGATCTGCAATAATTCAAGGTATACTCAGGTGAACCGCTCGCTCCCTCTGACACCGAATCAGCAAGCCAGGAATCACCTAGATCAGGCATGGCTTGCTCCATCGCAGCCGATGCTTCCTGCTCGTTTGCTCCTACCTCTTCAGCCAGCGAGCGAATCATTTGGATGAGATGAACCTCAACATTTGCCCGCAACCCTTCCTTCCAGATGGATGTGAAGGACTGCAGTCGTTGCGTGCGTTCATTGTCTGTCTTCGCACTGGAGAATAAGAAACCGACCTTGAAGCCAGGCTTGCGGGATTCTAAATATCGCTGCGCCTGTTCACGCATTACTGCAGGCGTAACATTCGCATTACTAAGCAGCTGTTGCACTTGCTTCTGGAACGATGCATTTACTTCCTGCTCCTGAGCTGTAAGCTCTGCAATGCGCTGTTCCGTTAGATGCAGCTGTTCCTTCCAAGTAGCCAAAGAGGCTTCGTCGCCTATACGTTCCACTAGCTGTTCACGTTTACTTACAAACGGCTCCTTTAAAACCTTTGCATGGGCAGACACGAGCTCACGTGCCGCACGTAAGATACCATATCGAACGAGCGGCAGCCGTTCTCTCGCCGTCTGACGAACATAGGCTTCTAATGCATTCCATTCATTCAATGGATGTTCTGGCTGCCTTACAGAGATGTAGAATACGCCTTCGGGCTTCAACTGCCATGCATCAAGTGCACTTCGGACATCGCTCTGATACGATTCGAAGGTAAGCTCCTGCTCCCTGTGCTTGTCGATTTGATTCACAATCCAGATAAGCGGCTTACCTGCATCTGCAACCTCCTTCGCGAATGCGAAGTTCGTCTCCGACTGGACGTGATTATAGTCCGTCACATAGAACACAATGTCAGCCAGATGCATGGCTTCCTCCGTAGCTGCTCGATGTGCCGCATCTGTAGAATCTACTCCGGGTGTATCCAGCAGAGCAACGCCTTGCTTCATCCAATCAATTTCATCAAAGAGAACGACACGTTCTATACCAGCACCATCACGGCACACATCATCCAGCTGCTCGAATTGCACAGGCTCTTCAAGAACCGTTCCATCTTGTTCAGATCTGCGTAGAACCCGCGCCTGACGCTCTCCGTAGCGGAGCGTAACCACGTTCGCACTCGTTGGAATCGGACTCGACGGAAGCAGCTGCTTGCCGCATAATGCATTAATTACACTTGATTTGCCTGCCGAAAAGTGTCCACAAAACGTGACCATCACAATCGCTTCTTGCCACTTCTTCGCAAGCTCAATCATCTTCTCGGCGTGCTGCACATCTCCCCTATGCCGCATCTGATCCGCTGTATGCTTCAGCCATTTTCCGAGTTCATCGCTATCTCTTTCCACAATGGCCGAATTGGTGTGCAACCTCGCATTCATCTTCTCCATTCACGTCTCCCTCACCGCTTTTATCCTAACGGAACACGAATTGTCGTTTTTGCGCATAGAAAAAACCGAGTAATCGGCTTCCTCTTTTTGCCTTATACTCGGTTTCTAGTGTACCATATTTTGCTGTTCGGGGAGAATGATTTCGAATTGTTCTCCGCGCTGTAAAATAGTAATGCCTGAATCTTTCACGCGCATTACGACAACATCACGTTTTTGACGCATACGTTCTACATACTGATCAGGAACTTGTCCAGCTGCATATACCGTAACGCCATCAATCTCACGTTCTTCATCCTCTTGCATAGGTGTTTGCATAATCTTTTCATAAATATTAGAGAATTGTTCAAAATCATTCGTGTATACCGAAATACATTTCATCACGACCGACTCCCATCCACGTTCTTATAGTTTCCAGTCTTTCTAGGTTTGGTCGCTTTCATACGTATTTTACCCTCTCGACAGCTATCTAACAGCGGACAAATGTCACATTTGGGGGATTGCGCTTTGCAATGATAACGTCCAAAAAAGATTAACCGGTGATGCGTATCTGTCCATTCCTCACGGGGAATTTTACGCATCAGCTTTTTCTCCACTTCCAACACACTATCGTCTTCGTTGGCAAGTCGCAAGCGCTTGGAGACGCGCTCGACATGTGTGTCCACTGCCATTGCAGGAACACCGAAGGCGTTGGATACGACCACATTGGCCGTCTTTCTGCCGACACCTGGAAGCTCTGTTAGCTGAGCATGCTCCCTTGGTACTTCACCCTCATATTTATCTATGAGCATGCGGCATAGTTTTTGAATATTTTTGGCCTTGTTGCGGAATAAGCCAATGCGCCGAATATCTGACTCCAGCTCTTCAAGCGGAACTGCTAGATAGTCTTCCGGTGTTTTATATTTCTGGAACAGCGTAGCTGTTACTTTGTTCACCGTCTCGTCCGTGCACTGCGCTGACAACAGGACTGCAATTGTCAATTCGAACGGATTGGCGTGAGTCAACTCGCAATGCGCGTCAGGGTACATCTGACCAATCGTATCGAGAATATGTCGGACGCGGGCACTTGTTGCCATCTGGAAGTCACCTCACCTTTCTATCCATTCTGCTTGACTATTCACATCTAAAAACCGTCTCACCCGCTAAGGTGAGACGGTTCGAAGTGAACCTAATCGTAGTTTAAGACACTTTCTCGATTTCAACAACCTGATCCTTAATGATATACAACATAATATCGGTATCTTCTTTAATGGAAGACAGGCTGGTTTTCTCGCCCTTCGAATGAATAAATGCATTCGGATGAACTTTGAATATATAATTGTTTTCAGCCATCGTGCGCTTTACATACAATTCATTTGTATTTGAATTATAGCGCCAGAAGCTGCGCTTCATTCCGCTGACCAGCTTCACAGCTGAAAGATCGCTTGTGTCCTTGCGCACCTCTACGCGGTCTCCTTCTTTCAAAGCGCTCAAATTCGAAGTAGAAGAAGAATTATCAATCTGAATTTGCGCGTTCTTGCCTACTTGGTGCACTGATAAGGAGCCAGCATTGTCGCGTACTCGAATTGTTCCGTTGTTTGTATCCACAGACTCTACTCGGCCATAAGTAACTTGAACTTGACGCACTTCCACGATAGAACGTCCGTCCATTACAACGTTGACATAGTCATTATCCTTCAAGTCTGCAATCTTGATCTCTTTATTATTCAGATCATAGATCTTGGCATTTCCCACATAAAAGTCCTCAACCTTCGAGTCGCTCGAGCGCAGACGAAGGCGATACCCCGACGCATCCCGATACGCGATATCGAATTGTAGCGTTTGCCGAACAGCGAGAGACGATAGTGTGGATTGATCATCCGTGAAGTAGGCAACTATTGTATCACCATTATTCACATCATTCAAGGTCACATTGTTTTTCCCATACTTTTCTACGCTTAGCTCAGTCCCCTTATAAGGCAGTGTTACCGTTTGTCCGTTCGCAAGCTTCATCGTCACTGTCTTCGCGGTAGAGCTTGCATAGACGAATGTTCCTTCGAATTTGTTGACGAGCTGCACCAGAAGCGCGTTTTTGGCCGTATGTTGCACATTCACCTTGCGTTTGCCATCCTTAAGCTGATTTGCGATATCCTCAAGTCCAACCTTGGAGCCGTTATTCTCATAGCGAGTCTCATATGTGAGCTTAAAGACGTGAGGTTCTTTGCGCTCGTCAGTTACCATTAACAGTTTGTTCGTTTTATCAAAATCTACAACTGTAGCTCCAATTATCATTTCCGCCTTGCGGTTCATTACTTTGATGTTGGCAACCTGATCCTCGCTGTTCATGGCCAGCTCGACGCGATCTCCGTATTCTCCTGCGACAATATCGTCGAACGTAGGATTGTTCATTCCATCAATTTCAATCTTTACATCACGAGCAAGCAGCTTCGCTACGAGTTCATTGTTTTCTTTTCGGATCGTGATGCTCGTTTTCGTCGCACCTTTTTCGTACAGCGTACCAGAAATCGTAACTTGTTGGGCATTTGTCAATTCGATTTCCGTTACGGCGCTATTCTTCACCGTATAATTGACGGTGTCATTTTCCTTGATACTGCTAAGGCCTGACAACAATTGATCCTTATACCGAACGTAAGCTCCCTCCACAACCGTGTAGGTTTCGCTCTCACCTTGTTCGTTCTTGATCGTCACGGAACGGCTTCTCACATCAATAGAAGTAATAGTACCTTTGGCCGATTTGTTGACAGGCCCAGACTTTACTTGAACCTCAATAATTTTGCGTTCATTCGTAAACGTCTCACGCTTGATGACAAGCTCACTGTCCGCCATCAGCTTAGAAGGATCGATCGTGTTGCCGCTGGCATCCTTAAATACAGTCGTGCTGTTGTCGTACACAATATCAGACAATGCATCAGAGCCATCCTTCGTGAAATACAGCTTCTTCTCTGATGGCGCAACATATCTCAGCTTAACCGTTGAAGTTTCCACCTTCGGTTCAGCGTCTAATAATTCAACATATGCCGCGCTTCCCGATTGTCCAGCGACACGGATTTTCATGTATAGGCCAATATCGGAGGCATTGATCGCCTGCTCGCTGTCATTTTTGTAGTACATCGTGTTTTTATCGCGGCGGAAGGTTGCTGTCTTGCCCTCTTCCGTATACAAGCGAATCTCTTGATCCGTTAGGCTCATCACATAACCGAATGATTCGAATGCGTGCTTTACCTTAGATACTTTTTCTCCGCGACTGAAGAATGTTGCAAGCTGCGCGCGCGTTACTTTGCCTTGCGGCTCGAATTTGTTGCCGCTCATTCCCGTAGTCAATTCCAGATCAACAGCAGTGTTGACATATCCTAATGCAGACGCGCTAATCTTGCTATTATCGGCAAATGTCGTCTTCTTGTTCTTTGCACGCTCTGCATCTGCTTGTTTTCCTACAGCACGAACCAAAATTTTCGTCACCCATTCACGGGTTGCCTTTTGATCGCCCCATGCTTGCTTCGGATCCGGCTTCGCCATCTCTTCTTCTTTTTCCAACAGCCCTTTTTGGAATGCCAGAACAATATACGGCTTGAAGAAATTTCCGACCTTAAAATCAGCAGGTAGTGCTACGGAATCTGCAGCATTCAATTCACCCTCTAGTCCCATATACCGAATTGCCATTGTAATGGCTTCCTGCTGCGTTACATCGTCACCAGGACGGAACTTGCCGTTATTCCCCTTTAAAATATCCAATGCTGCAAGCTTATGTATATGTTTCTCTGCCCAATAACCAAGCTTAACATCGCTGAATATCGGACTTGTACTCGAAGTTGATGTAACTTGATTTGTCTTTGTAGCGGTATTTGATTCAGCTGCCATCGCAAATTGCATAGATGTCAGCATCATGGATACGGCCAAGAGCGCACTTGTCAATGCACGCGCTTTGCGTGCACGCGGTTTAGAATTTATTTGCATGATGCATCCCCTTCCACATATATTTCTTCGTAAGATGTTCTTTTTCGACAAGAACAGGGGCAATTCCTGCCCCTGTTCTTGAATAATTGTTGGTATTATTTTGTTCAATTACATGATTCGTGCAGATCTCTATGGACGCTTGATTGGATGTTTCAACGTAACATGGCCCATCAAGCTTTCATCTGACTTTCCATCTACCAGAATATCAATTGCCTTTACTTCATCGAATTGGAACAGCGTTTTAGTAAGAGCATCCAATGCAAAAGCCTCTCCGCCCGCTCCAAGATGACCCTCTTCCGGAATATGAATGTCAATGACTAGCGTTCCCTTATCCATTTTCACAGATTTGAAGTCGATCTTTTCCCACAACGGAATATCTTTATCATTGTCAGATGTCTTCAACGCTGAAAGTGCAGCTTCATATTTCTCGTCATCATTAGAGAACTGGATCGTCTTCTTATACGACTTCAATTCCATCAGCTGATCATCAGAGACAAATACGTCAAGCGACTTTTCTTGCTTGTCAGACTTCGTTTCTTGACCTTTGTCAGTTGTTGGCTGCTCAGGCTTCGTTGTCTCGTCTGACGGCTTTTCCTCGTTCGGCTGCTCTGTTGTCGGCTGCTCCGTCGTAGGTTGTTCAGCTGTTGGCTGCTCAGGTTGAGCAGCTCCATTTGTTGTCGGCTTAGCACCGCATGCACTTATAATTGTAATGGATAGAACTGCGGCAGCAAGTGCCCACCATTTTCGTGTCTTCATGAAGCACGACCTCCTTTACATCGTTCATAACGCAACAGATCGTCAAAGGTTGCATTTTTTATGGAATCAGGATACGCCCAAATATTCTTTAATCCCTTTGACAATGTTCTCCGCAACGCGCCATTGGAACTGGTCGTCATACATTTTTGGTTCGTCATTCGTGCTCGTCAAGAAGCCTATTTCGAGCAGAGCCGACGGCATCTTCGTTTCTCGAACGACATGGAGATCTCCAAATTTGATACCCCGATCCTTCAGTTGCGTTCCATTCAATAAATTTTTGTGCAACGTCTTGGCAAATGCTTCGCTGCTCTTGTGATAATAGAACGTCTCCGTACCTGTTACGGAAGGGCTATTTTTCGCGCTGTTTCCATGTATCGATACGAATATATCCGCACCAATTTTGTTCGCAAGCGATGAACGATCCGATAATTCAGGGAATGAGTCGTCTTCGCGCGTCATAACAAGATTGATCTTATCTTCTTTACGAAGCAGTTCTCCGACTTTCAAGGAAAGTGACAAAGTAAAGTCCTTTTCCGTCTTCTTCGTTAAACTAAGCGCACCGGAGTCCTTGCCTCCATGGCCTGCATCAATCACAACGGTATAAGTACCATTTGGTTTGTTTGGCGTTACAGGTGGTTTCGTTGTTCCGCCATTGCCGTTCCCATCGTCATTTCCACTCTTTTGATTCAGCGAAATGGTCGTCAAACCTTGATCATTCAGTGTGACTTCACCATTCAACGGGTAGTTCAAATCAATAACGAAGCGCGCTGTATTCGGCTTATCGCTGAACATTGCAAAGCGAATGCGCTGAACATCTGGGTAATCTGATACTACATATTCCCCTTGCCCATCATTATTGAAACTATATTTTTCATAGAACTCGTCCGAGAACACTGCATTCGGCAAATCAATAACTACCCGGTTAGGGCTGTCCATCGTCATAATGCTCGGTCTTACATTACGATCTAAAGCAATATGTAATTGATTATTGTCAAAAGAAAAGTTCGTAACGACTGAAGTATTGTTATCTGGCTTTGCTTGGTCTCCACCATTACTGCCATTATCTCCATTGCCGTTGTCCGGCTTTGTCGGCTTGTCCTCATTGCCTTTATCAGGTGTTGGGGGCGTTACTTCGTCAGAAGTGAACATGTACACGGATTTGGTTGAGTTGTCCCAATCCACTTTCAACCCCATATTCTCCCCGATAAAACGAAGTGGGACTAGTGTAGTCTCGCCTTTAATAACCGGTGGTGCAACAAGTGTAACACTCTTGTTGTCAACTGTCGCCGTCTTCTGATTGACGGTGAGATTCATGCTTCTGCTATTATCATTTATAGCTACCGTCTTCGCCTTCTGATTCCAATCAACCTTATAACCCAACTCTTCAGAAACGACGCGAATCGGGACCATGACCGAATTGTTCAGCATCAAAATGTTCTCTGGCATCGCCAAAGAATTTCCATTCAAGTACAAGCTCGTATTAGGTGCAGCTTGTCCCAGCGTAGGAAACACTAAACACAACAGCATTAATAGCAATCCAACCGCAAATTTTTGTTTTTTCTGCATCTTCACCTCTACATCCTTTCGTCATGTTCCGCACTATTCTATTTGTCTATTAAGAACGGACGTATTATTAGACGTATAAAAAGTACAAAAGTTGCGTAGTTTCTACATTTTTTGGCTAAAATAAACCTGCTAAAATATCCCTTGTTTTCACTGTAAATCACCTACTCCCACATGGCAAGACAAAAATTGCACATTTGAACATAAATATTGACAGGATACGTAACAACAACAAAAAGACCGTTCTCTATTTCGTACCTGATCATACAAAAAGTGCAAATAGAAAATGGTTTACCCTCGTTAAAATATCAACTTCTAGTAGCAGAAATAATCAAGAACATGGGTCTGCGCAGTTCATCAGTCATCCCGGGTATTTCTCGCAGCATTTTCTTAGATGGAGTCGGCTCCTTCACTGCACGTATCGTAAATCCCGCATCAATCAAGTTACTCATATACGTAGCAAACGTTCGATGATACTTAACGACATCCTCCGTTAAGAAGGCCGTTTCACGCTTCCCTTCATCCTGATAGCCATCCACTGCCCAATGGAGGATATTCCCTTGCTCATCGTACACCCAGTCTTGTTCATTGCGCGAAGTGAAGATCGGATGCTCGACCGAGAACAGAAACACGCCCCCTGGTTTTAAGCTGTGATAGACTTTGTCACAAATCGTATCGAACGACTCAATATAATGAAAGGCTAACGAACTAATCACCACATCAAATTGCTCATCTGCAAACTGAATGTCTTCAATTGGTATTTGTAAATAGGAGATTGACGAATCATTTGTCAATTCACGTGCTTTCTCCAGCATTTTCTCTGAAATATCAACCCCTATTACAGAGTCGGCATGCTGTTCTCGGGCATATCTACAATGCCAGCCGAAGCCGCAGCCCAGATCTAGCACACTCTTGTAGCGCAAATCTGGAATTAGTGACTGTAATACATGCCATTCTCCCGCTCCTTCTAGCCCATGGATAGAACGGGGCATATTCTCATATGCGGCAAAGAAATTCGCATCATCGTATTTGTTTTGCTTCATTTATTATTCATCTCCCATATCCATGCGTTGTCATAGACGAAATCCGGAATCCATTTTCTTTTCTATTTTACAATATATATTTTTTCTCAAATAGGAAAAAGTCCGTTATGTGCCGCATGCTACTTACTAATCTTAATCTGCTACTCGACGCTTATACAACAAAATCCCTGGAACGCCGAAGCGAATCCAGGGATTGTAATACCTTCTATTGTCAACGGTGCTTATACGACTGGGTAAGCGACACGCCCCGCATTCGCAGCTTCGTATGCAGTAATTGCATCTTCATGCTTCAGCGTCAATCCGATATCATCGAGACCTTGCAGCAAAAATTGGCGACGGTGCTCATCCAGATCGAAAGTGTAGTTCAATCCGTACTCATCCGTAATTGTCTTCTCTTCCAAATTCACGTCCAGACGATAGCCGTCCTTCTCCGCTGCACGACGGAATAGTTCATCAACTTGCTCTTCTGACAGCTTAATAGGAAGAATACCATTCTTGAAGCAGTTATTGTAGAAAATATCTGCGAATGATGGAGCGATAACACAGCGGAAGCCATAATCAAGAATCGCCCATGGTGCATGCTCACGTGAAGAACCGCAACCGAAATTCGCACGGGACAGTAATACGGAAGCTCCTTCATATTGAGGCTGATTCAAGGTGAAGGAAGGAATAACGTTGCCCGCCTCGTCGAATCTCCACTCGTAGAACAAGAACTGGCCGAATCCACTCCGTTCAATACGCTTCAAAAATTGCTTGGGAATGATTGCATCTGTATCCACGTTGACCCGATCAACTGGGGCAACAAGACCGTTCAATGATGTAAATGGTTGCATGATTCGTTCCTCCCTTAGTTCAATACTTCCGCTTTGATTTCCCAGTTGCGCACATCAACGAAATGCCCCTTGATTGCCGCTGCTGCTGCCATTGCTGGCGATACCAAATGCGTACGTCCACCGCGGCCTTGACGTCCTTCGAAGTTACGGTTGGAAGTCGAAGCACATCGTTGTCCTGGCTGGAGCACATCCGGGTTCATGGCAAGGCACATACTGCATCCAGCATCACGCCATTCGAAGCCCGCTTCCACGAATACTTGATCCAATCCTTCTTTCTCCGCCTGAAGCTTAACCCGACCAGATCCTGGAACAACGATAGCCGTTACCTTATCGCTCACCTTGTAGCCTCTAGCTATCTCTGACGCTGCACGCAAATCCTCGATACGGCCATTTGTACATGAGCCGATAAATACATAGTCGACAGCAATTTCAGTCATCGGCGTACCAGGTGTCAGATCCATATATTCAAGTGCTTTCTCAGCAGCTTTACGTTCATTTTCGGTTGTAAAATCAGCAGGGTTCGGTACGTTCGACGTAATATCGGTACCCATACCTGGGCTCGTTCCCCAAGTCACCTGTGGAATAAGCTGATCCATATCCACTTCAACAACAACATCATAAGCAGCGCCCTCATCGGTTACATAGCTCTTCCACTCTGCAACAGCAGCATCGAAAGCTTCGCCTTGAGGCACATAATGACGATCACGCAAGTATTGGAATGTTGTCTCGTCTGGTGCGATTAGACCAGCACGTGCACCCGCTTCTATGGACATATTGCATACAGTCATTCTCTCTTCCATCGTCAATTCGCGGATGGATTCGCCTGTGTATTCAATGACATACCCAGTTGCAAAATCAGTACCGTTCTGCGCAATGAAGCCCAAGATCATATCCTTCGCAGTAACGCCTGGCTTGCGCTTGCCAACGAAGCGCACTTCCATCGTCTTCGACTTCGCTTGCTGCAAGCATTGTGTAGCCATGACATGCTCAACTTCGCTTGTGCCAATTCCGAACGCAAGGGCGCCGAATGCACCATGCGTCGACGTATGGCTGTCCCCACAGACAATCGTCTTCCCTGGATGAGTAAGACCAAGCTCAGGCCCCATAACGTGCACCACGCCTTGATCAATGCTGTCCAGGTCGAACAGCGTAACACCAAAGTCTGCACAGTTCTGTGACAATGTATCGATCTGCTGCTTCGAGATTGGATCTGTTATGTTGAACCGATCCTTCGTCGGTACATTATGATCCATTGTTGCAAATGTAAGATCCGGACGTCTTACCTTGCGGCCGCTCAAGCGCAATCCTTCAAAAGCTTGCGGGGATGTTACCTCGTGCACCAAATGCAAATCAATGTATAAAATGCTTGGTTTGCCTTCTTCTTGCACGATGACGTGCCGATCCCAAATCTTCTCGTACATGGTCTTCTTTATCGTCATTTCCTTCACCTCTCCGCGATTTTACGCTTCTCTCTCTATTTCTCTTGCCACCAAATATAGCATTTCTTTCTTCATTGATCCAAGATATAATATCTATAATTACAATAGGTTTAACCTATAAGCTATCCAGAGGAAGGATGAACGGACATGGAATTTAGACAACTGCTCTATGCCGTCCAAATTGCACAGGAGAGGAACTTCTCCCGGGCTGCTGAGAAGCTGCACATCGCACAGCCTTCATTAAGCCAGCAGTTGTCGAAGCTAGAGAAGGAAATTGGCGTCCTCTTATTTCAACGGACGACCAATTCAGTGGAACTCACACATGCAGGAGAGATATTCGTCGACCGCGCGCAGAAGATGCTCGATGCGATGGAACAGTTGAAGAACGAAATGGCCGATATCAGCCAAACGAAGAGGGGAAAGGTGGTTATCGGGACAATGCCGATTACGGGATCCCATATCCTCCCCCATGTCCTTCCTCAATTCCATGAACGCTATCCAGCCATCGATCTGGTACTCGTAGAGGATACTTCGACGTCCAACCTGGAGCGAATGACGGCCCAAGGCAAGAATGATCTATGCCTGCTATCTCTGCCCTTAACGGATGATTCTCTTACCTATCGACCTGTCGTGGAAGAGGAGATTCTGCTGGCAATCCCCCCTCAGCATTCTCTTGCCAAGCAGCATTGCGAATGTTCTGAGCCAAGTCCGGTGTCCTTATCAGACCTCCGAGACGAGCCCTTCATTCTCTTGAAGCGTGGTCAAGGATTCCGGCAAATTACCGTACAATTGTGCCAGGAAGCCGGTTTTACCCCGAATGTCGTATTCGAGAGCACGAACATTGAGACCGTCCAGTCTCTCGTTGCAGCTGGTATGGGGGTTGCCTTAGTTCCTTCATTTATTGCGACTGCTCCTCGAAGCGAATTTGTTCCGTTATATCTTCCGTTGACAGGAAGACCTTCCCGTACGCTTGTTATCGCGTATCGTGAAGGCCGCTATATGTCCCATGCGGCAGAAGCCTTCATGCAGACACTGCAAGATACGATCACAGCCCGCTTCGGCTCGCGAGTTCGCGCCGGAGGAATGATGAATCAACCTAAGAAGTCTGAATGAGTTCGTATCTCTATGTACGAATCAGCTCATCGATTCGCATTATGGCAATCCCGCAACCGAAACAGGGAATTGACCTAATGCCGCTGCGCGTCCAAGCAATACTCGTGCTGCAGCCCGCACATTGCTATCCGTCAGCCCATAAATCGCATAGCCGATTGGTATGTTAGCCAAAGCCTGAGCATCATAGGGAAGTCCTGCTGCAACGACTGCAACAGGCTTCTTTATTTGTTCAAGCTGAGCTACCAGCTTTTCAAGCAGTTTGATTCTACGAGGCTGTCGGTATACATCGTTCGTCACGATAACGACGGCATCTGCGGCTCTGATTGCATCGGTCAATCCTGTATCTTCAAGCTTACTCACTCGAACGTCTGTCTCAGTCGAACGCACCTTGTTGCGATTAGCTGCTGCATGAGCTTCCTTCTCCTCCGCCCCAACATCTCGTCTTCCCTTCACCTCAGCTACTAATGCACGCTGCATCGCTTCCAAGCTGGCGCTATCATGACCGACCAGAAGTACTTGGTTCATACTGGATGTAATTAGCTCACTGGGCTGATTAGCAATAGAATATGTCCCCCAACGTGTAACAGCCTGTTCCGCTATGCGCTTCATTAATCCCTGCGCCTGATTGGAAGCAATAAATGATTGGGCTTTCCCAATCGCTTGTTCCACATTTAATTGAGAAGCCTGCTTTGCATTCGTCACCTTATACTTCAACTTTAAGTGCAAGATGCGACGCACACTCTCATCAATGCGCTGCTCGGTCAATGTCCCCTCTTCTATCGCTTTATGAATCGCAGCTATTGCCTGATGCGGCTTAGGGGGCATCAAGAGCACATCTGCACCTGCTTGGATGGACATTACAGCAGCTTCATCCGAACCAAAATGATCCGCAATCGCCTTCATATTCAATGCATCCGTAATAATGGCCCCCTGAAAATGCAATTGTTCACGCAAAATATCTGTAAGGACACGGGAAGATAGTGTAGCTGGAATCGTGATGAGTGAGCCATCTTTTTGAGAGGAGGTTGTCTTCGGCTCAAGTTGAGGAACCTGAATGTGAGCGGACATAACCATATCCACTCCTTCTTCAATGGCTGCCTTGAAAGGCAACCATTCTACTTGCTCGAACCGCTTCAAGTCATGAGTCAACTGAGGTAGTCCCACATGCGAATCAGTACGTGTCGAGCCGTGCCCAGGGAAGTGTTTCACAATGGCGGGCATACCGCTATAATGTGCTCCCTGTACATAGGCGCGTACGTACGCAGACACCTGTTTAGGCTCAGAGCCAAATGAGCGAAGTCCGATGACGGGATTGTACGGATCATCATTTACATCAGCAACAGGGGCAAAATTTAGGTTGAAGGAGAGCAACTGCATGAGGCTGCCCGTTTCAATAGCCGTTTCCTTCGCAAGCTGGGGTTGTCCAGTCGCAGCAATCGCCATATTTCCATTCCAATCGCCAGTGAACAGGATACGATTTACTACTCCCCCCTCCTGATCTACGCCAATCCAGAGTGGGATACGGGATGAGCGGACCATTTGGACGTTGTCTTCAACCGTTTGCCCCACAGTCTTGATGTCATCTTTGAATAAAATAATGCCTCCAGGAGCCAGTTCATGAAGGATATTCGACAGCGCTTGGTTAGGCTTCTCAGCAGTAAGCGCAGATAAGTGAACCAAAAACATTTGGCCAATTTTCTCGTCTAAGGTGAGTGCTTGCAGCCATTTTTCCACTTGAATGTTGTCTTCTGCAGAGCCGTTTACAATTTTCTGGTCAAATGAAGAATCCGAACCCTTCGATTGGATCGCATCCGAACCGTTTTGATGAAGGACTCTACCATCACCATCTATACCCAGTACCCAATCTACCACATGAGCGCCATATCTAGACCAGACTAGAAGGAGCACACCTATTGTACATCCAATAATGAGAAAAAGAAGACGTGCTTGACGACGTTTACGAGATGTGCCTGCCCGCTTATGCCGCTCTTTTCTCGACATCATACACGATCAAGCAATGGAGCAGAAGCATAGGAAGCCGTGGCAGATTGATAAAGCGATTCTCTACGATCAGCGAACACAGGAATTCGCCCCCGCACCTCCTGTACGAGCGACAGAGAGATCGGTGCCTGCACAAATGCCTCCTGTTCCCCTGATGAAGCAAGTGTATCCCCCCATGGATCAATAATTGCCGAATGTCCGAAGAAAGCTGTCTCTTGTCCGGAAGCCCCCTTGCTCGTACCGACTCGATTGCAGGCTACCACATACATTTGATTTTCAATGGCTCTCGCAGTCAACAGCGTCTTCCAATGATGAAGCCGTGGATGCGGCCACTCAGCTGGAACAAATAGAACTTCTGTACCTTGGAGCGCCATTGTTCGGGTCCATTCCGGGAAACGGAGATCATAACAAATAATAACTCCACACTTCACACCATCTAGGGTAAACGTCCCGAGCGCATTTCCGGAAGATAAATAAACATGTTCATCCATCAACTGGAACAAATGAACCTTGTCATAGGCGCCAACAATGTCGCCGTTACGATTTGCTGCATACACCCGGTTGTAGATCTGGTCGCCTTCACGAACCGATACGGAACCACCTACAATGTTTACACCATATCGTGCAGCAAGCATCGTGAGCATTTGCTTCGTCTGCTGTCCATTTACATCTGCTATTTCGTGAATCCGCTCAAGTGCATAACCTGTATTCCACATTTCTGGAAGCACAATGACGTCCGGCTTCGAATCTCTCTCCATTGCTTTGCCGATCCATTGAATAACGTTCTCCATATTTTTGTCCGGTTCGCCGATTGCAACATCCATTTGAATCGCACACACATTCCATAATTGCTCCATCGTATACACTCCTTTTCTCGGCTTTCAGCATGCATTTGTTCTTCGGTAGCACTTTCTACCATCCATCATACCTTTTCATGGATTGGAGTCAAGATGGGTACGTTAAGGAAGCAAGCGGAATCAAAAATAAACAACGAATAATCACCCACCGCGGTCTCGAAAGGATGAAAAGTAGCATGCGCAATCGTTGTATGGTCAAATGGGTCGTAGCTATTGCTCTCTTACTTGTATGCAGCACAAGTACACTGATGACAAATTCAGTATCCGCATGGGCACCGAGTGAAGGCAGCGATTCGGCTGCAAGTCCTCCGATCCAACTGTTCGATATTAAGGCACAACGGATTGTGAAGACGTTCCCTAACAGCAAGGAGTTCCAAGCAGTCGCTGCTTCTTGGCTCAAGTCGATAACCGGACTGTCCCCTCAGCTCACGATTGGGCATCAATGTGGATATATCGTACGTATCCCATTAACATCAGTGGCTGATGTGGTTCTTCCAAGAGAGACGGTGCAGATAAAAGACGTATTTCTTATCTATTGCCCAGATAAAGATCCGCTGCTGCTCGTATTCTCGAAGGAACGCAAGCCCTATTTGCTGCGAATAAATTTAGATGTCAAACCATTTATGCAGCAGCTATTGACAACAGAACCGACAGGAAAGGCTGAAAAATCGAGCGGATAAGTTGTATTTAAAGAAAAACCATATGTAAGTTACGGAAATCGATGAAAAAAAAAGGGTATACACTTCAGTGGAAACATGCTAAATTATCGTTATTATTTTGATAACCGATAACGAATCCGGTTGCTGGAGTGGATAAGACATGTTAGAAGAAACATACCGTTCTATCTCGATCAAGCCGGCCGCACGCATGAACCGGCTTCCGAAGCAATTCTTTGCCCAGCTTGTGCAGCGGACGAACGCTCGCATCGCTGACGGTCATGATGTCATCAATCTTGGTCAGGGCAATCCTGACTTGCCAACTGCTCCTCATATTGTGACTGCGCTGCAGGAAGCAGCAACTGACCCAATCAATCATAAATATCCTCCATTCAGTGGACATCGCTACTTGAAGGAAGCGATAGCCAAGAGATATAAAGAAGACTATAATGTGGATCTCGATCCCGATACAGAAGTAGCCGTATTGTTCGGAGGCAAGACGGGACTCGTTGAAATCAGTCAAATTCTGCTTAACGCAGGCGACGTCTGCCTCGTTCCAGATCCAGGCTATCCTGATTATTGGTCTGGCGTTGCCCTTGCTGGTGCTGACATGGTCATGATGCCATTGTTAGAAGAAAATCAATTCCTTCCTGATTATGAACGGATTAAGAAGCAGCAGCTAGAACGGGCTAAGCTGATGTTCCTGAACTATCCGAACAATCCAACGGCAGCGACTGCAAGTTCTGATTTCTATGCGGACACCGTGCAATTTGCAGCGAAGCATGATATCGTCGTTGCCAGTGATTTCGCATATGGATCGATTGGATTTGACGGAAAACGGCCTGTGAGCTTCTTACAGACGCCTGGTGCGAAGGAAGTCGGTATCGAATTCTACACGATGTCCAAGACTTACAACATGGCCGGGTGGCGAGTTGCATTTGCTGTAGGTAATAAAGAGCTTATCCGCCTAATCAATCTGATGCAGGATCACATGTATGTTAGCCTGTTCGGTGCTGTTCAGGCTGCCGCTGCCGCCGCATTGACCGGTTCGCAGCAACCAGTTCATGAACTGTGTGCGACATATGAACAGCGCAGGAATGTATTCTTCAAGGAGCTTCATCGCATTGGCTGGGAGGCCGTTCCATCAGCAGGATCCTTCTTCGCTTGGCTCCCAGTTCCTAAAAATTACAACTCTGCCCAATTCGCAGATTTACTACTGGAGCGTGCCGATGTTGTCACCGCGCCAGGCATCGGATTTGGCGAGCATGGAGAGGGCTACGTCCGGGTCGGACTGCTCGCGCCAGAGGAGCGATTATGCGAAGCTGCCGAGCGAATTGGAAGACTATCGCTATTCTAAGCTAGATCAGTGCAATGATGCTGTCTCGGTTTATAATCGGGCTTATCAACAATTTCATTGTGTTTCTAACTAAAGGAATCTTCTGTCACCTGCCTTTATACAGGATTCGCCTTCTTTACTCCATTGGAATCACATGGTATTCTATTCGTAATACACTCATTGCTCTCATGGAGCAGCGGGTGCCAGAGTGAATACCCTTATCGTGATGACAGGACCAGTACGTAATGAAGGTCGCGTTCAGAGAGCGGAATGCCATAGGCTGCAAGCATCCGCCGCAGAGCCATTACAGAACCTATCCTTGAGCGGTCAGCATAAGCGTTACGCGTGAAGCTGAACGGCTGCCTCCGTTATAGGCGATCAAGTGGGATGGTTTCTGCATGATCATGAATCTGCGATCAACGCAGTTCAGGTATATGCTCTAGGAACCCTCAATGAAGGTGGTACCGCGGAAGTGTGACTTTCGTCCTTTAGAGGACGAGGGTCTTTTTTTATACCCATAATCCGTTTTCGCGACATCACTGTTCGGCATTCCTTTGATCCATTCACATCATCGTATTACAATCTGGCACCGGCAAATCGTGAGATGTATGATACTTATACTCATGAGAGTCAAAGAATCAGGAAGTGAATGAATGATGGAACAGTGTCAACGAATTGTAGTGAAAATTGGAAGCAGCTCGCTTACCTCTGAGCATGGCGGCTTAAATCGAGAACATATTGAATTCTACGTATGCGAGCTCGTCTCTCTTATGGAACGTGGTGCACATGTCGTGCTCGTCACCTCAGGTGCCGTTGCAGCCGGATTTCGACATATTGGATATATGACTCGTCCGAAGCTTCTCCACGAGAAGCAGGCTGCTGCTGCAGTCGGTCAGGCGCTGCTAATGCAGGCCTACCAAGAACAATTCCAGAAGTACAGCATTCCTTCAGCACAGCTGCTGTTAACTCGGCCAGACTTCGCCAATCGCAAGCGCGGCCATAATGCCCAGATGACAATGGAGGAACTGCTGAAGCAGCGTGTCGTCCCTATCATTAATGAGAATGACACCGTATCCGTTGAGGAACTCAAGTTTGGTGATAACGATACGCTCTCAGCACTGGTTGCGAATCTTGTTCATGCTGATAGGCTAGTGATTATTACGGATACGGACGGGTTGTATACGGCAGATCCCCGTTCCAATCCGAATGCGAAGCGGTTCGACAGAGTCGAGGAAATTAACGAGGAAATCTACGCATATGCTGGAGGAGCCGGCTCATCTGTCGGTACGGGCGGCATGCGTTCGAAGCTAGATGCAGCACGTATCGCCATGCGGGGTGGTGTGCCTGCCTTTGTTGGCCGAGTCAATGAGCCAGGTGATTTGCTCCTTGCTGTGGACGGTATTGGCAAGGGTACCTATTTCGATACTCACCTGCACGCATTGCCGATGAAGAAGCAATGGCTTGGCTTCCACTCTACCCCACATGGACAAATTATTGTCGATGAAGGCGCTGAACGGGCATTGATATCACGAGGATCAAGTCTGCTGCCTGCTGGTATTCGAGGAGTCGAAGGCGACTTCCACCCTGGAGATGTGGTTGAGGTGTCTGGTGAGGACGGACGTGTGATTGGCAGAGGCATCGTCAATTACGAAGCCGATCAATTAAAGATTGCAGCGGGCTGGTCTACGGATGAGGTTCTCAATCGCATCGAGGTTCCGCGCATTGAAGTGATACATCGAGATGAATGGGTCACACTACGATCATAGAGGGAGGCATGTACGATGAGTGAAGTACTTTCCAAGGCTACATTAGCGAAAGAAGCAGCCGCAGTCATGAACCGACTGACAACCGATCAGAAGAATGAAGCATTATTGAGAATGGCGGATCTGCTTGTCCAACATGCAGATTCGATTATTGAAGCAAACGCAAAAGATCTAGAACGAGGGAAGCAGCAGGGAACATCAGATTCTCTATTGGATCGCCTTGCACTAAATGAGACAAGAATTGAAGATATGGCAGAAGGGTTGCGCCAGATCGCCGAGCTAACAGATCCTGTTGGAGATGTTCTTGAGAAAATTGACCGTCCCAACGGCTTGCATATTGAGAAAATCCGCGTGCCACTAGGTGTAATTGGCATGATCTATGAAGCGCGTCCGAATGTCACCGTGGATGCGGCTGGCCTGTGTCTTAAGACAGGCAATGCGGTCGTACTGCGCGGAGGCTCTTCTGCGCTGGAATCTAACAAGCGCATTGTCGCTGTGCTACATGAAGCGCTGAAGCTCACTTCTGTTCCGGTTGAAGCCTTGCAGCTAATCGAAGACGCGGATCGTGCTTCTGTTGACGAGATGTTGAAATGTAACGGCATGCTGGATGTCGTTATTCCGCGCGGTGGCGCATCGCTCATTCAGAATGTCGTTCAAAATGCAACTGTACCCGTTATCGAGACCGGGGCAGGAATTTGTCACACCTATATTGACCAGTCCGCTGATCCGGAGATGGCCGAAGCAATTGCATTCAACGCGAAAGTGCAGCGCCCTTCCGTATGCAACTCTATGGAGACTCTGCTCGTACATGAGCAGTTTGCCGAGCGCCATCTGACAGGATTGCTTGAAGGATTTGACACACATCGTGTTGAACTGCGCGGCTGCGAGCGAACAATCGCCTATGCGCCATGGGCTAAGAAAGCATCCGAACAGGATTATGCAACAGAATATAACGACTATGTACTGAACGTGCGCGTCATTGACTCGCTTGATGAAGCACTTGAGCATATCGCTCGCTATGGCACGAAGCACTCCGAATGTATCGTGACCGAGAACAAAGACCGTGCCAGCCGTTTCTTAAGGGAAGTTGATGCTGCTGCTGTCTACCATAATGCATCAACGCGGTTCACAGATGGGTTTGAATTCGGATTTGGTGCTGAGATCGGCATTAGCACACAGAAACTACACGCAAGAGGTCCAATGGGCCTACCTGCCCTAACGTCCACGAAGTATCGGATATATGGCAAAGGTCAAATTCGCGAGTAACATCGCACGCCAGTGCTATTTTCCATTTAAGTGTTGGCAAGAAGGGAGAGGAATGGACATCATGAATGAAATAAAAACACAAGAGAAGGACACATTCCGGTCTCTTCACTTTAGTATTTTCGGTGCAGGATCAATTGCCGAAGCGATTGTGAGAGGAGTACTTGCGAAGCAGCTGACTGAGCCTTCGCAAATCTCCATGATCAATCGCAGCAATAACGAACGGCTTCTGCAGTTGAAGCGGAAGTATGGCGTCACGATAGAGCTCTCATCAGAAGGCAAACAGCAGCTCTTGCAGGAAGCAGATGTCATTGTATTGTGCATGAAGCCGAAGGATGCCGCAGGAGCACTTCATGAGTTGAAGCCGCTTCTCCGTTCCGGAACGCTTATCATTTCTGTGATTGCTGGTCTATCGCTTCATGTCATTGAGCATATTCTTGGTCCAGTTGCCGCTGTTCGCACCATGCCGAACACATCGAGCACGATTGGTCTCGGTGCGACTGCAATCTGCTGTTCGGATGCGGTCAATGACACACAGCGCGCCATCGCGATGGCGATGTTCGAAGCAGTCGGCATCGCAGTTGAAGTTGAAGAGCAGCACATGAATATCGTGACCGGATTATCTGGCAGCGGCCCTGCTTATTTGTACTACGTCATGGAAGCGATGATACAAGCAGCTGTAGATGGAGGACTTACAAAAGAGGATGCGCGGGATTTAACTGTCCAGACTGTTCTAGGTGCGGCTGAAATGGTACGGCTAACACAGGAAGAACCTGCTGAGCTGCGCCGCAAGGTGACCTCCCCTGGCGGCACGACACAAGCTGCAATAGACGTCATGAATACCCATCATGTAGGCAGAACCATCGTTTCTGCTGTGCACCGCGCTGCAGAACGATCTCAGGAAATGGAACACCAAATTGGGAGGGAAATCGAATGAAAGATCACTGCGTCGCCACCTATCGGCTGTTCGATGATCGTGCAGACTTTCATAAGAAGGCCGAAGGAATTGCCGTTGGATTGACGGTCGGGAGCTGGACCGAGCTCCCTGAGGCGAGAAAGGCCGAGATGTCGAAGCATCTCGGCAAGGTAATCTCGATTGAGGAACATCCATCAGATGTCCTTGGGGAACGCTACGCGGATATTGCAATTGCTTATCCGGACATTAACTTTAGCCCTGACATTCCTGCCCTGCTCGTTACGGCCTTCGGCAAGCTGTCCATGGATGGTCGGATTAAACTTCTGGATATTGATTTTTCCGATGCATTTACAGCTTCATTTCAAGGACCTAAGTATGGAATCGATGGAGTTCGCGAACTGCTAGGCGTCCATGACCGCCCACTGTTAATGAGCATTTTCAAGTCTGTCATCGGTCATGATCTAGCAGCTTTGAAGGAGCAGTTCTACCAGCAAGCACTTGGCGGAGTTGATTTGATCAAGGATGACGAGATTTTATTTGAAAATCCCCTCACACCGATCGACATGCGTGTCCGCGCATGTATGGAAGCTGCCGCTCGTGCCGAACAAGTGACAGGCAAGAAATTGTTATATGCCGTAAACTTGACAGGGTCTACATTCTCTCTTCGTGATCAAGCACTCCGTGCAATCGAAGCTGGAGCCAATGCCCTGCTCTTCAACGTATTAAGCTACGGGTACGACGTCCTGCATGGATTGAGCCAAGATCCTGATATTACAGTTCCAATCGCCGCTCATCCTGCACTTGCCGGTGCCTACTACCCAGCGAGGGAGCATGGAATTGCCGCCCCACTTCTACTTGGTAAACTCATGCGATTAGCTGGTGCTGATCTCGTTCTCTTCCCTTCCCCATATGGTTCGGTCACAATGCCGAAGGAAGAGACACAAGGGATCCGCCACGCTCTGACCAGTGTAAATGATTCATTTGGAGCGATACATAAGAGAAGCTTCCCTGTGCCATCCGCAGGTATACATCCTGGCTTGGTTCCGCTCATTCTTCAAGATTTCGGCAACGATGTTGTCGTCAATGCAGGAGGCGGTATTCACGGCCATCCAATGGGAACAGCTGCAGGCGGACACGCATTTGTCGATGCCATTGATGCCGTCTTGAAGGGTGACACCTTAGAAGCAAGAGCCGCAATATCTGAACCATTGGCTGCCGCAATTGAATTGTGGGGTGTGAAGAATTGAGCGCCGAGAAGAAGCTCCGAGTTGTCTTCTGTGATTTCGACGGAACGATAACTGAAAATGATAACATCGTGTCGATTATTAGACATTTCGAACCGCCTGGATGGGACAAAATCGTGCAGGACGTCATCCATGAACGCAAGTCGATTCGTCAAGGGGTCGGTGAAATGTTCGCCCTGCTCCCTTCTTCATTGCAAGAAGAGGTTATTCAATACGCCGTAACACAGGCACGTATTCGCCCTGGTTTCGAGCAATTTGTTCAGTTCTGCCAAGCGGAAGGGATCGAATTATATATTACAAGCGGCGGCATCGATTTCTTCGTGTATCCGCTGCTGAAGCCTTATCAAATATCTATCGATCACATCTATTGCAATGGCAGTGACTTTCGTGGTGATAAGATTCAGATTACATGGCCGCATTATTGTCAGCCGCCATGTACAAATGATTGCGGGATGTGCAAAACAACTATCGTGCGCCGCTTCCCTAAGGATCAGTATGAGCGTATTGTCATTGGCGACAGCGTCACTGATTTTACTGCAGCCAAGCTAGCTGATTTCGTGTTTGCCAGAGCGCAATTAATCGAACGATGCGATGAGCTTCAGCTCTCATATGCGCCGTTCCAGACGTTTTATGATATTATTGAACATTTGAGTCATTCCAATACACATATAACGCATCCGTAGATCGGATGATGAAGTGGATGAAGTGAAGGGAGCCAACCTATAGAATGAATACACACACGCTCACTTTAGAGCAGAAGCAGCGAGCACTTACCGAGCTGCGCATAATCAAAGAGCAATTTGCCAGCCGCCACTGGTTCCCAGGAACAAGCGGTAACCTCTCCGTTCGTGTTGGTGACATCCAGGAAGAACACTTCCAATTTGCCATCACAGCCAGCGGCAAAGACAAATCGGTTCATACTCCCGAAGATTTCCTGTTCGTCGATGAGAATGGCCGTGCAACGGAAGCCACTCATCTCAAGCCTAGTGCCGAGACCTTAATTCATTGTGAAATCTATCGACTCACTGGATGTGGTGCCATCTTCCACGTACATACGGTATTCAACACGATCGTATCTGATTTATATGGAGATCGTGGTGCTGTACCCGTCGAAGGCGTGGAATTAATTAAAGCGTTTAATATTTGGGAGGAAGACGCAAAAATTCACATCCCTGTTGTACCTAACTACGCTGATATCCCCCGTATCGTACCCTGTGTTACAGCGTCTCTTGACCCCCGTATTCCGGGTATTCTGCTGCGGAAGCACGGTATATATGCTTGGGGTGCCAATGCCTTTGAGGCCAAACGTCATTTGGAGGCATTCGAATTTTTGTTCGAATATGTATACCGCAAACAAGCACTTCATCAATAAATTCTAGCTATTGTTCCATAAAACTGATAAGGCCCTCAGTCACAATAGACAGAGGGCTTTATAATTCATGTGTAGGAATGACATCATTTATACGCAAGGAAACCACATATCCCAATAAGGTTGATACGTTGGAAATAAATCCAGCGTATCTGGTTGATAACCACGATAATGACGCATGTAGCCCGCTAAATAAGAAAAGGATGAGGAATGTGGTCCAATAAAATAAGGAGCATGAATACATACAAGCCAATCGACCAGCGCTTGTTCCTCTAGACATAAGGAATCAAATTTCTGCTTCAGTTTTGGGCTTCCTTCTAACACTATTTTTTTATTATAAATCATAATATCCCCGTTTTTTTCCTGTATCCCTTTTGCTATCGCTGCATACTCTTCATCCAATAAACCGGATGCTAAATATATGGCTGATACCTTTTGCTTAGCCTCCATACAAGCATAAATACAGTGAAGCTGACTTTCCGCATAATGTTCTAGACCCATACTTTTTATATCGGAAATTAGCAATAAATCTTTTTCAATTCTTAGATGAGCCGCTATCCACTGATGCTTCTCGGACATGGAAGCGATAATGAAATTAGATAATTCTACGATGTGCTTAGCGAAAGGAAAGGCATTGGCAATGAACAATCCGCTATTTTTATTTTCGATTGCTGACATCTGCCGGATCGGATACCTTTTACAGATAACCGCTTGATTACGTACTTCTGCTTGTACTTCTTCAGCGCGTTTCACATCAATCTGTCGACTTGACAGTAATTGCCGCAACGCATGTACATCAACGAAGCAATCGATTGCTATGCTTCGAAAATACGGAGTAACATTAAAATCAACCGAGGTTCTCGTTTGAACATTTTGTAAAAGGATTCCTGCAGGAGAGCCCTCGCTCGCATGATATAACGCTTCACCAACAGCACGAAAAACGGACATTAACTGATTGCAAAGTCCTTCTGATCCTTCTGCACTATTTTGAAAATAAATCATGCGTTGTTCCTCCATAGCGATCTAACAAAACTCATATATAAGCTGAATGAGAGCTCCAGATTGAATATATCGTCGTTTCGAATAACTAAAGGAAAGTCAACAAATAAAGGTAAAGATCCAGATAAGAACAATATATGTAGAGGCTATATCAAATGAGAAGTAAAAGGCGGAGATTTTTTAAACATTTCCATATCAAGGTCAATATCAAGCTATCAGTGTTCGTCCATTGATACATGATCGTAGAGCCAGAACCGAATAAGATTATTATCTGAGATTGCCGCCGAAACACCATTACAGCCTCTCTGCAGCAACCTCAAAATTATTTCCCATGCAAACTTATAGGAGCTCATACCTCATCTTCCACTGGAACGGAATTTCTGTGTATAAGCCTTCGCATCTTCAATCGAACGAACGCGGTTGCGGCTCCATTCCAGCAGGATGCGATCCACATAGCGGAAGTGCACCTTGCCTGCAAAGACGGCTTCCTTCAACGCCAATAAGATCAGTTCCTCTGGATAGTGATCCTGATCAATCCACCCAGCTATCGTCTCACATTCCATTGGTGAAAGAGGACGACCGAATTCCTTCTCGAATATATTGAACAGATTCGGCTGATCCGAATCCGTTAAGGCAGATGATTGTCTGAGTCGCTGACGTTCCGTTCGTATCTCTTCCGTCACGATCACAGCCATTTTCTCCCATAATCCAGTCAGATTATAACGCTCATATTGAATATCCGTAGCCGCATCGATCTCCTCATCAATGCTGATAAAGCCATCTTTCAACAGGCGCTGAAGTGATTTGATCACAAGTTCTGGAGCTGTTCCCATTCGTTCCTGCAGCTCATCAATCGTCGGAAAGTCCTTCATTTCCTGCTGCTTAAAGCCTATAAGCTGAATGAGCAGCATAGCCTCCGTATCGTTCAGCTTCAACTGTCGATAACAGCGCAGCAGATGGTACGGCACACTGATGCTGCCTGATTGCATGCCTAGCGCCATCCCTTTAGCAAAGGTGCGAAAAGCGTCTCCACTCATACAATAAATCCCCTCTCCGCTTCACTACCCCTCTATTGTCTCATACGAACGGCTATTTGATAAGCACTAAATTGGCAACGTTTTCAAACAGTAGAAATAGGGCTTTGTCACTAGTGAAAAAAACGCCCCGCATCGCTGTTGCGATACGGGACGATCTTCATAAACTGTAAATCCAAGCAATATGCTTATGGGTACAAGCGATACAGCAAGCGAGGGAACGGAATTGTCTCACGGACATGATCCAACCCACAGATCCAAGCTACTGTACGTTCCAACCCGAGTCCAAATCCGGAATGTGGAACTGTACCGTATTTGCGCAAGTCCATATACCATTGGTACGCTTCTGGAGACAGTTCATGCTCCTTGAAGCGCTCTTCCATTAAGGCAGGATCATCAATACGCTGAGATCCACCAATGATCTCTCCGTAACCTTCTGGAGCAATCATATCCGCACACAGAACAACTTCTGGACGGTTCGGATCCGGTTTCATGTAGAACGCCTTGATGTTCGTTGGATAATGCGTGATGAATACAGGCGTCTCATATTTCTCAGCGATTGCCGTTTCATGCGGTGCACCGAAGTCCTCACCCCAAGGAATATCGTATCCTTGCTCTTGCAAGAATTTGATTGCTTCATCATACGTAATGCGTGGGAATGGCGCTACACATTTCTCCAGCTTGGAAGTGTCGCGGCCAAGCGTATCCAGCTCTGGACGGCAGTTCTTCAGCACAGATTGTACGATATGCGATACGAATTGCTCCTGTACCTTCAGGTTCTGTTCATGATCGACGAACGCCATTTCCGGCTCGATCATCCAGAACTCGATCAGGTGACGGCGCGTCTTCGACTTCTCAGCACGGAACGTCGGTCCGAACGAGTATACCTTACCTAGTGCCATAGCAGCAGCTTCCATGTACAACTGACCACTCTGTGTCAAGAATGCATCTTCTTCGAAGTATTTGGTATGGAACAACTCTGTCGTCCCTTCACAAGAAGAAGGCGTCAGGATCGGAGGATCCACCAGTGTGAAGCCCTTTTCATCGAAGAATTGCTGTACCGCGCGAATGATTTCTCCACGGATCGTCAAGATGGCATGCTGCTTCGGTGCACGCAGCCACAAATGACGGTGATCCATCAAGAAATCAACACCGTGTTCCTTCGGTGTAATTGGATAATTCTCTGTAATCTGAATGATTTCCACATTCGTTACAGTCATTTCAAAACCGGACTTGGAACGTGGCTCTTCACGAACTGTCCCGGTTACATACAAGGAACTTTCTTGTGTTAAGCTCTTCGCCGCTTCCCAGACTTCCTCCGGCACTTCACTTTTCACTACAACACCCTGGATAAATCCAGTACCGTCACGCAGCTGCAGGAATTGAATCTTGCCACTGGAACGCTTGTTGTGCAGCCAGCACCCCATGCGGACTTCTTCGCCCACATGACGGCTAACTTCGCGGATGACACAAGTCGTCGTCATCGATCGCTCTCTCCCTTACGCATTAATTATTTCGATTCTTGTACAAGGCGGTAAGTATCCCGTGCAATCATAAGCTCCTCGTTCGTAGGAACGACAAGAACTTGAACCTTGGAATTCGGTGTCGAAATGAGACGCGGTTCTTTCGAACGAATCTTATTCAGCTCCGGATCAATTTCAACGCCCAAGAACGTCAGCTTCTCGCATGTTGCTTCACGGATTACGATGGAGTTCTCACCCACACCTGCCGTAAATACGATCACATCTACGCCGTCCATCGCTGCAGCATATGAACCGATGTACTTGCGCAGGCGATATACATACATTTCGAATGCCAAAGTAGCATTTGGTTCGCCCTCAGCCATTGCATCCGTAATTTCACGCATGTCGCTGGACAAGCCAGAGATTGCAAGCAAGCCGCTATGCTTGTTCAACATGGAGTTGACTTCGTTGACCGTCAAGTCTTCCTTCATCATTGTGAATGGTACGACAGCTGGATCCAAGTCACCACTGCGCGTACCCATCATCAAGCCTTCAAGCGGAGTCATCCCCATCGAAGTATCGATCGATTTGCCGCCTTCAACCGCTGTCAAGCTGCCGCCATTACCGATATGGCAAGTAATGATCTTCAAGTCTTCGAGCGGGCGTCCAACAACTTCAGCCGCACGCTGGCTTACATAGTTGTGGGAAGTCCCGTGGAAGCCGTAGCGACGAACTTTGTGCTTCTTATAGAGCACCTTCGGGATCGCGTACATGTATGCCTTCTTAGGCATCGTTTGATGGAAAGCAGTATCGAATACAACTGCTTGCGGTACGTCCGGCAAGTTCGTTTCTACTGCCTTAATTCCCATCATGTGAGCAGGGTTATGCAGTGGAGCCAAATCGAACAGACGACGGATTTCCGCTTTGACTTCGGAGTCAACCAATACGGAATTGCTGAACGATTCACCGCCGTGAACGACACGGTGTCCAACAGCTTCAATCTCATTGATCGTCTTAACTACGCCAACCTTAGCATCTGTCAGCTTGTCCAATACTTTACGAATCGCAATCGTATGGTCAAGAATTTCGCTTACTTCTGTAATTTCATCCGTGTGATGCGGTTCGTGAATGAGAATGGAGGAGTCCATTCCGATACGTTCTACACGGCCTGCCGCCAGTACCGATTCGTCCTGCATATCATACAGCTGATATTTAAGTGAGGAGCTGCCTGCATTGATTACGAGTATTTTCATAGTCTATCCCCATCCTTATCATACTTGAAAAATCCGACGCCCGATTTCACGCCGAGGTGGCCTGCGCGCACCATTTTTTTCAACAATACGGACGGACGATATTTAATATCGCCGAACTCGCGGAACATGCGCTCCAACGCTGCAAGTATGGAATCCAAGCCGAAACGGTCAGCCATTTCAAGCGGCCCGTATTGGAAATTATATCCGATTCTCATCGCACTGTCGATATCTTCTGCAGAAGCGACGCCTTCTTGCAATTCATGCAATGCCTCATTGATGAGAAGGCAGATCATGCGTGAAGTCACAAAGCCTGGCGACTCATATACCATGATGCCTTTCTTTTGCACAACTTCTTCAACGAAACGTTTTGTTTCATTGAAAGTAGTGTCAGAAGTTTTCAACCCGCGGATAATTTCCACGAGATCGACTTTGGAGACCGGATGAATAAAGTGCATGCCAATAACACGCTCAGGATACTTCGTTGAGCTTGCCATTTCTGTCAAGGACAGTGTTGATGTGTTGCTCGCCAAGATAATGCTGCTTGGACATACGCGATCCAGTTCAGCGAAGACCAATTTCTTCGCTTCCAGATCTTCAGATATTGTTTCAATTACCATATCGCATGCACTTAGTTCCGCCAGATGCGTCACTTTATGTATGCGCGAAAGAATTAATTTTTTTTCGGCCTGTGTGATTGCCCATTTTTCAAGCTGCTTATCCAGGCTCGTTTCAATCATTTCATACGCGTGGTCCAGCTTCTCCGGCGATTGCTCCACCAACAGCACGTCCAAGCCTTTGACAGCAAGCATTTCTGCAATGCCTTGGCCCATTGTACCGCCGCCGATGACGCCGATCTTTTTGAAAAACATGGTTTCTTCCACCTTTCCTGTTGCTATGCTCTGCATAGTGTACCCGAGATGATGGTTTCGTTATCAGTGCATAGGTACCTCACCTTATCTTACCATGAATATGAGAGCAAAAAAGAAAAACCAGCGTGAAATCACGCTGGTAATTGTTTCTTGTCACATAACAGACACCGGAACGTATCTCCGTTCACCAATTCCTCTTCCAACAGACGCTGCAAACATCGCTCAAAAGCATCTCGGTGCTGTTCCAACAATTCACGCGTTCGATAGGTCAAATCTACCATAATCGTCTGCGTTTCTTTTGTCAAGACATCTGGTGAGAGATGTTTCAAACGTACAATGCCGAGATCCGTCAATCCTGCATTCACCATCGTCTCTACAATGTTGAGTGCTTGATCGAAGTCCCCCTGTGAGCCCGTACTACGGTTGCCGTAGAACAACTCCTCTGCTACCGATCCGCCCAGCGCAATGATGATTTGCTCCTCAAGAAATGGCTTTGTATACAGGTAGCGATCTCCCTGTGGTTGATGTCGAACATAGCCTAATGCTTGGCCGCGAGGGCTTAACGCAACTTGAGATACGCTTCCCGGTCGGACAAGCTCTGCGGCTATCGCATGTCCAAGTTCATGAATCGCCACCCGGCGTCGTTCTTCCTCATTCGTCTCTCGATCACTCTTCTCTCCCATTAACGTCTTATCAATCGCAAGCGAGAGATGCTCCATCGTAATCGCCTCTTGCTCCTGACGCATTGCATAAATAGCCGCCTCATTCAGGACGCTCTCTAATTGAGCGCCTGAGAAGCCGAACGTTTCTTCTGCGATTTGCTCCAGACTTACTTCTTCCGCCAGTGGCTTATTCGTAGCATGCAGCTCCAAAATATGCTTGCGTCCCTTCTTATCCGGCATATCTACTTGGATATGACGATCAAAACGGCCTGGGCGCAGCAATGCACTGTCCAGCATCTCTTTACGGTTCGTGGCCGCCATTACCAGAATACGCGGTGACTCATCTGCGTACAGTCCATCCATCTCCGTCAACAGCTGGTTGAGCGTTTGATCATACTCTTTTTGTTGCCCACCTTCACGCTTGCCGCCGATCACATCAATTTCATCAATGAAGATAACTGCATTTTGTTTTTTCTCTTTCTCAGCACGCTGTCTTGCTTCCTTGAACAGCTCTCGTACACGTCCCGCTCCGACACCGACATACATCTCAACAAACTCACTGCCTGACACACCAATAAATATCGCGTCTGCATAATGAGCAGATGCTTTCGCCATTAATGTTTTCCCCGTCCCTGGGGGGCCTGTTAACAATATCCCTTTCATAGGACGAATACCGAATTTACGAATGTCATCTGGTCGTACCAGAAAATCAAGAGCTTCAATCAATTCATTCTTGGCTCTATCCTGCCCGCCAATACGCTCGAAGCTCATTTCACTAATCTGATTATTGCCTGACTTCGCACGCCCTGACGAACGCGCCAAGCCTGCTTGTCCTCTGCGATTTACAAACAGCAGAAGAGCACTGATCGCGGCAACTGCCGCGATGACCGGCCATATATTAACTCCAAGATAACTGACAAATAATATCGCTGGGATTACGATCCCTAATGCCAATTCCCAACTACGAACGGATTGCCGTTGCTTTTTCATTAGGCCATACCCCCACAGGCGATGCTTGCAAAGGAAGCAATACGGTCTTGCTTCCTTTCTCATCCTTGAGTTGAATATACACATATCGTGAATCCATTTCCGTTTGGATCTGAATACCTGGATTTTGCTGCTGCAGTTCCTTCAACCTAACAGGAATATCGCTGTATTTCTGATGTACCATTGCATCTGCAATGTCGAACATTGCACGTGACCATAACTTATCCATAAGCGGCGTGCTCTCATCATTCAAGTATTCCAATTGTACTTTTTTCCCGCTCGAATTCTGTTGCAGCTCGTCCGACACTCTTTCAATCAGGCTGCTAATATTGGTGCCATCCTTGCTCTTCAGCTTCACTTGCAGCGCATCAGGATACCATTGAACATCATACTGCGTAATTTCAGCATGCTGCTTCAATACTCGTTCCACAGGCTGCTTCACGAAATTACGTTCATACAGTGTCCAACCTCCAAATAGTGCAACAGCTGTCGTGACCATAATGAGCAAAGTAGGCATGATTCGAATCTTTTTCGCCATGCTGAAACCTCCTGTTGCAAATATATATCAATACCCCTAGTAATCTCTTTCTGATATATCAAGAGTATATCACATATGTTACTTCAACTATGGATGTAATGTGTACCATGATTGCCATCGAAATGGAGTTACTCCAATACAAAAAGCGCTGCTGCTTCGCATAGCGTACAATATGTACGTCATATGCAAAGCAGCAGCGCTGCAAAATCGCCAATAACTCGTTATTGGCTAACATTGAATATGTTATTTATTAGGCAGCGTATAGACATCCCCTATTGAGGAACCATTCGCAAATGAATAGAAATGATAGAAGTAATGAACAACCCCTTGTTCATCCTTGCGTTTGACCAATGCCTGCCATACATATTGATCATCCTTAAATGCTGGCGTAATGCGGATTACATCCGCATCCGGATATTGGGCTTCTATCTGGGCTTGAATCGTCTCTTTAGAGGTTGATTCCGCCATAGGAGTTACCTTATCAGGGAGTACCCACACGGTCTGCTCCTTACCATGTTCGTCAGTTCCCCGCACCATGTATACGACTTGATCCCATACACCCTTCTCCACTTCTGTCACATTTACGAGCTTCACTGCTTCATTCGCCCGCTTTATTATTTCCGCTTCCTTGACCCATTCGTCCTTATTGATGTATTGCACATACTGATAAGTGGCGAAGAACAATCCGACTAGAAATAAGAGAACGAGTACCGGAATCAACCACTTCCAATGCGACCTCCGGCGTACGCGTCTTCTCTGCATGAACTCTCCTCCTGCCTACCTTGCCAGCAAGCCATCAAAGCATTGCTGCGCCTCGCGAAGGATTCGTTCTTCATCCATCGTCAAGCATTCCCCATTCTTCACAACCTGCTTGCCGTCAACCCATACATGCTTGACATCTTTCGCAGACGCTGAATATACCATGTGGGATACCAAGTCGGTATGCGGCAGGAAATGAGGCTGATCAATATCTACCGCAACGAAGTCCGCCTTCATGCCTACTTCAAGGGCTCCAATATCGTCAAGGCGAATGGTCTGCGCGCCATAGATCGTACCCATGCGCAGCGCCTCTGCAGCAGGAACCGCAGTTGGATCGCCGGACACCCCTTTATGAATCAAGGCCGTAAGGCGAATTTCTTCGAACATATCCAGATTGTTGTTGCTAGCTGCACCGTCCGTACCCAAGGATACAACAACACCCGCACGCAGCATCTCAGGAACACGAGCGACACCGCTCGCAAGCTTAAGGTTGCTTCCTGGATTATGGGACACCGCAACTTGATACTTCGCAAGCGTCTCAATCTCTTCGTCCGTCAAATGAACAGCATGCGCAACGAAGGAAGGACGGGAGAAGAATCCGAGCTTCTCCAAATGCGCAACCGGACGCAGTCCATAATCCTTCACATTCTGTTCAACTTCTGCCTTTGTCTCTGACATATGCGTGTGCAATGGCAAATCCAGATCATGAGCAGCCTGTACGAAGCTCTCAATAAAGGCTGGAGGACAAGTATACGGAGCATGCGGCGCCATAATCGTACGAATGCGGCCATCTCCCTTCCCATTCCAATCCTTCGCGAATTGAATCGCCTCGTTCAGCTTCTCGCGCTGTACATCCTCTGGGCATAAGCCAATCGCACCGCGCATAAGCGATGCACGGATACCGGATTGCTCACATACCTTCGCTACTTCGTCCATGTAGTCATACATATCTACGAAGGTTGTTGTACCGCCCTTCAGCATTTCGATCACAGACAGAGCTGTTCCCCAATAGACATCTTTGGCCGTGAACTTGCCTTCCATTGGCCACATTTTCTCCTGCAGCCATGTCTGAAGCGCCAAGTCATCCCCATACCCACGAAGCAGAGACATTGCAGCATGCCCGTGTGTATTAACAAGGCCTGGAATGAAAAATAGACCTTTGCCATCGATGATTTCAGCATCAGCTGCTGTATATTGCTCTGGCAGCTCCGATCCAATATGAACGATGCGATCATTCTCAACAACCATGAACCCATGGAATGAGGACTGCTTCGCAGTTGGAGACAAATCGGCGAACATGCCGTTTTTAATAATGATTCGGTGTGTCATTCGGCGGGTACTTCCTTTCCATTATCAGATAAATAATAGGCCAAACTGAACAAATCCGTTGTAAAATCGGCAGTATGCACACGGATATTCGAAGGAACCCTCAAAATGACAGGCGCAAAGTTCAAGATCGCTTCTACTCCCGCCTCTACAAATTGATCAGCTACATACTGAGCTTCTGTAGCAGGAACCGTGATAATCCCGATACGGATTTGCTTCTCGCGTACCGTCGTAATTAGGTCAGACATCGGCTGAACTTTCAGGTTATTTATCTCGGTATTGATTTTGGATTCCTGTGCATCGAACACTGCAACGATCTTCATATTATCTTTCAAGTATACGGTGTAGTTACAGAGTGCGTGACCTAATTTACCTGCACCGACCAATCCAACATGGATAACTTGATCCAGTTTCAAAATATGTCTGATTTGTTGAATCAAATACGATACATCATACCCAATGCCCTTGCGGCCGAAGTCGCCGAAATACGCTAGATCCTTCCGAATTTGCGCAGGATTCAAGTTCAGCTTCTGTCCCAAATCTTGAGAAGAAACTGTGAGCACTTCTCGCTGCTTCAATTCCAATAGATGACGTAAATACACGGGTAATCGCCGAACGACAGCTTCTGATATCTTTAGTGCTTTCATTCTGAACAAGCCCCTCTCATCGCTCTCCAATGCCTCTTTGATTATGGTCTAGCCACGTATCAATACGTGGTACAAGTTGTTCTGTTGCCATATGCTCCATTTTTGGGCCAGGCAGCGAGTAAAGAAAATGTTTGCCGTAGCTTGTCTCTATTACACGAGTGTCATATATGATGACAATACCCTTATCCTGCGTCGTGCGCACAAGGCGGCCAAATCCTTGCTTGAAGCGAATTACAGCCTGTGGGACGGAATATTTGCGGAATGGATTCTGATTCATCCGCTTCAGCCGATCGCACTTCGCTTCCACGAGTGGATGATTCGGTGGCTGGAATGGCAGCCGTACAATCGCAAGACATGTCAACGCATCTCCTGGAATATCAACGCCTTCCCAGAAGCTGCTCGTTCCTAGCAGGACTGAATTCGGCTGATCTCGGAATCGACGTGTCAGCTTGCTTCGGTTGCCGCTGTCAATCCCTTGTCCCAGCACTTGAATGCCATGCAGGCTAAGCGCCTCCTTCAGCGGTTCATACACATCCCGCAGCATGCGGTATGACGTGAATAAGACAAGCATACGTCCTTCTGTTACCTTTGCTACATCAGCCAAGGACTGCATCAGCGTCGAGTTAAACTTGGCATCTGATGCTCCCTTCACACTAGGGAAGTCACGCGGGATGACAACAAGTGCTTGTTCCCGGTAGTTGAACGGCGACGGAAGTATGACCGTATTTAGACGACCATCCCGCTGCGCATCCTTCAAGCCAAGCTGTTCAGCTACGAATTGGAATGATTTATCAACGGACAATGTAGCCGAAGTTAAGATTACGCTCTTCTTCGGCTCGAAGAAGTATCGCTTCAGCGCTTCGCTTACATCGACAGGGACCGCATACATTTGCATTGATTTATGCTTGTATTGGAGATTGCCTTCCATCCAGTACACGGTATCCGCATCCTTGCCTTGCATAAATTCACGGAATTCATCGCGAAGCTGCCCTATGTCCTTGAATAAACCTGTCACATCAGCCGTGACGCCCTGCACTTCATCATCATCATAATCCTTCCATTCATTAACGAGCTTCTCCCCCGAACGAACAATATCACTTAAACGCGTGTGAATATCGCCTTCGAGCTCCGATACGGAGCTCCATCCATCAGGACGATTGCCAGATGGCAGCCGGAGAACAGCTTGCCCGCCTTCCGCCTGCCCCGCTTCATTCATGGAAGGAAGCATTTGATAGAGCAGCTCATGCAGCCGATCCCATTGATCCTTAACATCGACAAGCTGTGTTAACAGCTTCTCGATCCCTTCAGCCCATACGAGCGCTTTTTCATTGCCTGACAAGCGAAGACGCTGCTGTAGCAATACAAGCGCACCATTCTTGCTGTCTTTGAACAATTGGGTCAGCGGATGAATGAGTGAAAAATATTGCAAGTGAATCCCTAAATGTTTGCCTGCCGTTTCTTCGAAGTGATGTGCTTCGTCTACGACAAGCTGTTCGTATGCGGGGAGCAAACGATGCTCCGCAATCACGTCCGTAAACAATAGGGAATGATTCGTTATAATAATGTCCGATAAATTCGCATCATTCTTCGCCCGGTGGTAGAAGCACCGACGGAACCAAGGACATGCGCGATTCAGACAGGAATCACTATCACTGGCAACGGTATCCCAGAAGTCTGCACCCTTATGAACGAAATGCAGTTCTTCGTCATCTCCATGCTCCGTCTGACTGAGCCACACCAGCATTTGGGCAGCTGTCAAACTATCATCGCGTGCATGTACATACTCTCTATTACTTATTTTATGTTCAAATTTTCTCAAACACAAATAGTGACTGCGGCCTTTTAATACGGATGCCTTAAACGGAACCGGCACAATCTTCTCCAAGAGCGGCAAATCACGCTGTCTCAGCTGTTCTTGCAGATTAATTGTGTGTGTGCTAACAATCACTTTGCTCTCTTGAGAAACACTCTGATATATGGATGGCAGCAAGTACCCAAGCGACTTGCCGGTACCAGTACCTGCTTCGATTAGCAGGTGATGCTCTTGTTCGAAGCACTCCATCACTTCATTGAACATCTGCTCCTGCGATTCGCGCGGCTCATAATTATCCAAACGGCTTGCCAGATTCGTCTTAACCTGATCTAGGAACTGAGCGAAGGTCACTCCCTTAAGTGGGTTCTCTGCTGAAGAATCACGCGGCGCCTCCGTCTCTGTCCAATCCGTTTGCTTCAACGTCAATTGGCGGAACGGATAATACCCTTCTTCTTCTGTCCAATCAGACACCTCACGCTCCTGAAGCTTCTCTGCAAGCAGCCATTTCAAATCCCGCTCCTCTTGATCGCCAAACACATCAACGACGCGCTGTAGCGTCAATAATGGAAGCTGGTCAATCGCTTCTAAGCAGCGAATAAATATATCTGCTGTCGCCCTCGCATCACTGTCTGCTTGGTGCGGGCGATCATGAACAATCCCCATCTCATGTGACACAGATCCAAGCTGGAAGGAAGGCAGCGATGGAAAGAGGATGCGAAGCAGCTCAATTGTATCTAATATACGACCTGTGAACGGCAAATATCCTGTCTGTTCCAGTGCCCTGCATAGGAATTGATAATCGAAGGCCACATTATGGCCGACCAGTACGACATCCCCTAGCAAAGGGACAAGCCCCGTCATGGCATCATCAATATCCGGAGCATCCTTCACATCTTCCCCGGTAATGCCAGTGAGCTGCGATATAAATTCCGGTATGGGAACGTTTGGCCGCACAAGCGTATGATATTCGCGTTCTATCTTCAAATCATGGCCAAGAATAACCAAACCAATTTGAATTATTTCATCGTTCGGCTGACTGCCGGTCGTCTCAAAATCCAAAACAGCAAATCTCATCTTAATAGCTTTCCTCTCACAATTTCTGTTCTTAGCATAACAGATGTTCAGGCGTTTGGAAATGACTAGAGGGAAACATCTGTGCGTATTTTTTCCACACAGTCGTTCCCCTCCGATGTCATGAATCATTGATATTACATGCATGTTATTGGATATGCATCATGTGCTCGCCGCCGAGTTCAAAATGACCGCTTTTGGACTGGCATACCTTCAAATTCATAATCGGTTCCGGCAGAGCCGGATCCCATTCATGCGCCTTCAGGAAGCATGCTTCTGCCTGTGCAAACTGATGCTGCTTCGCATGAATGCAGCCAAGCGCATTGCAGGCAATGGCCTTCATGCTGTTGTTGTCAGTCAAAGGTATGATAAGTTGAAAATGATGTCCTGCTTCCTGACAATTCCCTAAATGCAAGTGCGACATCGCCAAATACGCGCGCACCTCGATATTCTCTGGCTGAATCTTAGCCGCCTGTTCCAAAAACATAACTGCTTCCTTATACATCATGAGCAAATAATACCCCTGACCCCGCTGATAGGGATCCCCATAGTCCGGAATAGCTATTTTGCTCTCCTTCACTGGGCATGGCTGTACGGGTACTGAGCTTCCCTTGCCTGCTTTGGGCCTTAACAATGACAGACGCTCTTCGAAGCGCAGCCATTCCTCCACAATATGGTCACTCATGGAGCGAAGCAGCGACACTTGATGATCGAGTTCCTGTTTTTGCTTTCCCTTCGCATGCGGGTATTGAGCAATCACTTCATCCAACAGTTCATTCATGGTCTCGAATACATGTTGCAGCACGATTCCATCCCACCTTCACAAGTGTTGCGTATCGTTGTCTTATCGGCTCACGTTCATTGTGTGTCTCACAGCTAAGTTTCATTCGGTGCTCCAACGATTCCCGTGCGCTGGCTTCCGTTGTCAGCGAAGCAGAGCAGCAATACGTCCTGCATGGTAGCGCAAGCAAGCAATTCGGCCATAAATCATGCCCCTAATCGAAATGCATTAACGAATGGTTGAATGCTCTTCTGTTAGATTCATTACTTCAACAGGCTTGTTATCTCCATCAACAAAAACAATATTCGGCTTGTATTGACGTGCCTCTTCATTCGTCATGGATGCGTAAGAAATAATAATGACATTGTCCCCTGGTTGTACCAATCGAGCTGCCGCACCATTCAAGCAAATCACCCCTGAATGCTTAGGCCCTGGAATCACGTAAGTTTCTAAGCGAGCTCCATTATAATTGTTTACGATCTGAACTTTTTCATTCGCCCAAATATCAGCCAGTTCCATTAAATGCTCATCGATCGTAATACTGCCAACATAGTTCAGATTTGCTTCTGTCACCGTAGCACGGTGAATTTTGGATTTCATCATTTCGCGCATCATTTAGTTCACCCTACTCTCCAAGAGTTAACATACGATTATCAATTAATCTTGTCCGACCGAATTTGACTGCAAGTGCAATCAAAATATTGGTACTTCGCTGATCTAGCGACATCTCCGGCGCCAGTGGCTCCAAATCTGGGAAGCTCAATACTTCAACATAGTCGATGTCTGCCAGCGGCTGCTGTGCTATCATATCCTTCATCTTCTGCTGAAGCATTGGGGCTGTCAGCTGCGGATTCTCTTCAAGCCAGACGTCAACTTGACGCAGTGAGCGGGATAGTACGAGCGCTTGCGCCCGTTCTTCCTCAGACAAATACACATTGCGCGAGCTCATTGCCAGACCATCTGCTTCGCGTACAATCGGACATGGAACAATCTCAACTGGGAAATTCAAGTCCTCCACCATGCGCTGAATGACAGCAACCTGCTGTGCATCCTTCATACCGAAGAAGGCTTGATCTGGCTGCACGAGGTGGAACAGCTTCGTAACAACGGTTGTCACACCGTCAAAGTGAACCGGACGCGTAGCCCCACACAGCGGACTTGTAATGTCATCCACATGCACTTTGGTTTTGGTAGGTGTAGGATACATCATGTCCGGTGTTGGCATGAATACGATATCCGCACCATGCTTCTTCGCTACCGCCAGATCCCGTTCTTCGTCACGAGGGTACTTCTCATAATCTTCGTTTGGCCCGAACTGTATCGGATTGACGAATATACTTAGGACCACAATATCGCATTGACTGCGAGCCTTGCTTAACAAGCTCGCATGCCCATCATGCAAATACCCCATCGTTGGAACGAAGCCAATGGTTGGGTCTCCGTCCGGACGTCTATGTTCAAGCTTCATGCGACGCAGCGCGTCTCTCAGCTCTTGTATGGAATGTACTGTGATCATGGTGTCTGCACCTTCCCACTTCCGTATAATTGTCCTGCCAATTCCTCATCTGCAGCGAATACATGCTCCTGGGCTGGGAATGTGCGCTGCTTCACTTCTTCTACATAAGAAGCAAACGCTTCACGAATGGTCGTTCCTACATCCGCATATGTTTTTACGAACCGCTTAGGACGATAGTCTGCATCATATCGTACGATATCATGGAATACGAGCACCTGCCCATCACATTTGACACCGGCTCCGATTCCGATTGTCGGAATCTCTAGCCGTTCTGAGATATAAGCAGCCACCTCATCCGTCACAAGTTCTAGTACAACACCGAAGGCTCCCGCCTCCTGCAGTGCTAGGGCATCTTCAAGCAATCGCTGTGCATCTTCCATCGTCTTGCCTTGGATTCGATATCCTCCAATTTGATGTACCGATTGCGGTGTCAAGCCGATATGTCCGAGTACCGGCACACCTGCCTGCACACAAGCCTTGACCATAGGTGCAATCTCCGCTCCGCCTTCCATTTTCACAGCTGTTGCATGTCCTTCTTGCATAATGCGGCGAACCCCATTCAGCGTCTCAGCCGCCGTGCTGTGGTAAGTCATGAATGGCATATCAGTCACAATAAACGTGTTCGGCGCTCCCCGGCGCACTGCGCGGGAGTGGTATACCATATCATCGATCGTAACCGGCAATGTAGAATCATAGCCAAGCACGACATTGCCCAAGGAATCACCGACGAGGATAATATCGACGCCCGCTTCCTCTGCCAATCGAGCAGTAGGATAATCATAGGCTGTCACCATGGCAATGGGTTCGTTTTGTTTCTTCATCGTTTTCATTTTAACAATACTTAGCGGCTGCTTCGGTTTGTTCATTCTTTCTTCATCTCCTTCAACGTCTCTTTGGCGCATTTCAACACAATCTTCCATCGTCTCTCTTACCTGATAGCTGTTGCTGTGCGCTTTTTTCTTAGTGTGTGCAAAACAAAAAACCTTTTAGCATTTCCACTAAAAGGGTCCATAAGAAAAAAAGAGGTCGCAAGCGGACGTCCTTCTGTCTCGGTCCCTTCGGCTCAGAGCAGAAACGTGCTACACGTTCGTCAAGGAATATGCACTTCACTTCAATCTTCCTTGCTGTGTGTGGCCGGTGCGGTTCCGCGAGGATACCGCCAAGCCGACACTTATTATACCAGAGTTTATTCCTACTTACATCACGTAAAGTGTACATCCCCGGAAAAAATTTTCCGGTAACAACCATCCTCGCCCAGCACGATAAGCGCTCCGGAGTCATCAAGTCCCTGTGCAACCCCAGATACAATTCCGTTCGGGGTCGTCACCGACAGACTGCGTCCAATGGTTACGCTTTGCGCTTCCCATAGCGTACGGATCGGTGCAAATCCTTGCTCAACATACAGCTTGTATAGCTGCTCTAATTCAAATAAGCACTCTGCAAGCAGTGAGGCACGATCAATTTCCTTACCCGAAGCAATTTTGAGCGATGTCACTTTAGACCTCAATTCATCTGGGTAGTCATGCTCTTCCAAATTTACACTGATGCCAATCCCCGCAATAACATGAACAAGTCGCTCATCCTCAGCTGAAGATTCTGTCAGTATTCCGCATACTTTTTTATCTTCATACAAAATATCATTGGGCCACTTTATTCCTAAATCCACGTCCGTCATACGCTTCATTGCGCGGCATAGCGCAACTGCGGAAAGAAGTGTCAACTGCGGCGTGAATTGTAGCGGAATTTGCGGGCGGAGGATCAAGCTCATCCATATCCCCTTACCTGCGGGTGAATGCCAGTTTTTCCCATGTCGACCTCGCCCCACTGTCTGCTCCTCTGCAATAATGACCGCACCATCTTCCGCTCCCTGCCGTGCCCACGCAGCTGCTTCGTTCTGCGTCGATTCCGTACGGGCAATGATACGAAGCTGGTGTCCTAGCTTGCTCGTCTTCAGTTTCGCAAGCAGCGACAATTCATCCAGCTGCGTTGGCATTTGAACGAGTCGATAGCCCATCTTCGGCACAGCTTCGAATTCGTAGCCCTTCGAACGAAGGCGATTGATCTGCTTCCATACGGCAGTTCGCGATATTTCAAGTCTCCGGCTAATCTCTTCACCGGATATAAACTCTCCTGGATGTTCCTTGAACCATGCTAGTAATTGATCACTCATTGTTCGTTCCACGCTTTCCTTACGTAGTCCAGCAGAACCTCGCGCTCATTAGCAAGTTCCCCTAATGCTACGGAGAGCCATACCTGCTCCAAGCATTGGCGTAGCCATGGCCCTGCTATCCGTTCTGTGGCTTGCAACACATCCGAGCCCGTCAGGGCAATATCTCGCAAGCCCCGGACGGGAATGTCCTCCAGCCAAGCCTCGCCGTGCTGGAGGAACGGCTGCATTGCAGCCGCATACTCGCGTGCCGCCCCAACGCCCAGTAGGGCGCGGCGGCACGCGAGTGCATCGCGGAGACCTTGTTCGCCGACAGCGAACAGGGTCTCCGCGAAGGTGCGGCGCCACGCGTCCAAGGCGCCGCTATCTTCCCCGGCCGCGGCCAAGGCGGCAGTGCCGCCAGCCGCGAGCCGGGCGTCCGCGCGCAGGACGGCCAGCATGGCGTCCTGCTGCGCGCCCGAGCAGCGCAGCGCCTGCACAATGCGCTGCGCCTCCGCTTCGTCTACCTCATGCCCAAGCAGCAGCAGCGCCATGCGCTTCTCGGCCGTATCCACCTGGCCGAGCGTGCACAGCAGCGGCTGCCACACGGCAGCATCAGTCGACGCAAGTGCTCCCAGCGGCTCCTTCGTATGACCCAGGAGACCGCTGCGTACGAGCAGCCCCCATCCGCGCGCCGGATTCGGGCCTGCTGTAAGCTTCCACAGCTCGTCCCGCACGCGTTCCATCGCAACGAACGCGAGCGTCTCCCTATTGACCCGCAGCGCCTTCCAAGTCGACTTGGCGAACACGCCGCCAAGCAAAGACGCAAAGCGCACACCCCGCATCATTCGCAGCGCATCCTCGCGGAAACGCTCCTCGGCTGTGCCGACACAACGGATGATGAGCCTTCTTAGATCGGCTTGTCCACCAAATGGATCATGAATGCACCCGTTCACATCCTTAGCCATCGCATTAATCGTGAAGTCCCGTCTTCTTAGATCCTCATCTAGATCATCAATAAATTCGACTTCCTCTGGCCGACGGTGCCACTCATACGCCGCTTCCTTGCGAAAGGTGGTCACCTCATAGGTATTCTGCGGCATCACAACAGTTACCGTCCCATGCTGCAGCCCTGTCGGAATCACCTTCGGGAACAAAGCCACTACCTGTTCTGGGTGGGCGGATGTCGCGATATCCACATCATAGATCGGCCGCCCGATCAGCGGATCGCGGACACAGCCCCCAACCATATAAGCACTGAACCCCGCTTCCAGGAGACAGTTCATCACTTGTTCCGCTTCCTGGAACAGCGAGTTATCGGTCAAGCCGCCCCTGCTTCCATATTCATCGCCCATCATCAGGTCTCCTCCCATCAATACATACAAGAGCGCGCAACGGAGATGGCCATTGCGCGCATTCGACGTGTGGTGGTAATGGGTACGGTATATAGCAGATCACCCTCAGCACACCGGCTTCGGATCCAACGCTTCCTTCCCAAGCACACGATAATAAATTTGTTCATATTGCCACGTAATGAGATCGTTGCAGAATACATGTCGTGCCCGATGCAGACATGCCTCATGCATCTTCTGCGACAATTGCGAATCAGACAGCAATCGAATCGCATAATTGGCCATCGCCGCTGTATCTCCTGTTGGCGCTAAAAACCCCGTCTCTCCATGGCTCACCAGCTCTGGTATGCCCCCTGCTTCGGAGCCGATCGTAGGTACACCGCAAGCCATCGCTTCCAGGGCCACTAACCCGAAGCTCTCCTTCTCGGATGGGAGCAGCAGCACATCTGCCAGCGAAATCACCTGTGCGATTTCATCCTGCTTGCCGAGGAAATGTACCCGATCTTCCAGTCCCAACTCTCGAATGCGGCACTGCACCTTCGGCATGTCAGGCCCTTCTCCGACGAAGACGAGGCGTGACGGAACTTGCTCCTGAACTTGATTGAAAATATCCACCACATCACTCACCCGCTTAACAGGGCGGAAGTTCGAGATATGCATCAATATTTTCTCATTCGGGTATGCGAAGTCGGCACGGAATTGAGCAACTTCCCTTGGATAGTACACACGTTTATCTACAAAATTGTACGTAAGATCAATCGGACGTGTAATATCAAGCAATTCTCTTGTTTCTTTAATTAAATCATTCGATACAGCCGTAACCGCATCACTCTCATTAATGGCGAAGCGAATCATATCCTTAAGCGATTCGTCCTGAGCCAATACCGTTATATCGGTTCCATGCAGGGTAGTGACTACTTTCAGCCCTGGGTGGGCCATTTGCTTCGCCAAATAAGCGCATACCGCATGCGGAACCGCATAATGAACATGCAGCAAGTCAAGCTGCTGCATGTTTGCCACTTGTGCCATCTTGCTTGCCAGAGATAAATCGTAAGGAGGATAACGAAAGACATAATAATCGTTAACATCGACCTCGTGATAATGAATATTCTTCTGAAAGCTTGCACCTAAGCGAAACGGAATATTATGTGTAATAAAATGAACCTGATGTCCCCGCTCAGCCAATAGCTTGCCTAGCTCCGTCGCCACAACACCAGACCCACCGAGCGACGGATAACACGTAATGCCGATTTTAAGACCTTCGTTCATAGCTGTCCCCCCTTTTCGCCATTCACTCATACGGATTACTACAAGAAAAGAGATACCGCAAACGGGCCTTTCACGACAAACCCTTCCGCATACTCAAATCCGCGAGTCTGACCAAGCAGCGAATCTCGTGCAGCAACCCGCTCCACATAATTCTGATTCAATGGAGTTGCGACAAAGTCATTGTCGCCATCTGGCTTCATAAACTGAGAGCGATATGCTTGAAGCGACTTCCGCTTCTGATCATATACATCAGACACATCAACCAGAACTTGAGAAGCAGCAACATCATTAATAAAGTAATAATAGACTTGCTCAACCGTATGCGCAGGCAGCTCTGGCATATAACGCCGTAGCTTCGCATTGAACACTGCTTCCTGAACAATGCGACTGCAGGCAATATGATCAGGATGGCGATCCTCCCAGTAAGGCATGAAGACAATACGAGGACGATGATTGCGAATAGCGGTTACCACCGTATCGATATGCTCCTTGCTTACTTGTAAACCGCGATCAGGAAGGCACAAATTACCGCGTGCCGAGAGCCGCAAGATTTCTCCTGCTTCCCTCGCTTCCTCTCTGCGCAGCTCTACCGTACCATTCGAGGACATCTCCGCTTCAGTCAAATCGCAAATGCCGACACGATACCCTTCCTTCGTATGCTTGGCAATCGTGCCCGCCATGCCGATCTCGACATCATCAGGATGCGCTCCGAATGCAAGAATGTCGAGAGTATTCATCATTCTTCCGTTCCCGGCTTATATTTATGTGTCAGTTCACGCCATGCGAAGTCGCCGCGTTCAAGCGCCTTAACAAGAATTTCTGCTGTCGCAATATTCGTTGCAACTGGAATGCCCTGCACGTCGCATAGGCGAAGAAGAGCAATAATATCCGGCTCGTGAGGCTGAGCCATTAACGGATCGCGCAAGAAGATAATGAAGTCCATTTCATTTTGCGCAACAAGTGCGCCGATCTGCTGATCGCCGCCGAGCGGGCCAGACTGGAAGCGATGAATATCCAGGCTTGTCTGCTCCATAATGCGCAGCCCTGTCGTACCCGTTGAATATAATTTATGACCTTGGAACACTTTTTCATATGCGATAACAAAATTAACGATTTCATCTTTTTTGCGATCATGTGCAATAAATGCGATATTTAGCATGTCTATCCCTCCGTTGTGTGTCCCCTGCTCACATTCATTTCGATGCTATCTAAACATACAAATGCCTACAGCATTAAGCGAAATCGAAGTCAATTGATCAGTCATCAAGCAGGTGCTCGAAGCCGTATATCAATTGCTCCAGATTCATTACCTTCTTGACTGCCATATTCACACCTGGCATATACCCTGCACGCTCATAGGAGTCGTGACGGATTTTAAGAGATTGCCCATAGCCCCCGAAGATAACTTCCTGCTGAGCAAAGACCCCTGGCAAGCGAACACTATGAATACGGAATCCGTTGTAATATCCGCCGCGGGAACCCTCGATCTTCTCTTCTTCATTCGGATTGCCTTGGCGATGCTCTGCTCTTACCTGAGAGATCAATTCTGCTGTCTTCACAGCAGTTCCGGAAGGAGCATCAAGCTTCTGATCTCCGTGATATTCAATGATCTCGAGATCCGGGAAATACTTGGCCGCTTGCTGTGCAAATTGCATCATAAGAATGGCCCCAATAGAGAAATTCGGCGCAATCAGACCACCAAGCTTCTTCTCTTGGCAAAGTTGCGACAATTGCTCAATCTCTTCCGGCTGGAAGCCCGTTGCCCCAATAACAGGGCGAACTCCATACTCAATTGCAAGCATCGTATTCTTCATTACGGCCTGCGGGATCGAGAAATCAACCATCACATCTGCTTCTACCTTCTGCAGTGTCTCTTCAACATCTGCTGTAGTTGTAACACCGCATGCAGGTAGACCTACTAGCGTGCCCGCATCGACAGCTCCCGCTGACGGTGCAATTGCTGCAACCAGTTCCAAGGACTCGTCCTGCAGTACCATTTTCACAACTTCTCTTCCCATGCGTCCGCTTGCACCCGAGACGGCAACGCGAATTCGTTCCATTTTATGTCCCCCCAACTGCTCCAATAACGATATGTTTTTTTCGATTATGATTCGTTTGATGTCTGTTCATCAATCCGTGTCCATCGATTCGCGTCACGTGTATTGAACTTGTGCATGCAGGCATCATGAGCCTTCGTCAAGTCGATACCGAGCGAGTTCGAGAAGCACAACAGAATGAACAATATATCTCCAAGCTCCATCTCAATGGAGTTGTCTTCTTCTGAAGCCTTCTTCGGCTTCTCCCCATAGCGATGATTCACTTCACGCGCCAATTCCCCTACTTCTTCAGACAATCGGGCAAGCATCGCAAGGGGGCTGAAGTAGCCTTCCTTAAACTGTGATATGTAGTCATCAACTTCCTGCTGCATTTGCGCGAGTGGCTTGCTGCGCAGGGAAGTGAGGAAAGACTTCATCTCTGGATTTGTCATACGATCCCCTTCTTTATTCATGCAAAAGTGGTTTGAAATGAATGAAATCTGCTGCCTATAATGAGGGTAACGACTTCGTTACTTTCTGCTACTATGTTATCGTATCACCGTCTGGAAAACAAATGCTTTTTATCTGCTTCGTAATCCGATATACTAATGAACGAATGAGCATCTTCCTGCCTAAAGGAGCCTGAATATTTGTGAAATCGACCATTGTTCAACGCATTTGGAATACGTTTCTCCCGATAACGATTGGAACAGCGATTTTTGCATTTGGATTAATTTACTTCATCATGCCCAATCAGTTGATGGAAGGCGGCGTTACTGGAATTACCGTCCTATTGAATTATGCAGCAGGAATTCATCCATCAATATCTACGCTAGTCTTGAATATCCCACTGTTCATCATCGGTTGGAGAGCACTTGGCATGAAGCAGCTGGCACTAAGTTTTTACGGTGTTCTTAACCTCACGTTCTTCCTATGGTTGTTCGAGCGTGCGGTCTCCATGCATTGGATTTTACCATTTCAAACTTCGAATGACTTCATTTTGGCCACCTTGTATGCCGGCGTTACCGTAGGAACTGGACTCGGTATTGTCTTTCGATTTGGCGGTACTACAGGTGGCGTCGACATCATCGCCCGGATTGCGAACCGTAAATTCGGTATCAGCATGGGGCAATTCATCCTTATCCTCGATATATTCATCATAGGGGCTGCTCTGTTCTATATTCCGAAGGAAAAAATTCTATATACGCTCGTTGCTGTATTCATTTCCTCTAAAGTCATCGATTTTATTCAAGAGGGTGCATATGCGGCCAAAGCATTCACCGTTATCTCTGATCATTCGCAGGAGATTGCGGATGCGATTACAAATGAAATGGAACGCGGGGTCACACTTATTCCAGCAGTAGGAGCATATTCCCGCTCTCAGAAGCAAATGGTGTACTGTGTCGTTAGCCGCACAGAAATTCGCCGTTTCAAAACAATCGTAAAAACAATCGATCCACGGGCATTTATTGTTGTGAACGATGTTCATGATGTGCTTGGTGAAGGCTTTCGAGAGGAGTAAGTAAAAGAAGCTCTGCCTTCGCGAACGCTGGGAATTCCCATCCCACTGCTTGCACAGCGTTCTACTGAAATCATATTTTAGCCCCAAATAAACAGACCTCGAAGCAAGCCTGCTGTCGCTGGCCTATATCGAGGTCTACTGTAAGATAGGCATGCATAAAAGAATGAAGAATTCGCCCATCCCATCCTTCATTCTATTTTTCAATCCTTGCCTGTCCGAACGAGATACTGATAAAACTGACTTCTACCTCTTACTATTGCGGAAGTTCCCTGGACGAATAGCATATTGTTCATAGCGATACTTCTGAAAACCTACATAAGCCAACATCATGCATACGATAAAGGCCAGCATAAAAATCCATTGAAACGGCATCGGTGTATAAGCAAGCGGCCCTAATGTCGGATTCGCCTTACTCGAACCAAATAACTGGATCAGCACCGAGTCTCCATATTTATTTAATGCCTGATTTGCTTCCTTAGGACTGTGTTTTCCCATTATTGACTCACGGATAAGCTGGCTTAACGACTCCATCATCTCAATCGTCTGCACATCTCGCTGGATGGTCGCAGCAGGACGAATCCGATCAATATGTTCCAACCAGCGGTTGGCATAGGGAATCCATTCTCTCTTATTATCCGTAGCAAGCAATCGTGCCATATCATCACGCAGCACCTGCTCGTATTGAAGCCACATCGGTTGCTTCGGATTGGTTAATGCATCCGTAGCAAGGCGCAATCTGGCCGATGCACTCATCAATTCCTCTTGCTTCAATTGAATGAAAGGCAATATCCGCTTCACTTGTACGATTGCATCGCTAAGTGCACGCACACCTTCAACACTTGTCGCATCATTAAATGTTGTCTCCGTGAACAGCTTCCCCATAGCCTGAACCGCTTGTTGTATCTTCTCGATCTCTCCTGCAACGCTCGCCCGATAAATCTGTTCTGCATACTGATCTAGCTGCTTCCACTTCTCGCTCGCCGTCTGACCCGGTTCAGCAGCAAGTCGAGATCCCGCATATGTAAAATCGGGCAGTCCTAGGAATACGAGCATACATATCACAACCATTACCGCACGCATGTACATCCCTCCCCCATCATCGTATGGGAGGATGTCCACATTTAGAACAAAGCTTACTTCGGTAAATTCGTTCGTTGGTCTCGATAGCGCATTGCTAGCCAAGTCATAACGACACTAATCCCTGTCCATGTAAAAGTAAAAATACACACTGCAGACAGTTCATTTGCCAGTGTATTCGGAAGCCAAGGGTATACCCCCGCACTGTAATCAACGGTATCATTAAGCCACGTCCAACACGTAGCCAGCGTTAGCGCTGCACTGCCAAATGCAAATAAGCGGACAAATAACAGCCCTTCAACCGCCATCGCCAAATGTGAACCGATTAGCATCCAATCCTGCCACACCATTGGGGAGCCCAAATAAGCTCCAGCTACTATCATGACGCATGCCCAAATCCCATATTTAATCGACGTAACAACGCCTAACGCTTCAATAATACGTTTTGCAATCGTGCCAAATATTGTTCGAGGCTGCGGGCGAAACAGCAAAAATCCAATACTGATCGTAAAGAACAGACTTGCCGTAGGACTATCTGGAACGAAAATCAATTGCCAAGCAGGGTTGTGCTCCAACGTGTAGATTAACTGATTTTTATACCAATAGTAACCATAAATCGTTCCAAGAAGATTGCTCCAAAATAATAACCATAATACCCATCGCTGCGAAAGAAAACGTGTGCTGATCAATGATAACAAGTTCATATTTGCTCCAGTTCCATTTCTTTAAGATTTCGTCTATTCACTATCATACAAAATGTAAAATTTCAAAACAAACCAAAATGAGAAAGAAGACCTGACTGCACTTTTGGCAATCAGGTCTGTCACACGTTTGAATCTATTGTTTTGCTGCCTTCTGCTTCGAGAGCCAGTCGGCAATATGTTCGATATCTTGGTCATTCAGGCCTTCCTTCTTGGCTGCTTCCACCATAGAAGGCATTCCGCCTTTACCATCCTTAATGACCGTTAAGATCTCATCCTTGCTGAGCTTGTCGCCAATACCAACAAGGGCAGGGCCCGCAGCACCCTTCATATCAACTGCGTGGCAGCTTAAGCAGCCAACCTTCTTCATATTCGCAAATGCTGGATCATCCTTTTCAACGATGGCGATGCCTTTGCTTGGTTTTGGCTGGTTAGAAGCCTCACCCTTCTCAGCAGCCTCACGTGCCTTTTCCTCACGCTCGACATGCTCTGGTATCATATTCTTCTCAGCCATCTCGGCCTCATAGTGAACCCAAGCGACTCTTGTCAAATATACACATGCGATCAATGTCAAAATCATCATTGAGGATGCGATTGGACGGCGATAGAATCTGCGTTCCTTCCCTGTATCGAGGAATGGAGCAAGCAGCAGGCCTCCGAATGCAAGACCAGGAACTAACACTGTACCAATAACAACATAACTTCCTGATGCATATGGATACTTCAAGAACTGATAGAGAAATAAGAAATACCAGTCTGGAATCGGTACGAACGCCGAGTTATTCGGGTTCGCCGGATAACCGAGCGGTGCAGCTTCCGAGATCGTTAATACTAGAAAAGCGACCAGTGCCACACAGCCAACCATCCACTCTTTCAACAAGAAGTTAGGAATGAAGGCTTCGGATTTCCCCGGAAATGAGGTGTAATCCGGTTGTTTGATTGTGGTTGTTCTCTTCTTAACACGAGAGTCGCCAACAAAGACGACTTTTTCTTCTTTGGAATTCCCATGTGCCATCTCGTTTCCTCCTCCCTTATAGCGGTCCCGAAATGCCTTGGCGTCTAATCATGAAGAAATGCGCTCCAAGCAAGGCAAGAAGTGCCCCTGGCAGGAAGAACACATGAATCGCGAAGAATCGCGTCAATGTCTGCGCCCCGACGACCGTTCCGCCCTGCAGCAATTCTTTCAAATACGGACCGATATATGGTACGGTATCCGCGATCTCCATGCCGACCTTAGTTGCAAAGTAAGCTTTGTTGTCCCAAGGCAGCAAATAGCCCGTGAAACCAAGTCCGAGCATGACGAAGAAGATAAGCATGCCGACTACCCAGTTCATCTCGCGTGGTGCCTTATAGGAACCAGTAAAGAATACACGAAGCGTATGTAATAACATCATAACGATAACTAAACTTGCTCCCCAGTGGTGCATACCGCGAACAATTTGTCCGAAGGCAACCTTCGTCTGCAAATATTCGACACTGTAGTATGCGTTCACAATATCAGGGACATAATACATGGTCAGGAACATGCCTGACAGAATTTGAATGACTGTAATAAAAAACGTCAAGCCACCGAAACAGTACACGAACGCAGAAAAATGGTGTGCAGGGTTAACATGCTCAGGCACCTCATGATCCGCCACATCGCGCCACATCGGCGTTATATCCAGACGTTCGTCAATCCAGTTATAAACACCTTTAAACATCTGTTATTTACGCCTCCTTCTTACTGCACGTGTTGGTTCGCAATGATATCGCCCAAGTATACAAAGCCATCCTTAACCTGCACTTTGTACTCGTCGAGCGGTGCACGAGCAACTGCTAACTGCTTGCCTTCTTTCGTATAGTGCGCACCATGGCACGGGCAGAAATATTGATCCTTGTATGCCGGATTCTTATTCCAGTCAACCGTACATCCCAAGTGCTTGCACACCGGAGACAATGCAAATATATTGCCTTCCTTATCCTTGCTTATCCATGCCGTGAGCGTTGGAGTACTCTCATACCAGCCATCGACTTGCTTGATTTCGAAGGTAAATTCAGTAGGTGATTCTGAAATCTTGCTCAATTCAGCAACCTTAATGTACTCGCCTTCTGACTTCTTCTGAAGCAACGGATCAACTGCAAACCGGACCATCGGCAGAGTAGGACCAACAAACATGAATGCACTTGCCCCACCCAGCGTGTATGTAAGAAATTGTCGACGGGACATTTCTTTTCGCGGCTTTTGAGGTGGATGCTCGTTATTCTGCGGTTTACTCATATACTGTCTAACCCCCCTTTACACAACCGTTCTGAGAGCTTGCTATGACGATAATCACATTCTAACTAGGACATCACTATAATATCCCAGCACTATGAAAGCGTCAAGAATTTACCAATATAATTACCAGAATGAACCTTTTTCTTATGTAAAATGTTTGAATATTGTCACATTTATCCTTGAGTTTGTGTGACGCTCCACATATTTTGCACACTTATCTTCATCGCAGAACGTACTTGTCCAGCCTCTTCTTCCATCAGCTCAGCAGGAGTAATGATTAGATCCGCGGCCGGAAGCTTGTCTGAAGTAAGCGGCAGTTGTGCCGATACGACGACAATATACGCAAATCCCTGGCGTCGGAGTCTGGTGCACAATCCATTCAATAGCCTCAGCTCATCATCATCAAGCTGCTCAGATACGAAATGGTATGCAGGATAGGTTACCGTTCTTCCTCGGAAAGGTATCTCAATGCCATCCAGCCAGTCGCGCAGCTTCTCCAGACGATACCCAGCTTCGATTGGGGATTCAGTCCCGTTCAGCCCTGTAACTGGCAATATGCACGTGTCCAGATACGGCTCCCATTCTTCCCATTGTTCTTCGGTCAGTTCACTAAATTTCACGACGTCTCCCCCATCTTTTTCCTTGTCATTACTCCCCATTATACTGAAATGAACAAAAAAATGAAGAACCGCAAAATTGCGCTCTTCATTCATAACGATTTGTAAGGCATCCTTTTGGACAAGTTCTTAGAAGCTACTGCAATGTTTTCAATTCGTCCGTCAAGGTTCGGAACGAGGATTCATCCCCTGTTGCGAGTGCTTTGTCGATTTGTTCATATATTTTTTCCGTACGGTATTTCCGTATGGCATCGTCCCATATCATCTCCGCTGTTAAACTTAACATCGCCTCATACGATACCTTCATTTTATCCATAGGATACACCTCCAACCAACACGATTAAGAGATCCTATATTCCTTTCCTTTCACCACATAGTTCTGAGTTGTCCGTTTCATTCGCTCTACATCTTCATCTGTCAGTTCGCGTATGACTTTTGCGGGTGAACCTAGAGAAAGAGTATAGGCCGGTACTTTTTTATTTTCTGTTACGACAGAACCTGCTCCTATTAAAGCATATTCACCAATGTCAGCGCCGTTCAGTACAATAGCCCCCATGCCAATCAATGTACCGTTGCCTATCCGGCAGCCATGTATAATTGCACCGTGGCCTACCGATACATCATCTTCAACGATTAGCGGCTGATTGGCATTCACATGTCCGATAACGCCATCCTGAATATTCGCTCGCTTGCCTATCCGTATGGGTGCCATGTCTCCACGAAGCACCGCATTGAACCACACACTGGATTCAGCGCCAATCGTCACGTCTCCAATCAGCTTAGCGCCTTCTGCCACATATACGGAAGCATCAACAACTGGCAATATGCCTTGATAAGGTATGTACATTCGATAACATCCTCCCGATCGACCATTCCCACATAGCTCTAGCTGCAAATTCACTAGGCATAGGAAATTTTTGGCCCCATCGTATCAATGAGAATGCCTCTTGTCAACATCTAGCTGAATTTTGTCCTCATGCGCGACATAAACACTATCAATAATAAGCTGCCCTCTGCGAGTCGTCTGTATGACCGAACCATACTGCTCATTTTCACCGAATCGAATGACGCCTAGATGAACCAGCATCATAATAATTCGCTGTCTGAATACGGCCTGTGACGTATCAAAGAAGAATGGCCGCACGAACGGGAGTAGAGCCCGCTCCAAGGAATCTAACGTTGTCCACTGCTTGGTACATAACTGAATCCAATGCACGATGGATAACAAATTCGGAATCGCATTCTTGTACAGCTTCAACCAAAATCGATACAACGAAGCAGACGACTCTATCCCCCCGTTAGCGATACGCTCAATCCCCTTCGGTGTACAGCTTAACCGTCCATCGCCTTCCTCCAGCCACCCTTGATAAAAGGCGTAGTCATATAAAAGCGACATACGGTTCGGATAATCATGGAATCTTCTCCCGTATCCAAATCTCCATTCACCACGGGCAATAGGGGCTTCTTGTACGCCAAAGTAATCGAGAAGCTGCTGCTGCGTTTTTTTGTACATAACACCTTCCGCATTCAGCAATACATTTCCGTCCACGATGAATTTCAGAAGCTGTAACACGTCCTCCGCCATTCTTCCATCTTCATCCCGATAAGAGGAAGGGGTATCCGTTTCTGTCAAATGCATCGCGAATGACTGTCTGAGTACATCAATTAATCTCATTTTCAAATCGCTCGGCACTTGGAACAAATACTTGGTTTGATGCGAGCATCCATTGAACAGCCATCCACTATGCTTAAATTTAGATATCGTTTCACGTGGATGCGGCATTGACGTCACCGCCTGCTGTTCAGCACCAGCATGTTCTAAATCGAACTTTGTCTGCTGCACTCGAGCGATCAATTCCTCCAAGCTAAATGAAGCACGCTTATCAAACAAAATGGAGTTAAGGAATCTAAGCTCTTCAAGCGTCATCTCGTTCACATGCTGTTCGAACACATCCCTTCTGCCTAACACTGACAGAATGGACTGAATCAGCTCGTGCTTGGAATGTTCATTGCAGACGCACCCATAACGCTGAGCAATTCGAGTTAGTTGATTAATATCCGCGTAACTGAGCATATCCGCTAAATTCATGCATGACCTCCGTTTCCGTCAGACGTAATGTGCCGAATCCTCGATGTCCATTACTCATTATTGGAATATTTATCACATTTATTCACATTGTCGTAGAAAACATCGAATATTATATAACGGGAAGATTCTCCTCATAGCCCTCAGGCATTTGATCATGCAAACACAAAAAAGCAGTTCGCTTCACTTCACGTGAAGTCGAACTGCTTTTTATGATAGCTTTCATTATCGCGGTTTCGCTGTCAGATCCAGATGGCGAATATGCTCCACGCAATTATAGAGCAGCGGATACCAGCCTTCCGAACGTTTTTCTAATATTGAGTAGGATAAGTTCCCAATGTGTCCTTGTCTGTCGCTTCCAAATAGAGCAATGTACAATTGAGCCAGCCAGCTCCCATGAGTGACTACTAAGAGATTAGATCCCATATGCTGATTCGCGATATGCTCTAGCGTTTGAACTGCGCGGTACTGAAGTTCTTCATCTTTTTCCTGGCCGAGATCCATCTTCCGCCACCCTGAACCCCAGCGTTGCTCTCGCTCTTCCGGCGTCGTGCCTTCTACGAGACCATAGGCTCGCTCACGCAGACCCTCTGCGGGTGACAGTAATGGAATTTGGAGTGCATCTGCCAGAATCGATGCAGTCTCTTCTGCTCGCTGTAATCCGCTGGATATGACATAATCGAATGGTGCAGTCTCTTGGACGAGGCGCTCTGCCAGCAGCCTTGCCTGTTCACGACCTGTTTCATTCAACGGTATATCCGTCTGTCCTTGTATTTTCCCCTGCGCATTCCAATCGGTTAACCCATGGCGTACCAAACCAATATGTTGTTTCATTGTTACTCCTTCTTAGTCATCCGTTATTGACGCACTCGTGTCAACCAGTTCAACAGCAGTAATGCAAACGTCACCCCAAACAATGACAATGCAATCCAATAATGAGGAATCGTTGGAACAACCCGCAATATTGTCGGTTCACTTACATTGCTTGCAACCGGCAATTCAATATCAAATGCATCAAGGCCAGAATGATCACTGCCTGCCAACGCAGTCGGCAGTATCCCACTAACTGCATGAATATTAGACTGTTCATTGCGAATAAGAAGGAAAACAAGAGCACAGAGGAACATGGCCATACAAAAAGCGATTATCCCCGCAATCACTTGACGTGAGCGCAGGGATAACGCATGAGAACGTCTATGTACAGGCATCAGCCAATCTTGTTCCTCATATATGCGATCCATAACGCGACTCGCTGCTGAGCTGCTCGCTTGTTCCGCATCAAGCTCTAACTCAACTTCATCTTCCATCCAATCCATGCTCGCAGACCATACTGCGAACTGCTCCGCACACGCTTCGCATCCTTCCAGATGTCGATCGATAGCTTCACGTTGCGGATCGTCAATAGGCATATCGACATAATCCGATATCCATTCGAGCGCTTCCGCACATTTCATGTTAGTTCATCCCTTCAAGACCAGGCTCCCTTATGTATGGTTCTAACTGGATTTTTACACTAGCTCGAGCCCGGAACAACAACGATTTAACCGAACTTACGGTTTGCCCTAATACTTGGGCAATTTCTTGATAGTCCAGTTGGTCGTATTCTCGAAGAATGAGAGCGGAGCGTTGTTTGTCAGGCAACTTGCTGATTGCCTCACGCACCAATTCTACCTTCTCATGCCGCAGCAATGCATATTCAGGCGCCGCTTCCTTCGGCGCTTCCGGAACGATTCCTTGCTCTTCATCAAGTGATACTTGAATGCTTCTCTGCTTACGAAGTTCGCTTAACACGGTGTTGCGCGCAATCGTATACAGCCAAGTCGAGAAAGAGGCATCTGATTCCCTGAACGTATGCAGGCTTCGATATGCCTTGTAAAATGTCTCTGCACACAAATCTTCTGCCAATAGCTCCAACTGGGAATTTTTCAACATATGATAAATAAATGATAGCAATTTGCGTTGATAACGATTCATCAATTCCGCGAAACAGTCTGTGTTGCCGTCCTTGATCTCACGGATGATTTGGGAATCGGTCATGGATTCAAGTCCTCCTTGCTTTCCATATCCATCCCGATGCGCTACCTGAATGGTTATACTCTCGAAGTTAAAAAAAGTTGCGAATCGGAGAAAAATGTTATAAAAGCCACTATAGGTCTAATGATACGTACTATGGGTATGATCCGTGTCATGAAAACATGCCACTCGAGCTTTATCATTTCAAGTCGTATTTTAGCATAATAAAGTCGAAAATTGCTTAAAAATTTTTTAAGATTCAGATTTCATAAAAAAAATCACCCCCTCAGGAGTGATTTACGCCAGCCTTACAACGCCGTATTCCGCTGTTTCATCGATTGATAAGTCATACTAACAAAAATGATACAAGCCATTGCAATCACGAGTAATGAAATAAATTGAGAAGTCGAGAGCATGCCGACACTTCCACGAATAATATCACCACGGTAGAATTCGATGAAAAATCGGCCAAGACTGTAGAGCAGCAGATACAGACTCGCAATGACACCAGCCGTCTTACTGCGCTTCGCTGCATAAAGTAAAAGGAAAAAGAGCGCAAAACTAAATCCACTTTCCATGAGCTGCGTAGGAATCAGTTTCACACCATTAGGCGCGATTTCGGATTCGTGAAACGTAATGCCGAACCATCCATTTGTCTCCTCTCCATAGCAGCACCCTGCCAAAAAGCATCCGATTCTGCCAAAGCCCTGTGCCAAGGCAATGGAAGGAACAAACAGATCAAGATGCTCCATGAAGGACAGACCCTTCACCTTACAATACACATAGCCTGCAAGCACGCCTCCAATAATCCCGCCATAGACGACGAACCCCGATGACAAATCCCATATCATCTCGGGATGATCAATGAGATTATTGCCTTGGGTTATCCAAAATAAGAGCTTAGCTCCCATAAACCCGCCAAGCAGCCCCCAGAGCGTAATCGAAGATATATGGGAGCGCTCTATGCGCTTCTTCTCTGCTCGCCTAACCAATACTTGATATGCAGTAAAAATTCCAATTGCAATCATTAGTCCATATCCATATATGGTGATTGGGCCAATATGGAGCAGTTCATTCTTCATCGCAACCCTCATCCTTTCCCCTTCATTCAAGCATATTTGTTGAGGCAGACTTACATGTTATATCAGTGATGCTGCTCCCCCCTGCATTACTGGTACTTTTACACAATTATAGAGAGCCGAACACCTACCTGTCAAAAACCTAAACGAAGCTGTTTTTCAGCTGTTTATCCTTAGTTCATACCTTACTGCTCGCAGGACGCTTAGCGCCAATTCCATTTCAAGACAAAAAAAATACCACTCCGATTGGAGTGGCTGCACACTTGTGCAATTCTATTGGATAGGAGTGGAGAGAAACCATACTGTACTGCTATTATAATGTATACGTTTTCATGACGTCAATAGGTTTTCGTAAAAAATTTTCTTCAATTCACAAATTTTTCCGTTAGATGAATATTTCATAACCTTTCGATTTTAACAGCTCCCTCGCACGATCCCAGTCATCCTGCTGCCGGAACGATAATCGGAGAACACCTGGCACATCTTCACGACTTTCAATAATTTGAACATTGCTCAAGTTAATGTGATGATTTCCCAACTCTGTCGCAATGCTGCCAATAATACCCGGATGGTCAGGAACATTCACGTACAGTTCATAAAGCGATTGAATAACACCTTTGCGGCGTTCCGGCATGCGACTGCGGAACTCGCCAGCCACAGTGAACTGCTGGATAATCCCTTCACCATCCTGACGTTGTAACATATCAATAAATCGTTCCGTAGACGCTTTCCAGTCCTGAAGTAAATGGAGAACAACATCCCTATTGTTAATCAAAATATCTCTCCAGATGACCGGATCGCTTGATGCAATGCGGGTAATATCCCGGAAGCCACCGGCAGCGAGCAGTTCGTACAGCTCATTGCTCTCATTATAGGATCGTACTTGATTAACCAATGCTACAGCCACTACATGCGGCAAATGGCTGATTGCGCCAACCACTTCATCATGTTCCTCTGGATTCATCCGAATAATGTGCGCTTTCGTATAGCGGAGCAGAGATACAAGTCTGCTGTAAGCTTCCTCATCGGCCGAATCGTCAGGAGTGAGCACGTAGTAAGCATTTTCGAACAACAATGTCGTTGCCGCTTCAACGCCTGAACGCTCCGAGCCTGCCATTGGATGCCCGCCTATAAAATGCACATCGTCCCATGAAAGAGAACGTGCGCAGCGTGCGACCGAAGCCTTGGTACTCCCCACATCAGTTACGATACAGCCTGCCTTAAGCGGTAAATTCCGCAAATCACTCAGCATCGATTCCAGCATTCCAACCGGACAGCATACGAATATGTAGTCCGCATCCTCTACCGCTTCGTGCAAGGAAGTCGTCGCTTCGTCTACAACGCCGCGCTGCACATACTTCTCTGTTGAAGACGGGCTCGGAGAGTAACCAACTACATGCATGCCAGGTCTATTTTTGAAACAGAGGGCGAGGGATCCTCCGATTAGTCCCACGCCCAATATAGCTATCTTAGTTCTCATGAAGTCACCTTAATCTCGACCAGCGCTTCTTCCAAGGCTTGAATCATTGCCTCATTTTCTTCTTGGCTGCCAATTGTAATACGTAAATGATTTGGGTATTTATGATGCCCCGCACGCGCTATAACGCCACGACGCAGGAGCGCGTTAAAGACTTCAATTGCAGAAAAGCCTACGTCAACCATAATGAAGTTGCCGTGAGCCGGGAAGCTCTCCAAATTCATACGCGCAAATTGCTGCTCTACATATTGAATGCCCGCTGCATTCTTCTGTCTGCAATCTTCAATGAACCCTTGGTCTTGAACGGCAGCCAATGCTGCTGCTTGTGCGAAGCGAGTCGTATTGAACGGTTCACGCACTTGATTAATCGTACGGATCACGTCAGCATGTCCAACCCCGTAGCCGATACGTAGGGACGCAAGTCCATAAATTTTCGAGAACGTGCGCAAGGACACGACATTGGGATAACGACGAACCAGGTCTAATCCATCACGGAAGGAAGGATCTGTCACGTACTCACAGTAAGCTTCATCCAATACAACCATGACATTTGCAGGCACTTGTGCAACAAACTGCTCCAATTCTTCCGCACTTACAATTGTGCCTGTCGGATTGTTCGGATTGCAGATCCATACGATCTTCGTCCGCTCGTTTACGGCAGCAAGCATTGCTTCCAGATCATGCGCTCCTTCTTTCAAAGGAATCTCTACTGTGACAGCCCCTTCAATCTCTGCATTATGCTTGTATTGAGGAAACGTCTGATCTGCGATGACAATCTCATCACCTGGAATCAGGTACGCACGGCATATCATTAATATAACTTCATCGGAACCTGCGCCGAAAATCAATTGATTGTGCTCAACGCTCAAGTGTGCCGCAACAGCATCTGTCAGTGCTCTAGCCGCTCCATCGGGATAAATGCTCGTATTGTTCACTTCATTCAATATTGCTTGCTTCGCATGCTCAGAGGATCCGAACGGATTCTCGTTGGAAGCCAGCTTGATAATACGATCCAAGCCAAGCTCCCGCTTCACTTCATCAACAGATTTGCCTGGCTGGTATACAGGCAGGTGTACAACACTGTTCTTCGGCTGCATATGGGTACCACCTTTCTCATCTACATAGATCATTGCAAAAAAATTAATGTTTTAATTGTCGCACAAAATCACAAATTTGCAAGATCCCTTCTTCAGATGAATCAGGATGCTCCAGAAGCGGCAGAGCTTCTTCAATGCGCCTTACAATGGCACTACCTACAATCACACCGTCGCAGCGTTTCGCAAAATGCTTCACATGCTCTGCTGTAGAAATGCCGAATCCGATCGCAATAGGAAGCTCTGTACTGCGTCGCACCAGTTCAATAAACGCATCTACTTGTGAGTCGAAAGTGTCTCTTACACCCGTAACGCCAAGCGAGGATACACAATAGATAAAGCCTCTTCCTTCTGCCACAATCGAGCTAACCCGAGATTCCGAAGTCGGCGCAACGAGTGGAATGAGATGAATGCCGATTCGGTCAGCAGCTTCACGGACTTCATGACTCTCTTCATAGGGCAGATCAGGAATGATTATGCCGCTAATTCCGGCATCCCTAGCCTGGTGTAAGAAGCTGTGCAGTCCAAATTGCAGCACTGGATTATAATAAGTAAACAATACATAAGGAATTTGTGCACCTTGTTTCCTAGCCTGAGCAGCAATGCGCAGTCCATCAGCGATCGATACATGATTGCGCAACGCGCGTGCCGATGCTCGCTCGATAACCGGACCGTCAGCCAGCGGATCGGAATACGGTATGCCAAGTTCAATAATGTCTGCACCGGCTTGCTCCATCTTCAGAAGAAGCCGAAGAGTGATTTCACAGGTTGGATCACCTAGCGTTATAAATGGCATCAATGCGGACTTGCCCTGTGCTTGTAAAGTACGGAATGTATCATCCAGTAAATTGCGGCTCGCTAGTGTCTGACTCATAGCAGTTCCTCCCCCAATCTCTCCATAATGGTGGCAACGTCTTTGTCCCCACGGCCTGACAAGCAAATCACAATTAGATCATCCTTATTCATGCTAGGTGCTGATTTGATCGCCTGCGCAATCGCGTGTGACGATTCCAATGCGGGTATAATGCCTTCTGTACGGGTAAGAAGCTGCAGCGCATCCATGGCTTCATCATCTGTAATAGGCACATACGATGCTCGTTCCGAATATTTCAAATAGGCATGTTCTGGCCCTACTCCCGGATAATCCAATCCAGCGGAGATGGAATGTGCCGGCTGAACTTGACCAAACTGATCTTGAAGCAGATAGCTCATCGATCCTTGGAAAACCCCTGGTGTCCCAAGTGTCATCGTAGCCGCATGATAAGGGGTATCAATTCCTTTGCCTGCTGCCTCAACCCCAAGAAGTTGAACCGACTCATCCTGCAAAAACGGATAGAACATCCCCATGGAGTTGCTCCCTCCGCCAACAGCAGCGATCAGCAGATTCGGCAAACGCCCTTCCAGTTCAAGGATTTGCTTACGTGTCTCATCTCCGATAATTCGCTGGAAATCCCGCACAATCATCGGATACGGATGCGGCCCCACTACGGAACCAAGAATGTAGAACGTGTCCTGCACATTGCTAACCCAGTAGCGCAGCGTTTCATTCCCTGCATCCTTCAACGTTCTTGTACCTGACATCACAGGCACAACCTCTGCACCGAGCAGCTTCATACGGAACACATTCAGGCTTTGACGCTTCATGTCCTCTTCACCCATAAATACTTTGCACTCCATGCCCAGCAGCGCTGCGACTGTTGCAGTAGCAACACCATGCTGTCCCGCCCCTGTTTCAGCAATCACCTTCGTCTTGCCCATACGCTTGGCTAACAAGGCTTGACCGATGGTGTTGTTGATTTTATGGGCACCGGTGTGGTTCAAATCCTCACGCTTCAAATAAATCTTGGCTCCGCCCAGCTTCGCAGTAAGCCGCTCTGCATAATAGAGTGAAGTAGGTCGCCCTGAGTACTGAGTCAGCAGCTTGATCAATTCTGCTTGAAATTCTGGATCTTTCACATGTGTACGATAAGCCTCTTCCAGTTCCAAAAGCGCACTCATCAATGTCTCGGGCACAAAACGGCCTCCAAATGGTCCAAATCTGCCTTTTTCGTCCGGTAGAACCGTTGTCGCTGCTGCTGTTGCTGTCGCACTACTCTTTTCCATGCTCATTTCCCCTCACCCTTTCGATAAACTCCTCAACCTTGGATATATCTTTTACTCCATTTGTTTCAACACCACTCGATACATCAACGCCATCTATATCGTACTCTCTCACAACTAGACCGACATTATCAGCAGACAATCCGCCAGCAATATAGAGAGGGAGCCTTAATGAAGCCAATTGGTCTGCATAAGATGGTATTACTGTCCAGTCGAACACTTTGCCAGAACCACCGCCCTGAATCGGACAATGTGTATCTAGCAGGACAACATCTGCATATTGGACATCCAACTCATATGCCGCCGCAGCTGCTGCTATAGACTGGCGAGGTTGGCGCTCGTCATCACGAATGATAGGAACCGTCCTCCATATTTGAACATCATAGTGATCCTTTATCCATTTCAACAATGCCGTATCGCCCTTCCCATGGAGCTGAACACTTGTTAGCGGCACTTCATCCAGCACTTGCTTCAGCTCTTCACGAGTTGGATTCGCGAACACACCTACAAGGTCTGGAAGTGCTTCTCCTTCCTCCCTCAGCTTCAACAGCCACTGCTTAACGTGAGACGGCTGCACCTGTCTTCGACTCGGTGCGAAGACGAATCCAATATGATCTGGTCTTAGTTGGACAACTCGACGCGTCATCTCGAAATTCATCAGGCCGCATATTTTCACTTTCGTTGCACGAGCAGCACATGAACGTGGACTCGCTGTAGATGACGCTTGTTCCCTTGATGCTTCAACTTCCATAATCTTCTTCACTCCTTACGTCTGTCTACGAAGCAGTGTTCGAATTTAGAAGACCGCTCATCAAGTGCTCTACTGCATCCTTTACATTATCTTGTCTCATGAAATGTTCCCCTACCAGCACCGCATCGACATGCAGCTCATCCATGCGACGAAGATGCTCCGGAAGATGGATACCGCTCTCGCTGACTAAGATACAACCTGACGGAGCCAAATGGCGAATACGATGGGTCTGCTCGATATCGGTCTCGAATGTGTGCAAGTTCCGATTGTTGATGCCGACTAATTTGATTCCTTCAATTCTGCCTACACGCTCCATTTCAACTTCATCATGGACTTCCACGAGAACGTCCATACCAAGTTGTCTAGCTGTTCCGTGCAGATGCTGTAATTGGTCGTCACTCAAAATCGCTGCGATCAGCAGGATTGCATCCGCACCTATCAATCTTGCTTCAAGCACTTGAAGCTCATCGATAATAAATTCCTTCCGCAAAATCGGCAGTTCTGTCAGCGCTCGCACCTGCTGCAGAATGTCATTGCCGCCTTGAAAATATGCGCGATCTGTAAGTACAGACAATGCATCCGCACCTGCCGCCTCATATCCAGCTGTAATCTCAGCGGGATTGAAATGCTCGCGAATCAGCCCTTTGGATGGCGATGCCTTCTTTACTTCAGCAATCAAGGCAACCGAACGGTTCTTATTTACAGTAAGTGCCCCAATGAAGGAGCGGCAAGGTGAAAGCGCTGCTGCCTCCAGAATTGCTTCGTTCCGATTCATCACTCGACTAAGCGCTTGTATCTCTTCTTCCTTCGTTCGTACAATCCGTTCAAGAAACATGACTTAGCCCTCCTGTTGCTGCGATCCATTGCTCCAGCTTCTGATTCGCCAGCCCATTATCGATTGCTTCAGCTGCAATCCGCACGCCTTCTGCAATGGAGCTCGATCGTCCCGCAACGTAAATACATGCGCCCGCATTTGCAAGAACAATATCGCGATGAGCGCCTTGCTCTCCGCGAAGCAGACCTCTTATTATTTGCGCGTTCGTTGCGGCGTCTCCACCCAGCACACTAGTCAACGGCTGCGTGTGTAGACCAAGTGTTTCCGGTGTAATGGTATATGTGAATACTTCTCCATTTTTCAGTTCACTAACTTGAGTTGGTGCCGACAGGCTGATCTCATCCAATCCATCTTCGCTCGCAACAACGAGCGCACGCTTCAACCCCAATTCACGCAATACGGAAGCGATCGTCCCCGTCTTCGTGCGATCATAGATCCCAAGGACTTGCCGATCAGCTCCCGCTGGATTCGTCAACGGGCCAAGCATGTTGAATACGGTGCGTATCCCTAGTTCCTTGCGTGGTGCAGCCGCATGTTTCATTGCAGGATGATAGACTTGCGCGAACATAAAGCAGATGCCGATTCGTTCCAAACACTGTGCAGCTTCCTCACTCGTCAGCTGAATATTTACACCCAGCGCCTCCAGTACATCCGCACTCCCCGAGCGACTGGAAGCCGATCGGTTGCCATGCTTCGCAACCCGCACGGATGCGGATGAGGCGATGATGGCAGCAACTGTGGAAACATTCAACTTATGAATGCCCGATCCGCCTGTTCCACATGTATCAAGCAGGCTCTCATGCGAAGTGACCACTTGATGGGCGCGGCTGCGCATCGCTTCAGCAAAACCCGCAATCTCATCAACTGTCTCCCCCTTCAAACGTAGACCTGCAAGCAGTGCTCCAATCTGAGCCGAAGTCGCATGGCCATCCATAACATCTGCCATTACATCCCTCGCTTCTGAGCGGCTTAAGTGATGCCCTGATAGCACTTGACCAAGCGCCTCCTTCATGAGTGCACTTCCGATTACAAGCTGGCTCGTCATCCTAATTTCCTCCCTTCGGCGACGGGAATCGAAGCAGCCCGTTCTTCCGTTCCGATATAATAGTCCCAGTTCGCCGGCATCATCGAAGTATAAGGTGCCGCGTATCCAACCGCACTTCCCTCAGCTGCGTTCGTTAGCTCGCTCTCATTAGCACAGCCCTCTTGCCCTTCAGCGCCACCTTCGCTGCCGAACATCTCTTCTGTCATCCGAATTGCCAGCAGCAATGCTTTCGCCTTGTTAATCGTTTCTTCGTATTCCATCTCCGGAACCGAATCCCATACAACACCAGCACCAGCCTGCACATAAGCACGGCCTTCTCGGAAAATAATCGTACGTATCGTAATACAGGAATCCATATTCCCATTGAATCCTAAATATCCGATAGCGCCACCATATATCCCACGTGACTCCTCTTCCAACTCTGCAATAATCTCCATTGCACGAAGCTTCGGCGCTCCGGACAATGTACCTGCTGGCAAGCAGGAGAGGAAGGCATCGAAGAAATCCTTGTTCTTGCGAAGCTTGCCAGAAACGTTAGATACAATATGCATGACATGGGAATAACGCTCAACATTCATGTACGTATCACAGCGCACGCTGCCGAACTCGCATACGCGGCCGAGATCATTCCGCCCGAGATCAACAAGCATCACATGCTCGGCTCGCTCCTTCTCATCCTGCATCAGATCTTCTTCCAGCGCTGCATCAACTTCAGCTGTGGCGCCACGTGGTCTTGTTCCTGCAATCGGCCTCGTCTCTACCCGCTCGTCTTTAATGCGCACAAGCATCTCTGGAGAAGTGCCGACAATCATGTCGTCCTCTGTCTTGAGCACATACATATACGGGGAAGGATTCGTCATTCTCAGCACCCGGTACACATCAAGCGGATCCGCTTGTGTCTGCCGTTCGAAGCGCTGTGACAGCACCACTTGAAAGATATCTCCTGACCGAATATATTCCTTGGCTCGATTCACCTTCGCAACAAATGATTCCTTCGTCTCCGAGGATCGAACCCCCTGCAGTACCTCTACAGCCGCAGATGCTGCCGTTGCTTGCTGTACCGGTCGGGTGTTGCTCACTAGAGGTGCTGTCAGCTTCATTTGCAGGCTGCGCAGTTTCTTTCTCGCTTTCTCGTAGCGATGCCGTATCACATCTGCCGAACTCCCTGGTTCCACATGAATATTCACAATAAACTGCATTTGCTGCTTCATATGATCGAAGGCAACAAGCTGATCACAGAACATAAATCGGATGTCGTCCATTTGCAGCGTGTCGTACTTATGACGCGGCAGGCGTTCATACTGCTGAACCAAATCGTAGCCGAAGCAGCCAATTGCCCCTCCTGTCATTGGAGGAAGTCCATCTAGTGCAGGGCTTCTATATTTATGCATCAATTGCTTCATCATCTCGATTGGGCGCTCTCGCACCTCGGTGATATGGCCATGCTCTATCTTCCGCAATCGTCCACTCTTCCCTTGAAGGAGCAAGAACGGATCCGTTCCGATAAAGGAATAGCGGGCCCATTGGACGCCACCCTCCACACTCTCCAACAAAAAAGCATATGGTTCATTGCGCAATCTTTGAAATAATCGAATTGGGGTTTCGGTATCAGCCATCATCGTCTCGGCAACAGGTATGACATTATACTGCCGGGCGAGATGGATTACTTCGTCCAATTGGGGATACATCGCTTTCCACTCCTTTCAACTTCGTTATGCAGCCGTTAAGACGATTACATACCGCGTGATGAACGAGAGCGTCTACCAACCATTTCTTATTCACTTGTTTACGCTTGTTGCAGTGCCTTATCGGAATCAGGCGAATCACGAATGAAAGGCACTGCTGAAAAATAACGTGTACGAATAAAAAAAGCCTCTGCGCAAGGCAGAGGCTTGTTGGTATACGATGAAATTGTGGATGAGTAATTCAATTCATGAGGATATGGATCGCCTTATATAAGGCCTCCCATTGTGCCGCTGCAATAAATCAATGTACAGCAAATACAATAGGCGCTAGCCTATATAGACATGATGTCCATATTCTATCTCGTCTCAGCTCAACTCATCTCAATCTCAAACTCAACTCTGCTCAACTATGCTGATATCAATATAACCGGAAATGTCGGCTTCGTCAATCCAGCAAACTAAATTTCAGACATAACGATCTTCAGATTGGGTTTCCCACATCTCTATTTACTAGACAAATCAGGTCTCAGAGCTATCGCCTCATTCAAGTAGACATGGCGAATCTCGTGCTGCTCCTTGTCCGTGTTGATCGTTACCATTAGGCGGATGCACAATGGCAGACTGCCCTTCACTGGAATTTCAATAGCACACATGAGTGGCACTAGATCCCAGCCTTCCATGGCACGTATCGCACGTGCTGGAAAAGTAGCATTCAAATCCTCTGTCATCGTGATCCAAATATTTGCGATCTGTTCAGGTTGAACCGTATTTTGCGCAACTATCTCCTGGAGCAGCTTCGTAGTCGCATGCAGAATCTCTTCTGCATCATTGCGGGTTACCGTAGTCGCTCCGCGAATTCCTCTTGCATACATGGTCACGCCTTCTCTCCTTTCAACTCCTCGATGATATCTCGTACTAGGCTGACCGGTACATCCTTGCGAATTTCTACATGACCGATTGCAGTAGGCACAATAAATACGGTGTGCCCTTCCTTAAATTTCTTGTCATGCATCATGGCTTGAATAATATCATCCGAATTCATATGCTGTGGCACTGCCACCGGCAGGCCGTATTTCGTCAATATCGCTTCTGTTCGAACAGCAATCTGCTTATCTTCACCCAATCGCTCTGCAAGACGCGCAGAACCAACCATTCCAATTGAGATGGCTTCGCCATGCAGCAATTCTCCGTAGCCGGCAACCGCCTCTAGAGCATGGCCAATCGTATGTCCCAAATTCAATATCGCTCTTAGATCATGCTCACGTTCATCCTGAGAGACGACCTGCGCTTTAATCGCGCAGCCCTTAAGCAGTCCATACGTGAGTGCTTCCTCATCCTTAGCCAGCAAGCGTTCAGCTTGTGCTTCGCACCATGCTGTAAACTCTTCATCCCAGATAAGGCCATGCTTAATCATTTCAGCCAGTCCTGCGCGGACTTCCCGATCAGGAAGCGTAAGCAAGGTCGCTGTATCGTACAGCACCATTTCTGGTTGATGGAAAGCCCCGATAATATTCTTGGCGAACGGATGGTTAACCGCAACCTTGCCACCGACACTGCTGTCATGAGCCAATATCGTCGTAGGCACCTGAATGAAGCGAATTCCTCGCATGTAAGTTGCCGCCACATAACCTGCCAAATCCCCGACTACGCCACCGCCGAGGGCGACGATGGAAGAATGGCGATCACAGCCCGCATCAAGTGCTGCAGTGATGCACTGTTCGTACACCTGCAGCGACTTGGAGGATTCACCAGCTGCTACTACAAAGGAAGAAACCTGATAGCCAGCCTCACGCAGTGCTGCTTCCGTGCGCTCTAAATATAGCGGAGCCACATGATCATCCGTGATGATCACAATTGGACTGCGAGTGGGAATGCTGCGCATTTGAAATGCCTCACCGATTCGCCCGAGAAGACCACTGCCAATCCAAATTGGATAAGAGCGTTCTCCTAGTTCAACAGTAAGCTCTGCTGCATCTAAAGTGAGATTCTTGCTCATGACGTTCCCCCCTTTTAATATCGGGACACTTGTTCCAAATAGTGCTCATAGTTGGCGCGAATTTCTTCCATCGAATCGCCGCCGAACTTCTCCAGGAACGCCTTCGCAACTTCCCAAGCGACTACATGCTCCATGACAACACTCGCAGCCGGCACTGCACACGCATCTGAGCGTTCCACTTGTGCAGTGAACGGCTCCTTCGTATCGATATCAACACTGCGCAATGGCTTATAAAGGGTCGGAATAGGTTTCATAACCCCACGCACGACGATTGGCATTCCGTTCGTCATACCGCCTTCGAAACCGCCAAGTCGGTTGCTAGCTCGTGTATATCCCGTTTCCTCGCTATATAGAATTTCATCATGAACTTGTGATCCGCGCAGTTGACCTGCCTCGAAGCCAATACCGATCTCAACACCTTTGAAAGCATTGATCGACATCACTGCTTGCGCAATGCGTCCATCCAGCTTGCGATCATATTGCACATGGCTCCCAAGTCCAACCGGCAGTCCCTCCACGATACACTCGACAATACCGCCGATCGAGTCGCCTTCGCCTTTGATTTGATCGATGTACGCTTCCATCTTCTTCTCCGTATCGGTATCGACCACACGAACAGAAGAAGCCTCCGTACGTTCAATAATCTCGTCAACTGACAAATTATGAGCAGGAGCTTCGATTTCACCAATGCGAATAACTTGTCCTGCAATCTTGACGCCGAATGCTGCAAGGAACTGGCGCGCTACTGCACCCACAGCTACGCGAGCAGCTGTCTCCCTAGCGCTTGAACGTTCCAGTACATTGCGCAGATCTTTCAATTGATATTTCAAGCCTCCGTTCAGATCTGCATGACCTGGACGCGGGCGATGAACACGACGCTTCTCTTCATCTGTCCCTTCAATCGGCTCCACATTCATAATATTCGTCCAATGCTTCCAATCGTTGTTCTCCACTACAATAGCAATTGGAGCACCTGTCGTACGTCCATGACGCACACCGCCGACGATCGTTGCTGTATCTTTCTCAATTTGCATACGTCTGCCGCGGCCATACCCCTTCTGGCGACGATGAAGTTGGAAATTGAGTTGCTCGAAATCAATAACCATGTTGCTAGGCATCCCTTCAACAATGGCAGTTAGCTGCGGTCCGTGTGTTTCTCCTGCAGTCAAATAACGTAGACTCACAAGTTGCTCCCCCTTTAACTGTGATGCTGTAAATGGCTAAAACCCTTAACTTTTTTCTCATTATAGTATAGGAGGCAACGTTTGACAAGAAAACAAAACGCGCCCTTGCCGCTTTGTTTCAAGCATTAGGGCGCATCTTTCGTTATCGACGTGTAGTCTGTCTATGTTCAATTTAGCCAATCGATGGTATGTAATTCCAGTATGACTGAAATAGTCGAATACACTCTTTAAGTTCGAACAGCTATAATTTTCGATAAAAGAACGTCTCCATCGTTTCAAGCTGATACTGTTGTGGATTGAATATTTGCTCTGTGCTTCCGACGAACAATACCCCACCCGGCTTAAGCGCATTGGCAAACTTTCGATACAACTCATGCTTCGCTTCTTCCGTAAAGTAAATCATCACATTACGGCAAATAATCAAATCATGCTGAGTAGCAAAAGTATCGGTTAATAAGTTCTGCTTGCGGAATCGAATCGATTTCTTCAAGCGATCAATGATATGAAAACTGTTCGACTGCTGCATAAAGTACTTTGACTTGAATGATGGGGGAACGTCTTTCAAAGAGCGCTCAATATAGGAAGCTTGCTGTGCTCTTGCAAGTGCATTCTCGTCAATATCCGTAGCAGAGAGTTCTGTCCGATCAAGCAAGCTCATATCATCGAGAATCATCGCTAGTGTGTAAGGCTCCTCACCTGTCGAGCAAGCGGCACTCCAGCACTTCAGCTGGCGCGTTCGCTGCGACAGCTCTGGAAGCACACGAGTGCGTAGGGTATCCCAACGCAGCGGATTACGCCAAAATTCAGATACATTGATCGTCATACGATCCAGCATTTCATCAAATAACGAAGAATTAGCACTCATCGCCTTGGCATAGGAGGCAAATGTCGAGTAGCCATTCTTCATTCGTAACGTAGACAAGCGTCTACGCATCTGGGTCTCCTTATACTGTGATAAATCGATGCCTGTAGTTGATCGGAAATATTGGACAAATTCCGCATAATCTTGATCATCTCCATGATCCACGGCTGTCCCTTGGCCGAATCCATTAGCAGCAGGGAAAATGGTGGCTGCATCCCATAAGGTCGTCTTGCGCTCTGACAATTGTGCTCACACCTTCTAAGTTCGTATATATGCTGCAACTGAGTTCCTGATCGACAACAAGCATAGCCCAAGATCGCTCAGCAACACCGCAACATAAAAAAACACGGTCGAATATTACTATTCGCCGCGTTCTTCCATAGTCCTGCCCTATGTAAGCTCTTACATCAGAAATCAAAAAAATAATTATTATGTTTCTGCGTGTGTGAGCCGCGCTCATGGCTGCCGATTAAATCCATGGCTCCAATGCCCGCTCGTAACGAAATGAATCCACTTCTGAGAATAAGTTTGCGATTTCACGTTCAGCACTCTCTGGTGAATCCGATCCGTGAACCACATTGAAGTTCGTATGACTTGCATAATCTCCGCGTATCGTCCCTGGTGCAGCTTCAGTCACTTTCGTCTTGCCGATCATCAAGCGTGACAAGCTGATAACATCGTCACCTTCCCATATCATAGCGAATACTGGACCTGAGGTAATAAAATCGACCAGTTCGCCAAAGAAAGGCTTTTGTGCATGTTCTGCATAATGATGTTCAGCTTGTTCACGCGAGACTTGCATCAATTTTCCAGCTACAAGTTTAAAGCCCTTCCGCTCAAAGCGACCTACTATATCTCCTATGAGGCCTCTTTGTACTCCGTCAGGTTTGACCATGATGAATGTGCGTTCCATACGATCACTCCTACTCAAATGTGAAGTCGTCCAACACACGCATTATACCAGATTTTTCTTCAAATGGCACTCGATTTTTTCACCATAGTTCAAATCAATGATTGCGATTTGCAATAAAGTAAGCAATATCGCGCAAGTTGCGGCGAGCACGGATGTTAGGCAGATGCTCTAATACCGCAAGTGCCTTCTCGATATACCGATTTGCTATCTCTTCAGCCCGCTTAATACCATCACTTTGGCGAATCATATCGAGCGCAGCAGATACATCCGTATCTCCATTTCGCTCACGGATACGTTCAATTTCACGAAGAAGAGACTCGCGAAGCTTCGTGTCCTGCAGCGCAAATATTACTGGAAGCGTCAAATTCCCTTGACGAATATCATTCCCTGGCGGCTTGCCTATTTGCTCTTCAGTACCGGTTAAGTCAAGCACATCATCTCGAATTTGAAATGCCATGCCCACATTGTAGCCAAAGCGATACAGCGCATAGCCAATCTTCGGCTCTGCATGTGCGGCAATTGCCCCCAACTGACAGCTAATCGCAATCAGCAACGCTGTCTTTCGACGGATCCGAAGCATATATTGACGGATCGTCTGCTTTGTATTGAAGAAGTCACGAATTTGCTCCATTTCACCGATGCACATTTCAACCATTGCTTTGGAAAATATGCGATGAATCTCTGGCTGCTTCAATTCTGTAGCTACAACCAGCGCTTGGCCATACATATAATCGCCGGCATACATGGCAACGCGATTATCCCATTTGGCCTTAACTGTCAGTTGCCCTCTCCGAGTTTCAGCGTCATCAATGACATCATCATGCACGAGTGAGGCCATATGAATTAATTCCAGGGGAACAGCAACGCGCTTCAACTGTTCTATATCGTATGTACCGAATTTCCCTGCAAGCAGAACGAATACCGGACGTATTCGCTTCCCGCCCGCCTTCAGCAGATGCAGCGACGCTTCCGTAAGGAGCTCGTGATCGGAGCGGATGTTCCGCTCCAATTCACGTTCAATATACGCTACATCTTGTTTCATTGTCGCATAAATGTCCCACAGTTTCATGCCTTCACCTAACCAACTGTATTTTCCGACCCAAGTTCCAAGTGAACCTCAAGATCAATAAGTCCCAACTCAAATGCAATTTAAAAATACAGACACGAAAAGATAAAAGATCGGCCACACGTTTGTGTTATCCATTCGGCAGATCCGAATCTTCGGCAGTCTGTACTTCCGAATTCCCCCACCTTGTAAACAACTGGTGATCGATATCCATGCAGTCCAACACCTTGCCGACAAGGAAATTAATGATGTCATCCAGAGTCTGAGGATGATAATAAAATGCAGGCATCGCCGGCACAATACGTACACCCATATTCGCAAGCTTCAGCATATTCTCCAAATGAATCGCATGCATCGGCGTCTCGCGCGGAACGATTAGAAGCGGACGGCCTTCCTTCATCATAACGTCAGCAGCTCGCCCCATCAAATTATCGGAAGCGCCGTGTGCAATCGATGATAAGGTTCCCATGGAGCACGGCATGATCACCATGCCGTGCACCCGAAATGAACCGCTTGCTATGCTTGCCCCAATATCCTGGTTCGGATGATACGTAACCCGATGCGCCAAATCGCCGAATGCCAGCTCAATCGCTTGCTGACGCTTCGTAACATTCCATCCGAGTTCTTCCTTTAGTACGCGCCATCCAGCATCTGATACGATGAGATGAACCTCATAATCGGCTTCCAACAGACATTGAATCAATCGGACACCGTATATAGCACCACTTGCCCCTGTAATACCAACTACGTAATGCTTGCGAGATGCAGCACTCATTACTTCATCACCACCATGTCAATAAGCGTGAAGCAAAATACAACGATGCTGAGCACACCGTTCATCGTGAAGAAGGCTGTGTTCAGCTTGCTCAAATCGTACGGCTTCACAAGCATATGCTCATAAATAAGCAGGGCACTTGCAATAACCGTACCTATGATATACCACCAGCTTAATTGAGTTAAAAATAATAGCAGTATAAATCCAAACGCTGTAGCAATATGGAAGCCTCTTGCAATCCAGAGTGACTTCGCAATTCCGAAACGTACCGGGATCGACTTCAAGCCTTCCTTCTTATCGAACTCATAATCCTGGCACGCATAAATAATATCGAACCCGGTAGTCCAAAACGCAACGGTTAAATAAAAGGTGAGAGCTGCCCAATCGATTCCATTCGTTACAGCCACCCATCCTCCGAGCGGTGCCAATGCAATCGTAAGTCCCAGCACAACGTGGCATAGCCATGTGAAGCGCTTGGTAAACGAATAAAATACTAACATAAAGACGGCAACCGGAAGCAAGTATACAGATAATGGCTCCAGATTAGCCGCTGCCCAAAATAAAAGACCGAACGACACGGCCGTAAATAACAGTACTTCTCCTGCCTTCAGCAATCCTGCGGGTATTGCTCGATTTGCAGTTCTTGGGTTCTTCGCGTCGATGGCAGCGTCAATTAACCGATTGAGCGCCATTGCCGCGCTTCGAGCTCCGAACATCGCCATGAGGATCCATCCCCATTCAGGGAGCGTTGGGAAGCGTTGATGAACAACCATTCCTCCCAGCAGTGCGCCCATAAACGCAAATGGAAGAGCAAATATCGTATGCTCGAACTTAATCATTTCTAAGAATATACGTACTTTTTTAAGCATGACCATTCCCCTTCGTCCCGATGTGAAGAGCGGCAATGCCACCGAAGAACGAATACGCTTGTACGCGATCAAGTCCATTAACTCTAAACATCTGTTCTAGCTCCTTGCGGCCCGGGAACGTAACAAGCGACTCTGGTAGCCACTTATACTGCTCATACCGCTTCGCAATCAGCTTGCCAAGCAATGGCAGCACATTGCGGAAGTAGAAATAATAAATGCCCTTGAACGGCTGCCATGTTGGCTTGCTCAGTTCAAGACACACAACTTGTCCACCCGGCTTGACCACTCTGCGCATTTCACGAATGACTTGCTCAAAATCCGGAACATTGCGCAAACCGAAACCAATCGTCACATAGTCAAAGCTGTTGTCGGGGAATGGAAGCTCCATTGCATTTCCTTCAACAAGCTCAATTTGGCTGTGCAGGCCTGTTTGATCCACCTTCTTCTGACCTACCGCCAGCATATTCGAACTGAAGTCCAGCCCTGTAATCTTGCCTGTGCCGCTCGCTTGCGCCAACTGAATCGTCCAGTCACAAGTTCCACAGCACAGATCAAGCGCTGTCTCCCCCTGCTTCATGTCCATCTTGCGCATCGTGAAGTTGCGCCAAGCCTTGTGACGTCTGAAGCTCAGTATATCATTCATAATATCGTACTTCGGAGCTATGCTCTGAAATACTTCTTGAACATAATGTTCCTTGGTCTTGCCAGTCTTAGGCGAATGTGTCTCCACGATCTGTCACCTATTCCTTTCTTCGCCGAACGTATCGTCGATCTATTCGAGGTTGAACGCTCACTATCATTTACAGACGAGGTAAGGCAAGAAATGTGTCAAGACGTTGTCTGGTGCTCTCGTCAAACGGCAATGTCACCGCTAGCGTATGCAATTTATCCCGTGATACACGAACTTGATAAGCCAGCTGCTCCCTTACCTCATACTTGGACATGAGCGCATTCCAGAGCATCTCGTCAACCAATTTCTGCTTCAATTTTCTTCTTTCCTCATCCGTGCCTTGCTGCCATACATGCCAGTAAGACCAGCTGCCTTCGAATCGTTCGAAATGATCCGCTCGCTCTTGTTCTCTTTCTAGTACTTCGAGCTCTGTCAACGAATCAAGCAGTTCCTCCCATGTGGAGATGTCTTCTTGATTCATCTGAGCGTTGAAGGACTGGAACAACGATTTCTTCAGCGTAACGCTCGCCCGTAAATATTCCTCTGCGGTCATTGTCCAATGCTTCATCTTGTCCACCATCGTCATCTTCAGACGATTAATATCGCATACGGATTGGCTCAAAGCCCTTACCGTATCAATCTGACCTTGCTGCGCAAGCAGGTTATAGAAGCGACTGCTGAAATAGTCTCCAGCCAATACTTTCAGCTGCCTTGAACGCAAGTTGCGGTCGTTATGCTGCACCGCTGCCAGTTCAATCGTATCATGCGTGTCTAATCCAACCTGCACGAGCGATGTAACTAGCGCAAATAATTCACTATGTTCCGCTATTGGCTTACTGCGGTTTAAAAAGGCGAACATCAGCTCCACTCTTGCGTTAGGAAACGCAGGCAGTTCCGTGTGCGCCTGGATCATGTCATGTTCAACATACCGCTTAGCCAATTGCGAGATATGATAACCATTCATCTGCTGCCTCCGACTGTACCGGTTAGTCATCCTTACGGATGTCGCAATCTAAATCATTATAGCATATGTTTAAAGTGATAGGACAACATTTCTTCGTTCTCCTATTTCTTATGACCAAGACCCTTACTCTCATCTGACTGCCGGAAACTGACGCTCCCAGTGCGGTGTATAAATAATCCGCCATGCCTCTTCAAGCTCCTTCGGCATTGTTCCTTTCGATTTCTGGAGAAGCTTCAAACTTTCCACATCTACTTGAGAACGCTGCGCATCCATACCAAGCAATACATATCTCTTTTTAGCCATGTCATCCTGTATAACGACACGAAACTGCAGACGTTCGACATTGCTTGTTTGTATGAAGGCGAAGCGAAGAAGCTCATGGATATCATGATAAATAATTTCTGGATGGACAATTGTTGCAGCCACTTTTACATCAATCACCAGTTTATCTGACTCCCAAGTAACCCGACTAAACTTCAACTGAAGTGGAAGCTCTGATAAATAATCCACGATCTCCTCGGAACTGAGCTTGACCATACGTGGTGAAGGGGTAAATACAGCTACATCTTTATTGGCGTCCGGCATCCGCTCAACCAGTGAATACAATAGCCCTAATCCTAGCGGAAGCATAATCGTAACGCAAAGCACGATGACCAGAGTTCTATAGCGATGCATATTCTTCATTCTGAACCTTGCACCTCCACATATTGTAGATCAAGTCAACACTCCAGATAACAGACAGTGTCGACGTTCCAGAGTATGTCCATACCTCATGTCTATAATGAAAAAAAGCAGGCTATGCCTGCTTCCCTCATGAAAACAAAAAATTTCATTCCTATTCGTCTTTATCGGTATGAATTACACCGTGTTTTGTCATAACAACTGCTTTGCCGCGAATTTTAATTGCGGACGTATGATCCGTGAACTGGGCGACAAGCACTTCATTCTTGTCCAGCTTCTCCGTATGATGAAACTTCGTATCTGTTCCGCGTGTCAGACCGATCACCTGAACTCCCTGATCTTTGGCCTTTATTACGATAAAGTCATTTTGTGTTTCCAACTGCTTGACCTCCTTGCATATGTATTGGCTTCCTTGCAGCGTCAACCATGTGAATCATCATTCTTCGGGCATACTACTAGTGTAGCACGTTTCATCTAAAAGGAGCTAATGCGATGCACCCAGCACATTTACAATCTAACCAGCTACAGCTGCTTCAGCAGTGGGAAGAGCAATTAAGTCAAGTAAGTGGTCAGCGTATTGTACTGGTCGCCTACAGCGGCAGTGCACAGAGCACTAGAGCAGCTAAGAGTAATCTAGAGCATCCTACTCCACCACTTCCCCTCTGAAAAGGAGCAGAAGCCGCGACATTCATGTCGCGGCTTCTACCTCACTTGCGTTCCCCTATTAGACAAAAGTATGTAAGTTCACTTATTTGATGCCATCTTTAAGTGCTTTGCCTGGTTTGAACGCAGGGATTTTGCTTGCAGGAATTTCAATCTCCTCGCCCGTTTGTGGGTTACGGCCTTTGCGTGCGGAACGTTCGCGCACTTCAAAGTTACCGAAGCCTACCAATTGGACTTTGTCGCCGTTCTGAAGTGCAGTCGAAATCGCTTCGAATACAGCATCAACTACTTTCGTCACATCTTTCTTCGACAATTCCGTAGCCTCTGCCACTTCAGTTACCAATTCAGATTTATTCATTCTGTTCACCTCCTGATTCAAGTATGCATCGTTATCCATTTTCTTTACTGTTTCTCTAGAATTTATACCTTATCATCAGCAAAACAGTTCAATACGATATCCAATCTGCTGCCAAATCGGTTCACAGAACAAATTTATAGTAATATACCGTTGTTACAAATGCAAGTAGGGACTGAAGAACAACGATAAGCTTATGTGTTTCCCCTACTGTTTATCTGATATTCCCTTCACTCTATCTTCAACATCTCGCAGCCTGCCACCAGCTGAAGCATAGAACAATAACTGCTCTTCCGAAGCCTCTCCTCGCTCAAATAGCCGCACCATTTCCCCGTCATACATAACAACAATGCGGTCGCCAACCATTGACGCTTCATACATGTCGCTAGTGAAGTAAATGATTCCTCTTCCTTCCTCTGACAATTGTCCAATGATGCGGAAAATCTCATTTTTCGCACCGACATCGATCCCATTCATAGGTTCATCTAAGACAAATACATGCGCATCAGTGCCAAGCCATTTCCCTATGGCAACCTTCTGCTGGTTGCCTCCACTTAAATGTCTCACTTTCTGCTTCACAGAAGCGGTCTTGATATTAAGCTGCTCGATCACGCGCTCTGCTGACAGCCGCTCTCGCGCGGTTGATACGAAACCCGCTGTGCAGTACTTTGGCAATGTAGAGATACATAAATTGCTCTGTAACGACTCATCCATAAATAAGCTATATTTGCGTCGCTCCTCGGGAACAAGCACGATGCCCGCACGAATCGCATCACGAATAGAACGCGGCTGAAGCACTTCTCCATTCAACGTTATCTCTCCGCCATCGCACAGCTCGGCCCCACCAAGAATCCGTGCCAGCTTCGTCTTCCCTGCTCCTATCAGTCCCACAAATACAAGAATTTCCCCGCGTCTCAATTCGAAGTTTACATTTTTGAGCTTCTGTCCGCAAGAGATTCCCTTCACAGTAAGCAGAACCTCTTCACGAACAGAGGAATGTACACCGGGTTCTTCTTCTATGGTTTTATCCAGCATATATTGAATTGCTTCCTTGGGGCAAATATCAGAGATTAGCGAACTGTGAACCAATTCACCGTCACGCAAGATAGAGATACGATCACAATGATGAAACACTTCAGCCAGGCGATGAGTAATAAATAGAACGATAACTCCTTGATCTCGAAGTGTATGCATAATTGTAAATAACCGCTCTGACTCCTCAAAGCTAAGGGATGCAGTTGGTTCGTCAAATATGACAATCTTCGCTTCATTCAATAATATTCGCGATATAAGCACCATCTGCTTCTCTGCTAATGTGCACTCCTCCATACGCAGCGAAGGCGAGATCGACAGGCCGATAGCATCCATGATGCTCTCAGCCCTCTTCTTCAGATGTGCAGGGCGAATCCAGCAAGAACTTCTCCCCATGCTAAAGTCATCCATCATAATATTCTCTGCTACTGTAAGCTTGGGAACAAGTGCGACATCTACCTCTTGATATACACAATGAATTCCCTGTTTCTTCGCATCAGCAGGTGAATGAATTGATAATTGCTCGCTTCCTAACTGGATGACTCCGACATCGGATCGGCATGCGCCTGACAATATATTCATCAACGTACTCTTCCCCGCTCCATTAGAGCCAACAAGAGCGTGAATTTCTCCGCTAGATGCAGTAAAGTTGACTTGCTTCAGAACAGATAGCCCATTATACGATTTTGTAATTCCAAGCATGTACAAATTTGAATCCGCTTCAAATTGACAATTGCCTGCCGCTTCCGTATCGGAGACATGCGCGGAACGTAAGTTTGATACTCCTTGCGTTTTCCATACGCTGCTCATCTCTATCCCGCCTCTTAACTTTACTGATCCATTCGATTTTTGCATGACGAATAAATCCCACTTTTTACCGTTAACGGCATTATTCTTAAATATACCCGCTTCCTTCGAGTCTGTAAATTGATTTAGCAATAAAAGATCGATGAATTTTTACAGGAACATACAAAAAGCCTAAGTGGCTAATCCAATCTGGAATAGCGACTTAGGCTTCCTTGCAATCCGATTACAATATGATGGCGATTAATCCACCTGAGCCTTCGTTGATGATCCGGCCCAATGTCTCTTGAAGCTTGTAGCGAGCGTTGTCTGGCATCATGGCGATTTTGCCTTGTATGCCTTCGCGAACGATGGAATGCAGGGATCTACCGAAAATATCAGATTCCCAAATCTTCGTTGGATCGTTTTCAAAGTCCTGCATCAAGTAGCGCATCAGCTCTTCGCTCTGCTTCTCCGTTCCGATAATCGGAGCGAATTCCGATTCAACATCGACGCGAATCATATGAATGGAAGGAGCAGTTGCTTTGAGCCGCACCCCGAAGCGTGAGCCTTGTCTAATCAGCTCAGGCTCATCGAGAGCCATTTCGTTCAAGGTAGGCGCTGCAATGCCATAGCCAGTTGTCTTCACCATTTCAAGCGCATCCGCGAATCGGTCATATTCCCGCTTCGCATGTGCGAATTCCTGCATCAACTGAAGCAAGTGATCCTTGCCTCGTATTTCTACCCCGACCACTTCCATCAGAATTTGGTCGTACAATTCGTCCGGCGCGTACAAATCAATCTCAGCAACACCTTGACCCATGTCCATGCCGCTCAAACCAGCTCGGGCAATAAAGTCATACTCCATAAATTGCTGCACAACACGATCAACATCCCGCAGGCGTCTAATATCTTTGACTGTATCCCGTACCGACGACTCATAGCTGGAGCGCAGCCAATGAGTATCGTTCAGAACCATAACCCAGCTCGGAAGATTCACGTTGACTTCATGTACTGGGAATTCATACAGAACTTCACGAAGAACGCCCATTACATCTTCTTCGCCCATCGTCGCCGCACTGAGCGCCATTACTGGGATGTCATATTTAATCTGCAGCTCATTGCGGAGTGCAATCGTCTCATCACTGCGAGGCTTCGTCGAGTTAATAATCAGTACGAATGGCTTGCCAACTTCCTTTAACTCTTGAATGACGCGCTCCTCGGATTCGATATACGAGCTTCGAGGAATCTCAGCAATCGTACCATCAGTCGTCACAACAACGCCCAATGTGGAGTGCTCTTGAATGACTTTGCGTGTCCCGATTTCGGCCGCTTCCTGGAATGGAATCGGCTCCTCGAACCACGGCGTATTAATCATGCGCGGGCCATTCTCATCTTCGTAGCCTTTGGCTCCGGTTACTGCATAGCCAACACAATCCACTAGACGAACGTTAACATCCAAGCCTTCCGCTACTTTAATTTGAACTGCATTATTCGGAACGAATTTGGGTTCGGTCGTCATAATGGTCTTACCTGCTGCGCTTTGCGGCAATTCGTCAACTGCGCGAATGCGGTCGGATTCATTCGTGATATTAGGCAATACGACCGTTTCCATAAATCGTTTGATGAACGTCGATTTCCCTGTGCGGACCGCACCGACGACCCCGAGGTAAATATCCCCGCCGGTACGCTCGGCTATGTCCTTAAAAATGTCCACTTTCTCCAATTGATATCCCCTCCTCAAATTTTTCCGACGGACTACGAGACAACGTTCGCCTCTCGCCCTTCAGAAACGATTGGCACCGTTGCTAGGATTGAGCTGTTGCCGTTGTCGCCAGTGTTCGCCGCCGAGATTTCACGTCGTACAAGGGCATTTCGACGCAACTCGTACATGCTTTTGGACTAGTAACATCTTATTTGCTAGATGGCATAAATATGCCCCTCACACAAAACATTTTTCGTAAATGATTCAGTTCTAGTAGATAGTGATGCTCATCCGTGAGTGACCCCCCACTTGGGCACGAACACAAAAGGTCGTATCAACAAACGCCTTCCAAATCAGATATATGAAGTTAGAAATGAAGTATGACATTATCTTGCATATCGATGAGTAAATCGTCTTTTCTATTTCTGTACCAACCTGTCATCCATGTTCGCATGCAAAAAAGACCAGTCGAACATATCGACCGGCCTTCCTTTCATTCCATTTGTCTATTTGGAAGTCTCTTCTTGAGGTACAGGCGCACCGTTGCTCCATTTGTACGCGACTGACTTCACTGGCACAAAGAAGGAGGCATCCGCAAGCATGGGCCTCAGATCCTTCTCTTGACCTGTAGGCTGCTTCCCAGAGGTTTCCACAAGCTGCATAATATCCTGCGCATAATCTGCGTATACCCTTCCTTGCTCATCCATCATGAACGACAGTACACTTCGGCTGAACGGACTTCGAACTTCTACAGGCTGTATCCCTATCAGCTTCTCATCAATTCGATAGAATCCAGGATATACTTCCTCCTGCTTCGGCAACGCACCCTTAGCCCGTATATGCGCATCAACAGCACGAGCAAGATCATTGACCCGCTGTGAAGTAAGTAAATCCATCACCTTCACTTTCGGAATCGTCTCTTCATCAATAATCAGATACACACCCGAGCCACCTGATTCAAATGCACTCCCGGGAATTGCGCTAAGCAGATCTTTTCGCTTGAGCAATTCAAAGTTCACACGGAACTTCTCATATCGTGGAACACTCTCATCGCTGCTTACTAGCGGAAGCAGACCTGTATCCTTCTGATACTGATCCACAGCATTTTGGACAAGAAGTACGCCCTCACGAACCGATTGTTGGCTTTCCTTGCGCATCTCCTTCGGATATAAGCATCCTTGAAGTGTCATGCTCATGATAACGAATAGCACGATACAACAGATTTGTCTCCCCGACCTCAACTACTTCTCCTCCTAAGTCACAATCACAATTCCACACTTGAAGATAGAGCTGTTCATTTTATTCTGGCATTACCACAAGCTGTCATCTTCCTGTTCCGCTAGCTTGCGGCGAATAATGGCTTTCAGAGGATCTTCTGGGACTTCCACCGTAATCGTACCTGGATTCCCTGTCAGCAGTGTCTGGCACGATAAACGAAGCCCAGTTGCTGAATGGATACCTAGCTTGCTGCTCTCTGCTAACGTGGGCTCTCCAATTAGTCCTTCTTTATCCGCTGATACCTGTACTTTACACATCAAGCAGCCCGCCTTCCCGCTGCATCTTGTGCGTATCGGAACACCTGCGCGTTGCGCGGCATCCAATAACGACATCGAGCGCTTAGCCCCCCATACCTTGCCAGAAGGCTCGAACCGCACGTTTGTCCCCATACTAGCCAGCCCCTTTCCTCAACGTTGGTAGGGCTACATGCGACTCCACCTTTATTTACAAATCATTTACATTAGACTAATAAAAAAGACATCAGATTCGGACACCTTTCATTCACGATGGAACGTATATACGCAGGTTCCGAGCAATTTGCCAATACCGTATTCATAGCAGCAATATGCTGCTCAGGAGCAGCATTGATTACCTGTGCGATCGAAGCTGTACGATCTTCCCGCTGACGCAATATATTGAAAACCAATTCATGAGCTAGCGGCATTAACGCGATGCGAAATCTGTCAATATTATAGATGACGCGATGATTCCATAAGGCATCACGAATGATTGTATTGTATTGGCATTGCGGTGTAGTCACAATGAATTGACCAACCAATTCAATGGGAACTCCGCATATTTGATAATGACTTAATAAGGAATGATAAGTACTCGTTGCATTCCATTCGGGCGCATCGGTTGCATATGGATTCCATTGCTCCTGTAGATGCTTTGCATCGGACTCATCCGCATAGATATCCACATCACGAGGCTCCCGGCCAAGCGGTACCCCTTGTAGAACTAATCCACAGCTCCCACCTAGCATCCAGTGCTTCATATCGTTGTTCGCTGATGCTACTAATTGTTCAATTGTCCCCATTATTGGTTCGGATAATGATATCATGCCATTTGCTCCATTCACATTTGAATCCATACTGCATTATTCAGGCTGCCAGTCACCAGTCAGGCCTATGATCAAAAATACGGCTTGTGAACTGCACGAATGAAGCCATCCGCTTCTACAACGACCTGACAAGAGAGCCGATAACCCTGCTCGAATTCTTCTTCCTCCATACGGTTCCACTCTGCATCAGTCACTTCGGATACATATTCTCGTCCATCTTCGATTAAGCAGCGACATCTCGCACATGTTCCGCGCGTGCAAGCATAATTCCAATCTACTCCAGATTCCTTTGCGGCATCCAGCAGAGTAGTACCTACAGGTACAGATATACTCGCTTGCTTCGTCTTGCCTATGAATAGGATGTCCACCATCCTCAATCACACTCCTTCGACCGTCTTATCGTCAATGACGATATGTATTGAGTAAAGTGTTAATTACGCCTACAAGATGGAGAAAAATCCATATACCATACCTGCAAGCAGCATAATGAACGCAATAAGCGAAAGAATACCTCGTACCCAGCCTCTCGTCTTACTTCTGGCAAAAGCAATGAGCAGTGCAGAAAAGGCCATTAGGCCTATTCCTATAAAGGATACCCACATTTTTGTCATACTGTCCATTTTCCCGATTCTCCCATTCGTTCAAACTGCTCTCATTATACCATTCGATGAATTAGAAGAGAAACGTTTTGCACGAACATGCACAAAAAAACGACACAATCAGCTACTCGCTGTCGTGTCGTCTTCTTTTTACATCATATCGATTGTGCCTGCTACTTCTTCATCAACTTCATCAATGCTTCCAGGTTGTTTGCGTTAACTCCGCTCTTCTTCACGGTGCTGACAATGTCATTTATTGTCGACTCTGAGACAGGTAGTTTGGCCATTGAAGCAACTTGCTTAATCAACTGCCGCAACTGCGCCTCATTCTGCATCGTCGAAGGCTTCACCGTACCTGCAAGCTTCTTGATTTGATTCTCCGTTATGTTCTTGCCAGACTTCTTATTGATTGCATTCAATGCATCCTTCGGAAATTTATTCGACATATCGCCCCTCCTCGGGTCTGTACTCTATACAGTGTATGTCGACGAATAAATGAAGGTGATAAGGATACTAGCCAATAATAGAGTCCATGCAAGCCCATCAATATCTAGGATGACCAATCCGATGTGGCCACTTCTTCAATTTCGTTCTTACGAACTCGACCCATTAAGCATTCAACTGCTGTCTTTGGATCACGAGATTCGAATAATACTCGATATAACTGCTCTGTAATCGGCATTTGGACGTCATATCGATCAGCCAAGAAATGAGCCGCCTTCGTTGTACGGATACCTTCAACGACCATCCCCATATGAGCCAACACCTCAACAACCGCCATACCTTGACCTATCAGCGAGCCAGCTCTCCAGTTTCGGCTATGTCTGCTCGTACAAGTTACAACTAGATCGCCAACGCCCGCAAGGCCGGCAAATGTCATCGCATTCGCTCCCATCACAACTCCGAGCCGAGCAATCTCAGCCAAGCCGCGTGTTAACAAAGCTGCCTTGCCATTATCCCCGAACTCCAGTCCATCGGATAAGCCTGCGCCTAATGCAATTATATTTTTGAGCGCTCCTGCAAGTTCCACACCAATCACATCTGGATTGGTATAGACACGAAAGAAGGATTCGTTCATAAATAAATCCTGTGCTTGTTCAGCAGCCTTCGTACTGGTTGATGCAACGACTACCGTTGTTGGACATTGCTTCACAACCTCTTCGGCATGGCTCGGACCTGACAGCACAGCTATTCGATCTGAGCTGCATCCAAGCTCCTCTACAAGCACCTCTGACATGCGCTTTAACGTTTCGGTTTCAAATCCCTTCGTCGCATGTACGACAACCATCTCGTCCGTCAAATACGGCTTCATCATTCCCGCAACTTGGCGCATCGCAGCAGATGGTGCTACAACAACGCAAGCCTTCGCACCGCTCATAGCCTCTTCGACGGAATTGGTTGCCCGAATGCCGGGATGCAAGGTAACGTTCGGCAGATATTTCCCGTTCGTATGCACCGTATTGATCTCTTCTGCCTGCTGTTCATTTCTCGTCCATAGATACACATCGTGTCCATTATGGGCGAGAACCTCGCTTAGGGCAGTCCCCCAGCTTCCGGCTACGAATACAGCAACTTTAACGGACACGGGACACGCCCCCTTTGCTCGCGCCAAGTCGATTCTCAGTCCCTTGAACCAGCTTAACGATATTGCTCCGATGACGATAGAATGCAAATAGGCATAACAGCAAACTGCCCCAGAAAATGCTCCAATCATATTGGAATACCAAAATAAATATCGGAGTCAGTCCAGCAAAAAGCAATGATCCTAACGAAACATAACGTTTCCAAGCAATTGAAGCAATCGCGATAATGCCAGCACATAGGGCTGGCCAAAAAGCTAGAACGGCCAGCACCCCAATTGTGGTAGCGATCCCCTTCCCCCCGCGGAAGCGAAAATAAACGGGCCAGTTATGACCAACGATGGCTGCAATCCCGCTTAGCACCATGACCCATGTGTAATCCGATAGCAAATACCCCATAAGAACGGCTACCATTCCTTTGGCCGCATCAAGCAGGAGAACCCCAGCCGCTGGCCCTTTGCCTAATACGCGCAACGTATTGGTCGCGCCCGCATTACCGCTCCCGTGTTGACGGATATCAATACCACGAAGCCACTTTCCAATCAGAAGACTAAAGCTGACTGAACCAAGAAGGTAACTCGCTACAATTGCGATAATAGATAGCGTCAATTCCGCTCGCTCCTAACTTTCGTCGGATTTCCGGCGTGTGAATATCCGGATCGGTGTCCCTTCAAAGTCGAACGCTGCACGGATACGATTATCTAAATATCGCTCATAGGAGAAGTGCATCAGTTCAGGATCATTAACGAATACGACAATCGTTGGCGGTTTAACCGCAACTTGAGTCGCATAATTGATTCTGAGACGTCTTCCCTTATCCGTTGGCGGCGGATTATAGGCGACTGCATCAGTTACAACGTCATTTAACAAATGTGTTGGAATGCGTTTGGCATGCTGCTGAGCAACATGCTGTACGACAGGAAGCAGTTTATGTAAACGCTGCTTAGTCTTCGCAGACAAGAACACAATCGGTGCGTACGTCATAAATAAGAAATGGTCGCGAATCTTGGTTTCGAATTGCTGCATAGTCTTATCATCTTTATTAACGATATCCCATTTATTGACGACGAACAGCACCGCCTTGCCTGCCTCATGCGCATAGCCTGCAATATGCTTGTCTTGTTCAATAATGCCTTCTTCACCATTAATGACGACGAGTACGACATCTGCTCGCTCGATTGCCTTCATCGAACGCATGACACTGTACTTTTCAGTCGTCTCATATACTTTGCCACGCTTGCGCATACCCGCCGTATCGATGAGCACGAACCTCTGATCGTCCTTCTCGAACGGTGTATCGATTGCATCGCGTGTTGTTCCCGCTACATCACTGACGATAACGCGCTCTTCGCCGAGTATTGCGTTAACCAGAGAAGACTTACCTACGTTCGGTCGGCCGATCAAGGCTACCTTAATGACATCTTCATCATATTCTTCATCCGATAAATCCGGGAGATTATTTACGACTTCATCCAGCAAATCACCAATCCCTGTACCGTGAGATCCTGAAATCGGAACTGGATCCCCAAAGCCAAGGCTGTAGAATTCATAAATGTCATCCATACGACTCATGTTGTCGACTTTATTTACCGCTAGAACAATCGGCTTGCCTGAGCGGAATAACATCTGTGCCACTTCTTCATCCGCTTGCGTTACGCCGGACTTCGCTTCGCACATAAATACAATTACATCTGCTTCCTCTATCGCAAGCTCCGCTTGCACGCGGATGGAACGCAGCATTTCATCTTCACCATAAACTTCGATTCCGCCTGTGTCGATAATATTGAACGGCTTGCCAATCCACTCTCCCGTTCCGTATATACGGTCACGAGTTACACCAGGCTTGTCCTCCACTATAGCCAATCGGTCGCCGATGATTCGGTTGAAAATGGTGGACTTGCCGACATTCGGCCGCCCGACAATGGCAACAATGGGTTTTGCCATGCAGTTCACTCCTTCATATTTTGCAACTATACACGTACATCATCATATCAAAAAAAGCGGGTCTTGGCTAACGTAAATGGTTGAAATACTCGAAGAAAGCGCATTTCCCACTATTGTTCGGAGCCAAGAAGCCCTTTCAAAAACCGTTCTTTCATCCACACCATCATAATTGACATCAAACGTACAAGCAGAAACGACAGCCACCATACATCCTGAACTTGCCCTTCTCCAGCAGTAATTAACGTATGCAGACGCAGATGGATGAGAACTTCTCCTAAGGTTAACCCAAGTGTCAAGATGATCCATTGCAGCTGCCAATTCGTTGTAAACAACAGAATATAACACGAGAAGATGCCTGCTATTAGCCAGATGTTTGTTTGAGAATTCGACATTTGCATGGAAAATCGGCTTAATAGCTCAAGCCACATCCAAATTGCAGCTAGCATGGCGACATGGCCGCATACGGTAATGAGCTTTCCACCTGACTGTTGCCCAAGGAAAAATACAGCCAACACCATCCATAGCACCCATGCACCATTTATTTGATTGCCGTAAGACAGCGCTATCGTCCAATTATGAAGAAGCAGCCAGCTAAGTCCGACAATAATCACCTGTGTCCGCGTAACAGCCGCGAATAGGGACGTACGCCAACCGCTTGCTATCAAGATTGCAAAGCAAACCCACACCGCTACTGACAACACACCTGATGAAGTCATCGAGACCGCGCCCCCTTCCTTGTCTGATGCTATTATTTGATGCACAGTACAAAAATAAACGGCAGACTCTAAAGAGTCCGCCGTTATTTGCATTTATGAATAGATTAGTTTTTGAACTTATTCAACATATCGCCAAAACGCTCAGCAAGCGTAACGCTCATTGCTTGGTTCGTAAGAGATACATTTGGGTTGTTCAATTCTTCTTTTACTTTTTTCTCAGCCTTCGGTGCTGGTGCTGCAGGAGCTTCTTCTGTTTCCTTGATGCTGAGGCTTACTCTCTTATCAGCAGGGTTGAAATCAAGCACTTTTACTTGTACAGATTGACCTTGCTTCAATACTTCGTAAGGTGTAGCAACGTGACGATGAGCGATTTGGGAAACGTGAACCAAACCTTCTACGCCAGGAGCCACTTCAACGAATGCACCAAAATCAACCAAACGCTTCACTTCACCCGTTAGGATATCGCCTGTCTTGATGTTGTTGCCCGCTTGTTCCCAAGGGCCTGGTTGAGTTGCTTTCATGCTTAGGCTGATTTTGCCGTTAGCAGGATCAACCTTCAGTACTTTTACTTTTACCTTTTGACCTTCGGATACAACATCAGAAGGCTTCTCAACATGGCTCCATGCCAATTCAGACACGTGAACAAGTCCATCAACACCGCCAACATCAACGAATGCACCAAATTGAGTCAAGCGTTGAACTGTTCCTTCGAGCTCTTGGCCTTCAGTCAAGCCTTCCATAACGCGAATTTTATTAGCTTCAAATTCCGCTTCCAATACATCCTTTTGAGAGAGGATAAGCTTGTTGTTCTCGCGGTCAATTTCTTTTACTTTCACGCGGAGCGTACGACCTTTGTATTCGCTGAAATCTTCAACGAAATGACGTTCAACCATGGATGCAGGGATGAATGCACGAACGCCAACATCAGCTACAACGCCGCCTTTTACAACATCAGCGACTGTTACTTCGAACACATCCTGTGCTTCAAAGTGCTTCTGCATGTCGTCCCAAGCCTGTTCGCTGTCAACTTGACGCTTGGACAGAACAAGACGTTCCTTCTCATCGTCAATGCTAACAACCTTGCATTCAACTTCCTGGCCCACTTCAACCACATCTGCAGCATTGTCAACCGATACCGCAGTTAGCTCGCGTACAGGAATGATGCCATCGTATTTATAGCCAATGCTTACTACTGCTTGATTGTCATCAATTTTGACGATTGTGCCTTTTACGGTGTCACCTTTCTTCAAGGAAACGATGTTCTCCAACGCTTCTTGGCTTGCCGTTTCGGCAGTTTCGTTAACTTTTGTTTCTTCAGACATGTGAAATACCTCCTCGATTGAACCCCATTTATTCAAAACCCGCTCCACGAATGAAGCAGAGTTCCTTACCAACTATTGGTCACTGCATACCAGAAAAATAATACCTGTAGTATCATACCATCGAAGCAAAAACATGCATGAATTACGAAGCAGCCGTTTCCTCGAGTATAATGCGATGGATATGCTCCATAATGCGTTCAGTCGCCAGCTCGAGTGCACCGCTTCCATGCTCCAATAAGTCAGACATGTCAATCGGCGGGCCATATACGACCTTCGTCTTGCGGAACAGCTTATATTCCCCAATTACGGCAACAGGAACAACGGCAGCCCCGCTCTTCAAGGCAATCATCGCTGCACCTTTCTTCGCTGCGACAGCACCATCTGTATTGCGTGTGCCTTCCGGGAAGATCCCCATGATGTCTCCGTCGCGAAGCAGGTTAAAAGCAGTTCGAATGGTTTCTTTGCCCACTCCGCCGCGCTTAACCGGAAAGGCTCCGAGACCGTTTATAATCTTACCCAGCACTGGGACGTCGAATAGTTCAGCCTTCGCCATAAAACGAACCTTACGATCCAACATAATCCCGATTGCTGGAGGGTCTAATAAGCTTATATGATTGGAGCAGAGGACTACACCGCCCTCTTTAGGAACGTAATCCTTCCTCTTCGCTTCAAGTCGAAACAAGAACCGGTATAATACTCGAAGCAATGCTCTTGCAAACGTATAGAACATAATTGTTACAGCTCACCAACTCTTTTGTAAATTAGCACGCTCAACGATCGTCGAAACAACATCAGCAATCGCCATTCCTGTCGTATCAAGCAGAACGGCATCTTCAGCTTGACGAAGTGGTGACACCTCACGTGTCTCGTCCTGACGATCCCGATCCGCAATCTCTTGGATAAACGTCTCAAGAGAAGCGTTCTCCTTGTCCTTCCATTCTGCATAACGTCTGCGGGCTCGTTCCTCCACAGAGGCTGTGATGAACCACTTCAATTCTGCATCAGGAAGTACATGTGTACCGATGTCTCGTCCATCCATAACGACACCTTTGCGTGTTGCCATTTGACGCTGCATATGTACTAACTGCTCACGAACGACTTGGGATTTGGCATAATCAGATGCCAAACGGCTGATCTCAGACGTACGAATTGCATCCGTAACATCTTCGCCATTCAAAATAACGAATTGCCGCTCGCCTTCTGGCTTCAGTTCCAAGGTGACTCGTTTCAGCTCTTCAGAGAGTGCTGCTGCCTCATCGGGTTGAATGCCGACTCGTGACATGTGAAGAGATATCGCCCGGTACATCGCACCGGTATCTATGTATACATACCCAAGCTCTTGCGCAACTAGGCGTGCAACCGTACTCTTACCAGCTCCCGCAGGCCCGTCGATGGCAATATTTATGTGATGTCTGCTGTGATCTGACTGTGTCAACGGGGCTGACTCCCTTCGTAGAAAAACATTTCATGCACCATTCAAGAAAAAAGCAGGCGTTGCCTGCGACGTGAAAATTATACCACACATAGAATAGGGATGCAAAAAGGGAATCGCAGTCACCTCTTCTGCAAGCCTCTATCGAATGATAGATTCTCTTCCTCAAAAGGAGGATGAAAAGGAACCCCTTCCAGCCTATCCACAGGCGACACCCACGGTCGAAACGTATCAACAAGCAGTAAGGATTGGGCGGCTACAACACAGAGTACGAACCATAATAACGAGCGAACTAGCCATTTCGATAATAAGCCGCATAGCTCAGGATGTGTGATATGTTTTGAATAAGTGCGCCATGCTATTTTACGGTTTGGTTTCTTCTTCAATCGTCTGTGCATAAGAAGTCACCCCTTCGTTTTGGAAGTAGTATGGCAACCCTGCAATCAAGCTATGCACAGTTTCAACCCATATGTATGTTATTTCCGTAAATCCAACTGCCGTTCAAAACAATAACGAATCAGTTTCTGCTGTTCTACATTTGCAATCTGGTCAAACTTAAGCATGATTAACTGGCGCTCATCATTGAGAGGCTGAACACGAACAATCTGCCCAGTAAAGAAAACATGCTCGATAGCACCGTTGCGGAACGGTACTGCAACCCAGCTTTGGATGATTTGTGATTCGCGCAGCCCCCATTTGGACTCGGTAACAAAGGAGAGGCCACCACCGCTAATATCCTCTGTCAATGCTAGAAATTTCACACCATCCAACGTACTGATCGCCATCTCCAACGACGCTTGTACACGCAAATAGTTGCGTCTCTGCATTCGTGATACCCAATGGGGCTCAGGCTTCCGAATTGACATCATCGGAATGGTTTCATTGCGCCTGCCCATTACCTGTGTACGAAAATGCCACTTTACCCCATCTGATTGCGAGAAGTAGACATTCAGCTCCTCTCCATTGGAGAACAAGCCGTATTTACCCGTCTGTTCCGATAGCGGGATTTCCATCCAGATCAGCTGTTCATTTATCTCCGTTACTCTCGCCTTATAGGCAAACCCGTCCACTTCTTCCCGAACTGGCTGCACGTACAAGGTGTCACTGACATTCGGTAACATATGCTTCCCCTCCATGAAGATTATACCATGATACCAATATGCCAAAAAGGAAAAGGTTCCAATTCCCTTGCTAGGAATTGGAACCTTTATTAGCCTTCATTTATGATTTGAGAAGCTTCATTTCTTCAATCTGTTCTTCAGTTCCATTGTCGGCATTAATGTACACACGGTAAGCACCGCCATTAATTTTGCCTCCGAACTCATAACAGAGCACTTCTTCAGACAGATCATTTTTAATAAGCGACATGCGGTCATACATAACGTCCATGTCAGGATTCAGCATTGCTTGCGCCTCTTTTTTGCCCAACTTCGGCTTGCCAACCTTGCGCTCCTTGCCTTCATAGACGAAATCAGCTGCCTGCAGCCCGGTAACTTCGCCATTGTCCAATGCTACGCGAGCTGTCACCTGCTGCGGATATAGATATACGCCATCAGCAACCGGAACTAGTGTAAGACTGCCTGTATTATTGTACTCATCATAACGAACTGCAGCCATGTCAGGATAGTCATTCTTCTTCAGGAATCGCTTCGCTGAGTCTTCGGCTTGCGCCATCGTCAACTTTTTCTTGCCAACGGGACGCGTGTCCATATATGACATCAGAAAGCCTTGTTTCGTGTAGTCCATCGTGAGGGCACTGCCATCGTTCTTATATTTCGTGAAGACGGTATACGACTCATATTCGGTACCTTTGCCGTTCTTTCTAACTTGAACGGGTTCATTTGGCTTCTTAATTAGGAATTTCTCTGCTTTTTCTTTAATTTGCTGCTCTGATAGTGGATTTCCCTTCAGCATCTTCACGGAGCGCTTCGTATACACGCTTGATATAGAAGGTCCCCAGTTCAGCTCTGGGTACTCGCTAACCTTTTTATCCACCGTTTTGAAGCCGTCGATAATTGTATTATCCATCGTCTTCTTCTCGGAGGCCATTGCCGTCTCAACATCCATCCAGCGCAAACTTTGACTGATGACTTTATTCTGAACCTGCTGCAAGTCTTGTGAGATTTGAGCAGCATTCTGGTGCAGTGTCTTCAGAATTTTCACCTCATCATCACTAAGAGGCTGCTTCGTCATATCTCTTACAGCAGCTCGATATGAGAAGTTTGAGATCCGTGATAAGAAGTCTTCTGTCTTGTTAAATGGCAGCAGCGTCAACGGCAGCTGATTAATTTCATTTTGCGCCTGGCTTGTAATTCTCCATACATTCACAAGGCCTTTGCGGTGCATCGCTTGCGATTTGGAGTTAACTGCAAGTGTTTGTCCCAGTTCAGAATGCAGTTTATCAACATGATACGTCAAATCATGAAAGGCACGCTGATATTGGTTCTCTGCCTTAATCAATATAGAGTTCTTCTCTTGATGCTCTTGATATCCCCATACAATCGCCCCAATAAATAAGAGCGCAAAAATCGGAAACATCACTGCACTTAATCGTTTATACATGGTACAAACGTCTCCCTTCACAGCTACTTATACATCATAGTGATGTTAGTTTGCTGGATATCAGGGAGGTTTATGCATCGATTCCCATTATTGCACTCTTATTACGATACTTATATTGGCTCTTCATCAATATGAAACGCATCTCGATTATCACAGATGCATTGTTTGAAGCCCGTTTCAATTCGACCCTTTTCCCGTTTGCCACGTAGAATGAATTTTTCGCCGCAGCATTGGCAGCGAATGGTTACCTTCACCCTCACATGAGCCCTCCTTGCTACCATGTACTGCCCCCGTTCGTGCCGTGCACAACTTGAGCATGTAATAGAGGTTGTTCAAAAATTCCGCTTTTGATCACGAAGTAAATCATGGAGTGGACTCGGCATCGAATCTTGAATTCAGCCGGACCTTCCGGTGCTCATGTACCCAAAACGTACACTCCGCTCCTCAGGCCCTAGCTTCATCCAATCTTCTCGGTGCTGAAAACCGGCCTTTTTGAACTCGCACTAATAGTAGCATTCCCATTATTGCTCCATATTAACCTCATCTTCCGGATTCATTAATCGGAGCGGAGATCGGGCATTGGCACGACGTACTTTCCCCATGCCGTAATACCAGAGAAACAGCATCAGCGGCACGATGAACCACAGCCAGTAACGGGTGGACATCATTAGGATAAGATCATACACTCCATGCCAGAACAACGGTAATCCAATCGAGTACATTAAATATTTACGTGATCGACCGCCAAGGAATTTTGCCTTTCCCATGTAATAGCCCATGATGACACCAAATAAGGCATGTCCGGATACAGGCAGCAAGGCACGCATGAGCATTTGAGAGAATGACGTCTGATTAAGCCATGCGTACATGACATTCTCTATGGTCGCAAATCCGAGCGACACCGCAACTGCATACAGAATCCCATCATAGTGTTCATCGAACTCTACATGATTGTAGATCATGTGGTACAGCACGAACCATTTGACAAATTCCTCTACACCGGACGAGATTAGAAAAGAATACACATACGGATTGTTTCCCCACCACAACACAAGGCCATGTTGAATAATCATGATTGGGAATACAATAAGAAACCCGAGTAGAAAGACACGAATGACCATATGAATCGGTTCATAGTCATATCGATCCTTCAAGTAGAAATACGCCAGCAATGCAATTCCTGGAGCGATTGCTGCTGTAAGCAAAGGCAATATAGGCGTCGAAGCTTCACCAGATTGTGCCGCCATCTGAGAAGTGTCTGCGACTAGCATGCCGATAGCAGTTAGCAAAGTCACCTTCACATCCTCCTTTGGCGGCTATACATAAAAATTATGATCATTTGGATAACAGTAAGTATACCATACGTTTGCAATGTACGCTTACCCTGTCGAATGCTAGGGAATAATGATGGTTTCAAATGAAGATATCGAAACGGGCAGTGTCCAAATCATTGGAAAATGCATATATTGGTTGACGTAGCCATCTGCTGGAAAAACACGAAACAGGGAGCCCGAATTTTTCACTTGCCATGAAAAATCTCAAGCCCCCCTGTTCACGGACGCATATTAAACTGTCCTACGCGCGACGCGGACTGAAATGTGTACAAGTAACGTCGATGGCATCCTCTGCAATGATACACTTCCCATACTCCTCCAGAACAGCTGTCGTCACTGACGCCGCTTCTCCATACTCAGCCATGATTGCAATGAAGGCTTGCAATCGCTGAGGATCCGTATTTGCCGGCTCCGCATGGAAAATCCACTGTCCATTATATTGGTAGAGCGCACCTGGTACGGTAAAATTGCCATGAACCGTATGTGCCGCCTCGATGAAGTCTTCAAAATCTCGAAATGCGAATACGATCGTATCGCTCTCCTCAAGCGTTACTTCCATTTCATATACATCATCCAACTCGTCATCCTCAATGCCGTCACCATGACCTGAAGCATGGTTCCACTGCGTTCGCGTTACGATAACTACCATACCTTGTGCAGGCATTGCGAATACTTCTACGGCTAATGGTCCCGTCGCATCAAATCCGAGTTCGGTATACGCCTGATCCATCATTTCCGCGAACAGTTCCTGCAGCTTAGACATTTCCCGCCACAGATCGTCGCGTTTGATCCCGCGCTCAGACAAATCGTCGAACGTAAGGAAAATTCGAATCTTGTCTTGACTGATACGTTCGATCTTCATGACAGGACCCTCCTTTGCAACTTCGGTTATAACAGATTATGAAGCAACATATAATATGTGCTGAAAATGGTTCTATGTAATTCATGTTATCATTTCTTGTATGGATTTGCACTACATAAAATAGTTGTCAGAGAGTAAATGTACCAAACATTGAAGAAGCTGCCGAAGAAATTCGGCAGCTTTTAAGATAAAATTTCCTCAGCTATCAGTGAGTGGACTGTTGTTCTTCGAACGGCTTGCTGCGTGGAGCAGCTTGCGTTTTGGAAACGCTAGATACTGTTGTAGTAGACGTTTCTGTTTTCACAGCTGACAAATCGGATGGCGTCGGAGCCAGCCCATTTTCACGCAAAATCGCATCCACCTTGCGCTTCACTTCTGGATCGCGCTCAATCAGTTCCTTGACACGATCCAAGCTGAATGAGTCCGACTTAGATGCCTCTTTGGACAACTTCTTCATGTCAAGCAAGGAAGCAATATCCGGCATATTGGACGTCGTCACATCCATAACCTTATCCTTCGCTTTGCCAACCACATCCTGGACGACATTGCCTGCAACATGCAATTTGGATTGCAAATTAGCCAGCGAACGTCTGTCAGCCAAGTACATACCAGCCAGAACGCCAATGGCTGCACCAGAAATGAACGATGTCACTTTCACTGTTGTTCCCTCCTTCAATTCGTTAGGATCAATTGTAGTGTGAGCGCAACTGTATCGAACCATCCGGTAAAAAATCAGGAAATCTGGCCATCAATGCCCGAACGAAGCGTAATAAAATGTGCCTCAGGCTTACATAATAAACGAAAAGGAACATGCGAGGTGCCGAACCCCTTCGTGATAAACAATGTTGTAGAACCTTGTCCAAGAAAATTATGCCATCCACATAGATATTTGCGGTAAAACTTAGAGGTGCGAAGCGGCCCGTATCCAGGCAGGTAAATTTGCCCTCCGTGCGTATGTCCTGACAATACGAGATCAATCCCTTGCAGCTCAGCCTTGCGCAAGGACAGCGGATCATGTGTTAGAACAATGGTACAGCTAGGCTCTTGTTCTGGCTCACTCATAGCAAGCTTCACATTCGTTCGCTTCGAGCTATAGTCATCCCAACCAACAAGCCATATAAATTGACCATTCTGCTCCAACCGCATTGCTTCATTGTCCAGCACCTTAACACCTAGCTGATTCAGCTTATCATCTAACTCCCGAACATCGGCCTTATAATCATGATTGCCATGTACAGCCGTCACAGGCCCTAATTGGCGCAGCTTCGCTATATTCTCCACACTGGATTCCAGATGAGCACCTTGATCAGTCATATCCCCACCGACAAGAAACAAAGAAGCCTGTTGATGACCCAAAATCTGCTCAATATGTCTGACAGTCAATTGCCTTCGATGAAAGTCACTTATAAAAAACAAGCGGACCCCGTCGAATGTCGACGGCAACCGCTTCAGCACCACTTCTTCTTCTGTAATTGTAAACCCCCGTGCTTCCCATAACATATAAACAACAAGCATTCCGGCTGCTGCCAGCAAGCCTGCAATGACAGTAAAAGCAACCATCATCGATTACCCCTCCAGCCCCAGCTTATGACGACCCCAAAATAGTAGTCCAATTAACAATCCTACAAATAATAAAAATAGAAAATTATAAAACCATTTTGTCAGTCTAACATAACTCGACGGAAATAACTTCTTGCGTGACGGCAATGAACGATCATCCATATCTTCATCTGATGCGGAGATATTCTCTGCAAGATGAAGCAGCTGTTCTTCCGATATCGCATGGTTGCTGTCTTGTTGCTCCGTATGTGTGTCTTTCTTCGATGAATTTTCTCTCAATGAACGTAAAGCATCTAGTGCCGGGCTATGTAGGTCTGGCTCTTGCTTGCGAGAGAACCCTCGAAATAAAGGGTGTGGGTGATTCTCGCTCATACTTCCCTCCGAAATCGTATAATGAGTCCCATAATGAGATCAATGATAAAATGTGCTAGTATAGGAGCCCACAGGGTTCCTGTCCACTCATAAATAGTACCCAAAGCAAAGCTAATTAGAAACACCATTCCAGTTGGTAACCAATGGCGCAAATAACGTACATGGATAGCTGCGAAAATAATACTCGTCCAATATGCTCCAAATGCGTGCTGTATTGCCCCGCGAAAGAGCATTTCCTCACATACGCCAACGATAAAAGAGATAGCAATTATATGCCATATTGGACGATTGCGGAAGAGCTTTTCATTCACCCCACCGTCGTCCGTCATATCATCAGGAACAAATCTAGAAACCGCGATGTCAACAACAATAACTAGAGCAGCCAATCCCGCTCCAAGCCATAGCCATGACAGATTCGATGTCTGTGTAGTTAGCAATAAGAAAGGATTTCTGCCTTGAAGCCAAATCCACACCAAACCAAGAATCAGTGTGATTCCCTGTGTTACATACAAATTAAGAAGAAGCACCTTATCATCTAACTGTTGTATGTCTACTTGTCGAGATTTGAAATCATTCCATTTCTGTTTCATTACATCCCTGCCTAACGAGTTAGCAATCCATATTATATCCCTCAATAGATGCATCATATCAGATTGAAGATGGTTCATTCAAGTTGAGGAATCTGCAAAATCTGCGATTGTATTGCCTAATGCGACACTGCCTTGTAAAATAAATGCACTTCACACGAGAGGAGACCGATTTTTTGCCTGTATCTATGCATTTCAATTGCACCTTCTATATCGATGATGATCTGAGAGAGGTTCCGCACTCCCTCTCTGATATGTGTAATGCCATTGCTTATATAAAAGAACAGACCCAATCTGATCAGCAGAATCAAGAGGAATTAGGAAGACAATACGGAATGCTGGGTGTTTACAGCCGAATTGTCGGCAATTACGCGGACAGCATTACGTGCTTAACTTCCGCAATCTCTATTCATTCTGCAATGAACAATGCTAAGCAGGTGTGGATCAATAAGCTCCGTCTCGCTCATACCTATCAATGGATGCGTGACTTCCACACATCGAACCGCATGTTCGACGATCTATTGGAACATGCGATTTCGAACGATCAACATTTCAATTTGCTTGACTTTCTCTATCAACATTATGGTAAAAATCTATATGACCAATACAAGTACGAATCAGCTCTCCCTTGGTTTGAAAAAGGATTAAAAATCCGAACAAAGTCCGAAAACGAAGAACTGATCCATTCTTCCCAAATCGCAATAGACGCCTGTATAAAACATATTCTTAAAGAAACCGGCAAATCATCATAATCCGTACAATTTACAAATATTCTACAGTTATGTTCGTATAAAAATCTATTGACACCCTAACATTTGCATGGTACATTAAGTAAAATTTCATGAGTCAAACGGTGAAGGAAACGAACATTCAGTGAAGCCTGCAGAGAGCCGATGGTCGGTGTGAATCGGTGGCGGATTGACTTGTTCCAGCGTTCCGGAGTTGTTGCGTCGAACCCTGATGGCAGTAGGCGTAACCGAATCGAACCCGTTAACGTTCGGCGTCTAGCATAGACGCGTAAGGCTGCTTGTGCGAATAAGCAGCGAATTAGGGTGGCACCACGAAGATGGAACTCTCGTCCCTTACTACGGTCGTAGTTTGTGGACGGGAGTTTTTTGCTATATTCTGGATACATAACCAAGGCCTCATTTCAACAGCAAGATAACGGCATTGCCGTTTCTAATACAATATATAGCTATGCTCAGGAGGGAGAATTCCATGTTCAAAGTATTAGTATCAGACCCGATTAGCGATTTCGGGATTCAGAAGCTTGTTGACGCAGAGGATATTACAGTCGTGAAGCAAACAGGGTTGTCGGAGGACGAGCTGGTTGGCATTATCGCAGATTATGATGCTCTGCTCGTTCGCAGTCAGACTCGCGTTACAGCACGCGTCATGGAAGCAGGTAAGAATCTTAAAGTTGTGGGCCGTGCGGGAGTCGGTGTAGACAACATTGATCTGCAAGCAGCCACACAGAACGGAATTATCGTAATCAATGCTCCTGATGGGAATACGATTACAACTTGTGAGCATGCTTTTGCCATGATGATGGCATTATCTCGTCATATCCCTCAGGCTTATGCAAAGACAATCAATGGAGTATGGGATCGCAAGACTTTCCTAGGTGTCGAGCTGATGAACAAGACTCTTGGTGTTCTTGGTATGGGTCGTATCGGCAGCGAGGTTGCCAAGAGAGCGAAGGCATTTGGCATGGACATCATCGGATATGATCCATTCATGACAGAAGAGCGTGCTGAAAAATTAGGGGTTAAGCTTGGCACAGTTGATGAGATTATTCGCGCAGCCGATTTCCTGACGGTTCATACACCATTGACGCCTGAGACGAAGCATATGATTGCTCGTCCACAATTCGAGGTCATGAAACGCGGTATGCGCATTATTAACTGCGCACGCGGTGGAATTATCGATGAAATGGCACTTGTCGAAGCAATCGATGAAGGCATTGTGGCAGGAGCCGCATTCGATGTATTCGAGGTTGAACCTCCACAACCGGATCACCCATTCTTGAGTCATCCGAAAATTATCGTCACACCTCACCTTGGCGCATCCACTGTTGAGGCGCAAGAGAACGTGGCTGTCGATGTTTCGGAGCAGGTGCTGCATATTCTACGCAATGAACCGTTCAAGAATGCAGTTAACATGCCGCCGGTTGCGCCGGCTGTATTGAATAAAATCCAACCTTACTTCACACTTGCGGAGAAGCTGGGGCAATTCGCTTCACAAATGACAAAGAGCCCAATTCTTGAAATCCTTGTTAACTACTCTGGTGATCTGGCTGAGGTCGATACGCAAACTATTACGAGACATATCGTGAAAGGCGTTCTCACCCAGCATTTTGGCTCAGATGTGAACATCGTCAACTCTGTTCACCTTGCCAAAACGCGCGATATTCATATTATCGTTCAGCAATCCCACGTTGCCAAAGGGTTTACAAATCTGTTGTCCGTAACTTTGAAGACGAACACAGAAGAACGACTCGTAGCTGGTACATTGTTGAACGGATATGGGGAACGTATCGTACAAATTGACAAGTACCCTGTAGACCTCTCGCCAGAAGGGCATCTGCTATTAATTTCGCATGATGATAAGCCTGGCGTAATTGGAATTGTCGGTACACTACTTGGATCAAATGGTGTTAACATCGCAACCATGCAAGTTGGTCGGAAAATTGTCGGAGGGTCTGCCATCATGGTGCTTTCCGTCGACAAAGCCATTCCAGAAGAGGTAATCGCAAAACTGAAAGAAACTACAGACATTAAAAAAGCCAAAGAAATTGTGCTGTAAACCGAACTTATCCTTCATCAGCTCGTGGAGTAGTGGAAACTGTTCCACGAGCATCAAGATTAATCGGAAAATTGTGCCCTCGTCTGACACATATTCCAATCGTCATTCAACAAAAAAAACACCCTATTGCCGATGAACTGCGCAATAGGGTGTTTTGTGTCATATACTGGTTTGTGTTGGCTGTACGGGTAGAGCAATGGAGAATGTAGTTCCCTTCCCTAATATGCTGTCGACTCGGATATGACCCTGATGTGCTTCGATAATATTTTTGACAATCGCTAGACCTAGTCCTGTGCCGCCTGAAGGGCCGCGTTTGCGTGCCTTATCAGCCTTATAGAATCGTTCGAACACATACGGGACATCCTCTGACGGAATACCCTGACCATGATCCTCAATGTGAATCCACAACCACTCATTGTCCGTACGTTCCGTCCGAATATGAATCGGTTGTCCTTCAGAGGAGTGGCGTAGTGCATTGTCCAGCAAATTCGTCAACACTTGCTCTAACCGATCTTCATCCGCTTCAGGAAGAATTGGATCCATCGCATGAAGTTCCATTTCAATCGGTATATTACGTTCCTTCGCAAGTACTGTGAATTTACGATAGACTCGGGAAGCAAGTTCGTGAACATCAGTCTCTGCTTTGTGCATTGGCAGATGGCCCGCCTCCATGCGAGCTAGGTCGAGCAGATCCTTCACCAGCCTTCCCATACGCAAGGACTCGTCATGAATAACCTGAACAAGCTCTCTGCGTTCCTCTGGCGAAGCAGCTATATCATCCAATAATGCCTCACTATATCCTTGAAGCATGGACAGTGGCGTACGAATCTCGTGCGATACATTCGCGACGAAGTCTTTGCGCAGCTTCTCCAGCTGCACTTCTTCGGTCACATCCCGCAATACGGCTACGGCACCGCGTACGCGGCTGTCTGCATGCAGAGGCCCCATCACAACAGACCAAACCTGCTGCTTTACATGAACACGGGTCGTAACCTCCCGAGCTTCAGAAATAACGGTATGAAAAATGGGTCTTAACGGCTCTGGTACTCCGGATGCACCTGTCATATCTTCATCGATCGCCCAATCCATTCCATTCCAGCGGCTCATGACTGTTTCACCATGCGGGTTCGCGAGCAGCACCTGACCCGATGCATCAAAGGTAATAACAGCATCCGTCATACTGCGCAGAATACTCGCTAGATGCTCCTTCTCATGCTGCAAATCCAAAATGGTGGAGTTCAGTTCCTCCGCCATATGATTAAACGTCTGGGACAACTCCCCGATTTCATCAGAGGAGCGAAGTGTTACTCGTGTGGAGTAATCGCCTTGACGAATCGTATCGGCCGCTTGCTTCAGCTTACGAAGCGGTTGCGTAATCTTCGTAAATAAGAAGAACGCAAAGAAAGTTGTAAGTGAAAATCCAATAATTCCTGTATATACGAACAACTGCTTGATATCATTCGGATGCGCGAAATTGCTGTCAATGTAATGCAGCAAATACAGACCTAAAATGATAAGTACAAAAGCAACTAGACCAATAATGGTCATCCACAACTTGCCGACAATGCTTCGCCAAAATTTCACGTTATTTTGGCACCTCGAGCTTGTAGCCGACACCCCATACCGTAGTAATCATAGTAGCTGCTTCTGGCGAGACCTTATTCAACTTCTCACGCAGGCGCTTCACATGCGTATCTACAGTACGAAGGTCTCCAAAGAACTCGTAATTCCATACATCCTTCAGCAGCTCTTCTCTTGAGAACACCTTGTCCGGAGATACCGCCAAATAATGCAGCAGTTCATATTCCTTAGGCGTCAAGCTAATCTCTTGGCCCCCTGCTGTCACACGATGTGCATCATGTTCAATAATGAGATGCGGGAATACAATGTTGTTGCTCGCCTTCGGATCGCTTGTCAAAAAGGCTGTAGCCGAAGATCGTCTCAGGACTGCCTTCACCCGGTAGATGACCTCGCGCGGACTGAAGGGCTTGACGACATAGTCATCTGCACCAACTTCGAAGCCCTGCACTCGGTTAATCTCTTCCCCCTTGGCTGTCAGCATTATGACTGGCGTCGCCTTCACTTGTCTTAAGCGCGTGCATACTTCTACACCGTCGATGCCTGGCAGCATCAAGTCAAGAAGAATGAGATCATACTCTTCACTTACAGCCATTCGCAGCGCTGCTTCTCCATCTTCCGCCTCTTCAATTTCAAAACCTTCTTTTTCAAGGTACATTTTCAACAGTCGGCGTATCCGCTCTTCATCATCGACGATCAAGATTCGATTCACTTGCTCGGACATGTATGACTCCCCTTTCCACCATAAAAGAAAACCTCAAGCGAAGCCAAGTGCGGCTGCAATTGATGAGGTTGGTAGCTCTAGCTGTAATATAAGCAGGCAACTCGCAGGATGCTCCTCTCGTCGTCGCCTTGATACTTGGCTCTATTATAGCAAAAATGTGAACGACTGGGGTACTCCTTGTTCGTAATCCCAGTCGTTTCATCTTTTTGCCATTTGTTAACCTTTATTTTTATACCCCTGAGTAGGAATGCAGGCCTGATATCACCAAGTTCACCCCAACAAGTGTGAACATGACGATGATAAATCCAATTACCGACATCCAAGAAGACTTAGTTCCCTGCCAGCTGCGTGCTAGACGCAAGTGCAGGTAAGCGCTGTATGCAAGCCAAGTCACAAGCGCCCATACTTCCTTCGGATCCCAGCCCCAAAATCTTGACCATGCAACCTGGGCCCATATCATTGCAAAGATAAGTGCGCCTAACGTAAAGATCGGGAATCCTATCGCGATTGAGCGATAGCTAATCTCATCCACAGTATCTGGATCAATCCCATGGAATAAGGGTTGAAGGGCCTTCGCGATTGGCTTGCGCAGCAGCAAGCGAATTAATCCGTACAAGATCAGTCCCGCGATGACCGACCATACTACCGTATTCAGCTTCCGGCCCGCTTGAACTCCCTTCATCCAGCCCGGTGCTTCCATTAACGGCAGCTTCATGCCTAGGAAAGAGGGTAGTGATTGCAGGGTAGCTTCATCACTTAAATGCGGAGCCACAAGCGGCGGCATTGTATAGGTGACCATCTCCAAGCCTGTCTCAATTTCCCCTCCGGTCTTGACCGTTTCAACTTTCTGTCCTATAACCACCTCATAGCTTGCAGCACGAAAACTGTATACGACCACGATAAAGCCGATGAATACAACGATGCAGCCCATTGTGAACTCAAGCCAGCGCTGCGGCTTGCGCGAACTTCCAGCATCCCAACGGACGGTTCGCAATAAGTAGAGCAGTCCTGCAACAAAGGCTACCGCAAAGAAAGCATAGCTAAGTGCCGACATCGTCACATGAAGCTTCAGCCATACCGAGTTCAGCTGTGGAATAAGCGGCTGTACCTCGCTTGGAAAGACCGATGCATACGCCATCATCAAGAAGGCGAGCGGTACAGCAAGGAGCCCTAATACAGTACTTCGGTAAATAAGGTATACAACGATAAATGCACCGATAATCATCATCGACAAAAATGACATGAACTCATACATATTACTGACAGGGATATGCCCAGCGTATGCCCAGCGCAATCCGAAATAAACGATCTGGCTAATAAATCCAAGTATCGTTACACCAAATGAAATTGCTCCCCATCTGCGTTCAAAGCGAACGGGATCGCGAGTTTTCATCTTCCGGCCAGCAACAGTCACGACGTACAAAATAAAGGAAAGACAAAACAAGAAAAACGCGATAATATATGCGTCCTGACTCCATTGCAAAGTCACGCCTTATTCCCCCCACGATCGATCGATTTGGCATCTACTTCTACGTGAACAGCTCCGAGTGCACCCGCCACCTCATTCCGAATTCCATACCAGTTCTTATTCGTATGGGCACCGAGCAGCAAGCGATTGCCGTCGATTCGAAGCCATATGCGGCGATGCTGCCAATAGAAGCCCATGACTAGACCGATCATACTGATACCAGCCCCAATCCAGATGAGCGGCAGCGCTGTCTCCTTACGCACGGTCATATAACTGATTGAATTCGTATAGATGATATCTTTCATGGATTCTAATCCGATGCGAAGATTGGGCATCGAGTCAGACCCTAAACTCTCTCTCAGCTTGGCATTAATGTCATCCTGATGAAATTGATCTTTGTCCTTAGGCAGCGCAAAATACAAGTAAGGCAAGCCTTCACTTGGGAGATTTGGCCCCTTAATCAAGAAGCTGAATGCAGGTGCGTTCGGGTTTTGCGATTTTGTAGTCAGTTCTCCGTTTTTGCCAATTGCAAAATCCAAGTATTTCCCTGTCAGTTTCAGTGAATATGGACCTGCTTGAAACTCCGTAGCCGTATTCTGCACCCGAAGTTCAAACTTGCCGTATACCTCTCCTGTGTCCACATTGCTAAGTACAGGGCTTACCGCAACGAGACGCGATTCAAAGTCGCTCTGATAGACCATGAGCCCTTCATATTCAAGCGGTGAATTCAACTGTATATTGTGCCGAGCTACCTGTTCAAGCACAGGCTTCACACGCGCATCACCACACTTGTCCACACACTTGAACAGTGTCGCCTTCGTCTCGAACAGCTTCGGTATGACACGCCCTTCCTTCACGAACTGCTCAGGCATATCTTCCTTGCCGTAATATTCAACTGTAAATTTATCATTCTGCAAATAATAGGGAGTTCCGGGTATTTCACGGGCTTCTCCTTGCGGGAAGCCGTCATAATAATCGTAATGCCAACCTGGGATGCTGCGTGCAAGTATAGCAAGCAAGAAGAGAATAAGTCCGATATGGTTGATGTACGGCCCCCAGCGGCTGAACCGGTTCTTCTCAGCTAATAGCGCCTCATTATCCTTAATAACCCGGTAGCCTTTCTTCTTGAGTACGTTCGACATGTTATCCAGCCAAGCTTCAGCATCTTGGTTTATTGATCCTTCATAGACAATCCGCTGTCTCGAAATAAACTGGACATGCTTACGTATCTTCTGCCGATGTAATGCACGATATAACGGAAGTACACGATCAATGCTGCAAATGACCAGCGAGGCGCCGATCATGACAAGCAATGTAATGAACCACCAGGATTCGTATGTATGAGACAAGCCAAGCATATAATAGATTTGTCCCAATGTACCGTACGTGCTCTTATAATATTGTGTCGGGTCTATGCTGAGAAATGAGCTTTCCTGTGGGTAGATGGTGCCGAGTGACGCACCAATTAATGTAATGACGATAAGAATAACCGCCACTTTTACTGAGGAGAAGAAATTCCAAATGCGATCAATCCATGACGGACTTGCCTTCTGTGACTTACGCGCTACCCCGTCATAACGCATTTCCAGTACGGAATCCACCTCATCCCCTTCAAATAGCGGCTTGCCGCAGGCCTCGCACAATACAGTTCCTACTGCATTCTGATGGCCGCATTCGCACTTCGTATTCTCAAACCGCACAGCCTAGTCCTCCTCCCCTTCAAGCCCTATTCTTTCGCCATTTGTTCCAAATAGGACTCTAGCTGGCTTGTAGTGACTTCCCCAGTATGAATAGCATGGACTTTGCCATCAGGCTTGATGAAGAATGTAGTCGGCAATGGACGGACACCGAAGGCTTTGGTTACACTCTTATTTGAATCGAGCAGCATCGTGAAATGAACATTTACCGCTTTCATATAATTGTCCACAACGATCGCATCTTCTCCATAGTTGATGCCGACGACTTCCACGTTGCGATCCTTCCAATCATCTGCTGCCTTCTGCAAGGTAGGCATCTCCCGCTCACACGGTTCGCACCAGGAGCCCCAGAAATTAAGCACCAGGGACTTTCCCTTGTAATCACTCAGCTGCACAGTATCGCCCTTCAGCGTATGAAGCGACACATCTGGTATGCGGCTGCCAACCTCAGGGTATGTAGGCTTACTGTACGCATTGCTAATTGCAATCCCGCCAAGTATCGCAATGACAGCTAGTATGAGAATCTGGACTGTCTTGTTTCTCTTGCCCAATATCATCGCCCCTTCTTGATGTGGTTCAATTGATATAGATTGAACACTTGCTTTCTATGACATATTTCACATTCAGACGACATAATTGCAACAATTGCATTACACCATCCACGACTATTATAATTCATAGATTAGCGGACATATCTTCCTCAATATGAAAATTATGTGTCACCATATACTGGGCGGGGTGCAATAAAAGCGATTTACTGCTCTATCCGATTCACGTATGCATGGTACGGTTGGATTTCATCTCCATACGGAGTTCGTTGACTTCCGACTTCGTCAGCACACGGTGTTTGCCACGGGCAATTCCTTGCAGCGTAATATTGCCGAACTTCACACGCTTCAGCTTGGTGACAGGATGGCCAATCACCTCGAACATGCGGCGAACTTGACGATTGCGACCCTCATGGATCGTTATACTGATGGTTGCCGTATTGCTCTCCAAGTCAACATCATGGTATTCCACCGCAGCTGGCTGAGTCATACCATCCTCAAGTTTAACCCCTTTTCTCAGTTGCTCCAGCTTATCCCCATGAGGTACGCCTTTCACGGTTGCATGATAGGTCTTCTCCACATGATGGCGCGGATGCATGAGCATATTGGCTAACTCACCATCATTTGTAAACAGCAGCAGCCCCTCTGTTTCATAATCGAGGCGTCCTACCGGATATACTCGTGCCTTTACACCCTTCATGAAATCCATGACTGTCTTGCGGCCTTCTGGATCTGATGTACTTGTAATAACGCCTTTTGGCTTATGGAAGGCTAATACTATTTTGTCGGACTTAGCCGATATCGTTCTCCCACTAACAGTAATCACATCGCTTGACGGATCTGCCTTTACGCCTAGAGTTGTTACGACTTCTCCGTTAACTTCTACCTTACCTGCCTTAATAAGCTCTTCACACTTTCGACGCGATGCGACGCCCGCGTTCGCCAAAATCTTCTGTAAACGTTCTTCCATGAATGTCTGTCACCTCAAACTATTAGTATCCTCATTGAAGAGAAAAGCCCGCTACCAAGAGGGCGCGAGCTTGTCATTAACTTACATTATTCAAGCTATTATGATATTACCCTGTAATGAAACCAAATACAAGGAAACAGACGACAATTGCTGCAATAAATCCGACCAAATCAGAGAATAGGCCAACTTTTAGTGCATACCGGCCTTTCTTAATCCCAACAGCGCCGAAATATACGGTCAACACATAGATCGTTGTATCTGTGCTCCCCTGTATCGTTGAAGCAATTCGGCCAATCATGGAATCAGGCCCGTACATCTTAATCAGATCGGTAGTAAAGGCAAGAGAACCCGCTCCTGTAATGGGCCGCAAGAAAGCGAGCGGCATCACCTCACCAGGAATGCCTATCCAATCGAGTATCGGACGCAGTAGCCCCACCATCCAATCCATCGCTCCAGATGCACGAAATACACTGATCGCAACCATCATGCCTACTAAGGTTGGAATGATGTTGATTGAAGTTTGGAATCCATCCTTCGCCCCTTCAACGAAGGTCTCATATACGGGCACACGCCGAAAATAGGCAAACAGCGGAATAAAAACGATAATGGCCGGTATGGCCCATGCGGATATAGAGGAAACAAATGCATACATAACCGGACCATCCTTTCTACTTCATTTCGAGGCTGGAAGTAAGGTCATGATGCCATAATCACCAAATCATTGTTCAACTAGCCGGTGTATGATATCCCGCTCCCTGGGATTCCGTATACCGCCCTTTGTCAGACTTTAATTGTTGCGGGGGCGGACGCTTCGCATCCTTTCTTCGGTACCATCGATCCGCGAAGATCGCTGCAAATGTTGCTACAATGGTCGCAAGCAGCGTAGTACCTACAATCTCGGCAGGATTAGCAGAATTGAAATTCATTCTTATCGCAATCAATGTTGTTGGGATTAGGGTTATACTTGACGTATTGATTGCAAGCAGCGTGCACATGGCAGGCGTAGCCGTGTCTTTATTCGGATTTAATTTCTGGAGCTCCTGCATAGCTCTTATCCCCATCGGTGTAGCTGCATTACCTAGCCCAAGCAAATTCGCGCTCATATTCGACATAATGAAGCCGAGAGCAGGATGGTTGCGAGGTACATCGGGAAACAAATACCTAACGACTGGACCAAGAGCCTTGGCAAGCCGCTTCAGCAACCCTGCATCCTCTGCAATCCGCATGATCCCTAGCCAGAACACCATCACACTGATGAGTCCAAAGCTTACAGATACTCCTGTCTTCGCTCCCTCGAACACGGCTTCCGTCACTACGTCAATCTTTCCCTGAGCGGCAGCAGCGATGAATCCCACAAGCAGCATGAACATCCATATCGCATTTACAATGACAACCGTCTCCCTTCCCATGGGCGATCAAGCTGCGCCAAATAGTCTACCTGTTACACGTTTTAGTACCAGCATCCATTCACTGAGTACGTTGCCGCTCTTTCTTTCACTTGGAACTGCAGAAGTGTGCTTGGCTGAACCACCTCGAGTTGGCGCAGATTCATCTGGAGAAATTCTTCGAACATCTACACTGGCTATCGGTTCCTTGTCCACATACATCGTCAAGCGTCCCTGATGACCTAACCTTGCATCGAGACTACCGCTAGCCGGTACGAAGAGCTTGGCAGACAATTTCGATTGCTCCCCATATCCAAGCGGATACGTCAGCGATCTAGAAGCTTCGAATGGCTGACCCTCAATATGTTGGCCTTCCTCAACAATCTTCGCTTGCGGAAACGCTTGAAAGCCGTAATCGAGCATCCTTCTATGGTCTTCCCAATCTCTGGAGTCATTCAGCGTTACAGCAACAAGCTGCTGGCCATTCCGTGTGGCAGAACTGACTAGACACCGCAATGCACCTTTCGTGTAACCTGTCTTCACACCATCTGCTCCTTCATACAAGTGAAGCATTTTATTCTTATTGCCCCACACATAATCCCAATTGTCGATTGTATTAGGCGCCTTCTTCGTACGAGTGCGCACGATTTCACGGAAGGTTGCATTATGCAGTGCATATGCTGATATACGAGCTAGATCTTCTGCAGTCGTATAGTGACCCTTCTCATCCAAACCATGAGGATTGCGGAACTGGGTATGCTCCAACCCGAGCAGCTTCGCCTTCTCATTCATTAAGTGGACGAAGCCTTCTTCCGAGCCTCCAACGTGCTCAGCAATCGCCACCGCAGCATCGTTGCCTGAACGAAGCATAAGGCCATACAACAAATGGTTGAGACTCATCTCTTCTCCAAGTCTCAAGTAAATGGAGGAGCCTTCCTTGCCTACAGCACGAGAAGTCGCCTTTACTTTATCCTCCAGCCGGCCATGCTCAATTGCCACAATCGCGGTCATCACTTTCGTCGTACTCGCCATTGGAAGCTCCTGCTTCCCGTTATGGCTGTACAGCATTCTTCCAGATGCTACATCTATTAAGGCTGCTGCTCTTGCTGCAGTAGATGGAGGCGCGATTCGAGCCGAAGCAGTTGCGTTCGATGGCTCAACCTGCAGCGGGACAGACCATTCCTGTACAGCCTCACGCTGTGTGCGACTTGTGTCCACGGATGGATCAGCTGACGCGGCACGTCCATACAAATCATATGCCAGAACCGAGCCCAACAGTGCACACAACGCAATCATCTTTCCAACTTGTCCTACGTATGGATGCTTGCTCATACGTTCCTCCTTAATCTGTATACCGGTCAAGTTGTTCCATATGTATGCTTGTTCGAGACCGAGTATGTCCATCACTTACGATTACTTAAGCAAGCAGGAGTTGCTCTAATGAAAAATAGCGTCAAGCTCCCGTTGACTGCATCGCCATTTTACCGGCAATAACGGCAGCAACAATCAAGCCTGACGCCATATTCCTACCGATCCGATATAATAATATCCTCGGCCGTCGTTGATTCCTGCTTCTTGAACATCGAACTGATTTGATCCAGCACATTAGGTGCGGCATCAATAATTTTCTCCAGCAAATGCGTCTGATTGTCGAGCGACACGACATCAATGCCCCGCCTGCCAACGACGAGAAAGGCAATAGGTGTTATGTAGACGCCACCGCCGCTACCTCCTCCAAATGGCTTCGAACCATAGGCATAGGCTGCAGGAACTGTACGCGCCTCACCACGTTCTGAGGCTGGTTTGTCATGTCTGTCGTGCCTGTCGTGTCTCTCATCCAACCGGAAGTCGCTGCCTCCTGCCGCAAAGCCAAATGCAACACGGCTTATCGGCAAAATGACACTGCCGTCAGGTGTTTGGACAGGATCGCCAACGATTGCATTTACATCTACCATAGCCTTAATATTGTTAAAGGCTGCATGCATTAAGCCCTCGATAGGATGTTCCGCCATGTTCGTATTCCTCCTTCTGCGCGAACGATGCGAATAATCAACTTGATTACAGCAGTTATAGCGTGCACGATGCGAATTTTGGTTATACAAACGATCCTAGTGGAAAAAAAAGGGGTGTGAAATTGCGGTTTCACTTCCATCTGAGGATGTCTTCGAAATCGAATATGGTGAGACAATGCTCCTACCAGCATGCTCTTCACTGACCATGATGCCCCTGTCAATAGACAAGCTGTTGCTGGATTAAGCAGTCCAATCTCCGTATCCCAAGTAAACATGCTGCACTGTACCCGTTGGAGAGTTTCTTTCAGCCATAGAATGATGCAACGCGTATGACGTAGAAGTCGCCGCACGTTGTGCTTATATCTCTCTATCAATTTTTTATCGACCTGAGTTTCATCTCGACTTGCATGACCTGTTCCGACATTATCCTTAGCTTTTACATGCAGGTGAACCCCTGTTTCCATGTTAATAAATCGAATGGATCGCCATTCATATTTCCAACGAAGCAGTCCATTGCATGCCCGAATCAATAGAACAACTCGCTCATGTTTTCCTGATTTGTGAATGATGATTTTGCACTCAATGGACGAAAAGACAATGAGGGCAAGCAAGACAACTACTATCCCTCCAGCAATCGCCCATCCTATCATGTCATGCGCCTCCATTTCCTAAACTATCCGTATTATGGCCTTTTATCCAAACTAGCATGCACGAGGAGCATAATTCCGAGTGACCTTACCAAATAAAAAACCCGGCAGCTCGTATTATCGCATACGAAGCTGACGGGCAAGCATTAGAACATATTGATGCTCCTCGTTCAAGCAAGTCTCTTTGAATGTTAGGGACAAGCGCCTCATTACAGCATCAGCTTGGAATGATCAATAGATTGACCAGGCAAAAGTTCCAGTCCTTGAATTCCAAGCTCCTGTAACTTCGTCACAAATGCTGCCCCATCCTGTTGAATAGGAGGAAATGTATTGTAGTGCACGGGGATGACAACTTTAGCCTGTACCCACTGCGCAGCTAGCAATGCATCTTCCGGGTCCATCGTGAAGAAGCTGCCAATTGGCAAGAAGGCGATATCTGGCTTGTAGCGATCGCCAATGAGCTTCATATCGCTGTACAATGCAGTGTCTCCGGCATGATAAATCGTTAGCCCTTCTGTTTGCAGGACAATCCCTGCAGGGTTACCCATATAAATATCCTGACCATTGACTGTAACGGAGGAACTGTGCAGGGCAGGCACTAGCGCAACCGATCCAAATTCGAATGGAGCTGGTCCACCTAGGTTCATGCCTATAGCTTGCGCACCTTGCGATTCCATGTAGTTCGTAAGCTCTACCATGCCAATAATAGGCGCATTGCAGCGCTTGGAGATGGATACCGCATCACCAATATGATCGCCATGTCCATGTGTGAGCAGCACATAGTCCGCATGAATCTCTTCTGAGCGTGTGACTGCTACAGGGTTGCCAGTCAAGAAAGGATCAATGATAATACTATGCTGTTCGGTAACAAGCTGAATGCAGGAATGACCGTGGAAATGAATGTTCAAAGCAGTTCCTCCTCATATTTGCATATTCAACAGCTTCATACGCAGAAGTTCTTATCGTATCTCTTCCTCGTGCTCATGTTGAACTCCTGCTTCCAATTGTTCTTCAACTTCCTTCACGTCTTCAATCGTCAATTGGCGTCCATCTAACTTCTCGAACAAGAGCTGCGTTTCCTCTTCTAACCCATCCATTTGTTCAAAAGCAGAGGAATCCGGCAGTTCTTTAATTGTTGATAATCCGAAATAATCTAAGAATGATTTCGTTGTGCCATACAAAATCGGCCTTCCAATCGCTTCTGCTCGTCCAACCTCTTCGATCAAACCCTTGTTCGTCAGTGTCTGAATCGCACGATCCGATTTTACGCCGCGGATTTCTTCAATCTCAACACGGGTAATCGGCTGTCGATAGGCAACGATAGACAAGGTCTCTAGGGCTGCTTGCGACAGAGAAGAACGCGATGGCGAATATGCCATCTTCTCAAAATACGGGGCATGTTCTGGCAATGTAGCTAGCTCGTACATCCCTGCGATTGCAACAATTTGCAGACCACGTTTCGAGCGCTCGAAGTCCGCGCGCAGATCGTTCATCGCTTCCTCTATAACCTCTGGGCGCTGTTCTGTAATTTCTGAGATTTGCTTAATGTTCAAGCCTTCATCTCCAGCCATGAACAACAACCCCTCAATAATCGACTTCAGCATCTGAAAGTCCATCTTCCGTGTCCACCTCCCCACTCCATTGAATCACGATGTCCTCAAAGAGGCTATCCTGGTAGCAGCGAACTTGCTTCATCTTCATCAGCTCCAGCAGCGCGAGAAAGGAAACGACAATTTCCGAACGCGTGAGATGCTCGCTAAGCAAGTTAGAGAACATCATCTTACCTCCCTTGCCAAATGGACGCAGCGTGTCGATAATGCTCTTAATCCGATCCTTCACCGATATTTCATCCCGGTGGATTGTTGCGACCTGCGTTCTGCGCGACGCTTTGCTAAGTGCCTTGCGGAAAGCTGCGATCAAGTCTGTGACATGTAATCCATCCACTGGATTATCAGGAGCTGTTGGCATAAATGGCGTTAAGTCCTCTGGTTCCTTGGAAAAAATCATGCTTCGTTCTGTCTCGCGTTCCCGGAGATGCTCCGCAATTCCCTTGTACTTTCGGTATTCGATCAACTTGCGTATAAGCTCTGCCCGCGGATCAGGCTCATCATCCACATAATCTTCATAGTCGTCCCATTCCATGACCGGAGGCTTGGGAAGCAGCTGCTGTGATTTCATGGACAGCAACGTTGCCGCCATAACGAGAAACTCGCTCGTAATCTCCAGCTCCAATTCCTGCATGTTGTGCAAATATTCCATATATTGATCGGTAATCTCACTAATCGATATATCTTGAATATTAATTTCCGCTTGGTCGATTAAATGCAGGAGCAAATCGAGCGGTCCTTCAAACTGTTCCAGCTTATACGTTACGGTCACCCCGTGATAACCTCCTGAGCAATAAAACAAATGTAGCGCCCTTGCAAAAAGGGCACTACATTAAATAAGCACTATTTTAACTGATTCGTCAAGTTCGCCATTTCAATTGCAGTAGACGCAGCTTCCCAACCCTTGTTGCCTGCCTTCGTTCCTGCACGTTCAATTGCCTGCTCGATGGAGTCTGTTGTCAGCACTCCGAATATGGTCGGAACCCCTGTCTTCATATTCACTTGCGCAACGCCTTTAGCCGCTTCACTGCACACATAATCGAAATGCGGAGTGGAGCCGCGAATAACTGCGCCAAGTGTGATCACGGCATCATATTTCCCGCTCTCCGCCATTTTCTGCGCAATAAGTGGAATTTCAAATGCACCCGGAACCCAGGCAATATCTACCTCTTCATCTTTAACCCCGTGGCGCTTCAGCGCATCAAGTGCTCCCGAAACAAGCTTGCTGACAATAAATTCATTGAATCGACCAGCAACAATTCCATATTTTAATCCTTCGGAAACTAAGTGTCCTTCAAATACATGTGGCATAAGTAAAGTCCTCCTCTGTGATAAATAACTGAATCATAACGATAAGGTTATCGCACGCTTGCGGTACTTCATTTCCTTCAGGGCTTATCTGCGTGCTTGTTCATCCTGTTCAATATCGTCGAATACGAGCATATGCCCGAGCTTCGCAGCCTTCGTATGCAAATATTTTGTGTTGTCTTCATTCTCCTGCATTTGGATCGGGACGCGCTCAACGACCTCCAGACCATAGCCTTCCAACCCTTTAATTTTGCGAGGATTATTTGTAAGAAGGCGAATTTGACATATGCCGAGATCTTTCAAGATTTGAGCTCCAATGCCGTAATCCCGCAGATCCGCTGGGAATCCAAGCTCCAAGTTGGCATCCACCGTGTCTAGCCCTTGCTCCTGAAGCTTATAAGCTTTGAGCTTATTAATAAGTCCAATCCCGCGGCCTTCCTGGCGCATATAGAGCAGGACGCCATTGCCTTCCTTGTCTATTTGTGAAAGCGCAGCGGCGAATTGAGGGCCACAGTCACAGCGATGTGAATGAAATACATCCCCGGTTAAGCATTCCGAATGAACGCGAACAAGAACTGGCTGAGTTCCATCAATGTCGCCCTTCACTAAGGCAACATGTTCCTTATTGTCTACACCATTCGTATAGGCAATAGCTCGGAATATGCCGAAGTCAGTAGGCATGTTCACCTCGACCTCACGTTGAACCAGCTTCTCCTTCTCATTACGGTAATGAATGAGATCCTTGATGCTGATGAGCTTCAAGTCCCATTGCCCCTTCAGTTCCATCAAGTCGGGCAGTCTAGCCATCGTGCCATCTTCCTTAATCACTTCGCAGATGACACTAGCAGGTGCAGATCCGCTCAACCGGGCGAGATCAACCGCTGCTTCCGTATGCCCTGCACGGCGCAACACACCACCACTCTTCGCTATTAACGGGAAGATATGACCCGGGCGGCGGAAATCTTCTGCCTTGGCGTCCGCATCCAGCATCTTCTGGATCGTTAGTGAGCGTTCGTGCGCTGAAATGCCAGTAGTCGTATCTACGTGATCAATGGATACGGTAAATGCCGTACCGTGATTGTCCGTATTGTGTGCAACCATTGGGTGAAGCTCAAGCTCCTCGGCACGCTCCTGCGTAATAGGTACGCATACCAATCCTCGGCCTTCTGTAATCATGAAGTTAATAACTTCCGGTGTTGCCTTGTCGGCTAACGCGATAAAGTCGCCTTCATTTTCCCGATCTTCGTCATCAACCACAATGATGACCTTGCCCTGCTTCAAATCTGCAATTGCGTCTTCTATCGAATCAAAGTGAAATGCTTCCTTCATGTTGTTCCTCCCCTTTCACCATTACATAAAACCATGCTCTGCCAAAAACGCTGCATTAAGACCTCCAGAACCAGAACGATCCGAATCCTTTGTCTCGTTCTCCGGCCCTGATCTACCATACCGGAGCAAATGATCCACATACTTGCCAAGCACATCACATTCAATGTTGACGGTATCACCCGGCTGCTTGCGCTGAAGAGCGGTTTGCGCCAACGTATGTGGAATAATCGATACGGCAAACTCTCCATGCTCTGCTCGTGTTAGGGTTAAGCTGATGCCGTCAATGGTGACAGAACCTTGTGGAATCATATATTTCGCCATCTCAGGCCGACTCGCCCGACATTCGATGACAACAGCATTCGCATCTCTTGTTCGTCCCACAATCGTTGCAAGACCATCTACATGTCCTTGTACAATATGACCGCCGAATCGTCCGCCTGCTGTCATTGCACGCTCTAGATTGACCGGATCGCCCGGCCTTAAATCCTTCAAATTCGTATGGCGGAACGTCTGCGGCATCACATCCGCCATGAAGGAGCTGCCATCATAGGACGTTGAGGTCAGACAAACACCATTGACGGCGATGCTATCCCCCAGCTTCATGCCTTCTAGAACCTTAGATGCTCGGATATGAAGCACCATCGCCTCGCCCCGATTCATCACAGACTGCAGTGAGCCCACTTCTTCAATGAGTCCGGTGAACATTGCTATGCTCCTCCTTTAATGCTGGAATGAGTCAAATGCTCCACCTCACGCTTGCCGAACGGATATCCAGTGATGCAGATATTATCTCCGAGCTTCTCAACCTCCACATGCTGAAGCCGGTATGCATCCTGCATCCGCTCTACACCTTCAAACACAAAACTACCAGGCGCATGCTGACCGCCGACGACAATCGGAGCCATAAATATTGCAACTTTGTCGACCAGCTTCTTCTCTAGCATCGCCCCATTCAATCGACCTCCACCTTCAAGGAGTATGGATCCGATCTCATGTTGGCCGCACCATTCCATCATCTGCTGAAGGTCTACCTTCTCGCTTTCTCCGCACTCGAAGACCTCTACGCCTCGGGACACCAATTCACGCCGCTTCTCCCCGCTTGCCCGTGCAGTTGTGAAGATGCAGGTTCGTGCAGCTTGATCGATTACGACCTTGGCGTCCATAGGGATCCGAAGCTTCGAGTCTACAATCAAGCGCACTGGGTTTACCCCAGGGACCGACAGACGTGTTGTCAGCGATGGATCATCCGCAAGCACAGTGCCTATGCCTACCATAATCGCTTGATGACGGTGCCTCATCGAATGAACGAGTTCACGACTTCGCTCATTCGAGATCCACTTGCTGTCCCCAGTCGAAGTGGCGATCTTGCCGTCCAGCGTACTTGCTGTCTTGAGGGTAACGAACGGAATGCCGGTCGTAATATGCTTAGCGAACATTTCAATCAGTGCGAGACCTCTCTCCCGAAGCACATCCAACGTTATCCCAATTCCATGATCCTTCAGTAGAGCAATTCCTCTCCCTGCAACCGCTGGATTCGGATCGACGCAAGCGATCACGACACGGGCGATTCCCGCTTCAATCAATCGCAGGCTGCAAGGCGGTGTTCTCCCATAGTGGCTGCATGGCTCAAGGGTCACATACGCAGTCGCTCCTCTGGCCGCTTCACCAGCCATCTGTAAAGCATGGACTTCCGCATGGCCTTCACCACGCCGCAAATGAGCTCCAAGACCGACGATTCGTCCCTCGTTCACAATGACACAGCCAACTGCAGGGTTCACATCGGTCTGTCCAAGCACCTGCTCTGCCATGTTCACAGCGAGCTGCATGTACAGTTCATCATTGATAACAGCAGACATTGGGTATCCTCCTTTCCACAAACAGATCAAGGCTAACGCAAAAAAGCCCTTCGGATCCTCCGAAGGGCATGATTGATTGAGCTTACAGGTATGTACTTAATTTCACAATAGTCGCACATAAGCATAATTTCCATTTTTATATGACAAATAAAACCGACAACAAGGATGTTCTCAGCAAACTGCATCGATTTCGCATATGTCAAATACGACGATAGATGAATAGAAAACCTCGCGCTTACGCAGGTATTCGCCGTCCATTTCGCCTGGAATGCTCATGAAATTGTGAAAATAAGAACTTGAAAGAACTAATTATCGAGTTCTTCTCTCCTGACGCCCCTTCTCCCATCCAGACTATACTGTCGGCTCTGGAGTTGCACCAGATCCACCGTGTGGACGAATCCACCCGGGTCACGGACTAAGAACACCTTGCACACGCAAGAATAGGTTCATCACCGCCGGTCGGGAATTTCACCCTGCCCTGAAGGTCTGTCATTCGTATTGCTATAAAATTAGTTTCTAAGATGTTGCACTTAGAAGTGTACCACCTGACCTGGTAAAATGCAACTTGTGTCGCTTCACCGCATGGAACCATTCAGATGCGTTCAAATAAAAAAGACGTGCAGCAGCCAAGCTGCATACACGCCTTCCCTCAATTATTTCTATTCTTCCACGATGGTAACTTGCTTCATCTTGTCGCCTTGCTTAACAGCATCTACATGCTCCATGCCCTCTACAATTTTGCCAAATACCGTATGCACGCCATCCAAGTGAGGGAATGCATCGTAAGTGATGTAGAATTGGGAACCGCCTGTATCCTTGCCGGCATGCGCCATCGCAAGTACACCACGCTCATGCTTGTGCGGGTTGCCTTTTGTCTCACATTTGATTGTGTAGCCTGGGCCGCCTGTACCTGTTCCGTGCGGGCAACCGCCTTGCGCTACAAAGCCCGGAATAACACGGTGGAATGTCAAGCCGTTATAGAAACCTTCGTTGGACAGCTTCTCAAAGTTTGCAACGGTACCTGGTGCCTCTTGCTCATGGAGCTGGATTTTCACCGTGCCGCCTTTTTCCAATTCAATCAATGCATATTTGCTCATCATGTATCGTCTCCTTCCATATGTACAATGCTCACGCTTGCTCATCCGATTATACGTTATTTCTTAACAAAAAGAAAACACCCGATTTCTGCCTCATCGTTATGCCACGACAAGACAGAAGATTGGGTGTTGTAATAATTTCCATATATAGTGTAACTTCGGATGTGAAATTCAACTGCTGCCGTGGAGCTTGCAATCGTCACATCCCGTACTATTTCAGCGCTGGCTCGTTGCGCAGACGAGATGGAATGCAGTCATTGCGCACGATATCTTCATGCGACTCACGACGTACAACAATATCCGCTTCCCCGTTGTGCACGAACACGACAGCTGGTCTTGGAATACGGTTATAGTTGCTTGCCATCGAATAATTGTACGCACCTGTGCAGGACACAGCCAACAGATCGCCCTGCTGGACGGCAGGAAGCACAGCATCCCAAATCAGCATATCGCCGCTTTCGCAGCATTTTCCTGCTATCGACACTGTCTCCGTGGACTCATTAGTCGAACGGTTAGCAAGCAGTGCCTCATAACGAGACTCATACAGCGCTGGTCGAGGGTTGTCGGTCATCCCTCCATCAACAGCTACATATTTGCGCACGCCTGGAATATCCTTCACAGAGCCAACTGTATACAGTGTTGTTCCCGCTTCTCCAACAATACTGCGGCCTGGCTCTACCCAAATTTCAGGCAAACATTCTCCGATGTCAGCAAAATGCTGCTTTACAGCATCTGTAATGGCCTTTACATAATCGCGAACATGCAGAGGCGTATCCCCTTCTACATAGCGGATGCCGAAACCGCCGCCCAAGTTCACAACCCGGAATGCGATCCCTAGCTGTTCCTTCACCCCACGAGCAAATTGTGCAACGCGTTCAACCGCCATTTGGAATCCTTCAGTTTCGAAGATTTGAGATCCGATATGCGAGTGGATGCCCAGCAGCTCCAAATGAGTTGCATCCGCCGCATGACGCACAGCCTCAAGCGCCGTACCATTGCCGATGTCAAAGCCAAACTTCGAATCCGTCTGACCTGTCGAAATGTATTCATGCGTATGTGCCTCAACACCCGGTGTAACGCGGAGCAGCACAGGTACGGACTGATTGCGTTCTTGGCAAATCGCATTCAACAGCTTCAGCTCCGT
>NZ_JBEFZI010000001.1:0-334235 GCF_040195695.1 Paenibacillus wuxiensis | reverse complement strand
TTCGATCTCCTCGGGCGTCTTATTATTCCCATGGAAGTGGATTCGCTGGGCCGGGAATCCAGCCTGCAAGGCTGTATACAATTCCCCTTCCGATACAACATCTAGCGACAGCCCCTCTTGGTCGACTAACCGGCACATTGCCGTTGTACAGAATGCTTTGCTTGCATATGCAACTTGAAAGGTTAACCCAGACTCGCGAAATGCTTCCATGTATTGTCCACAGCGTTCTCTGACTAATGCTTCGTCAAAAATATAAAGCGGAGTACCAAATTGCTGCTTCAATTCGGTTACATCGCAACCGCCAATTTCTAAATGTCCATCCCCATTAATCTTGCTCGTTCCGTGTAAGTACATCGTCATTTCTCCCCACTCCCACTCGATCTTCTATGTCTATCCCCTCATGTTGTTCCAATTGTTAGTGAAAATATTACATCGAGTATATCAGCTTATTCGATCTTGAAAGAATGGATTTTTCCGTCCATCATTTGCATTATAGAGGTTGTCAAGGGACAAACACATTGCCTTCCAAACGTTGAAGCTATCGCTTCGTTCTTGGCGGCATCTTTGTATTATCTCGTGTCTGATTCAAGCTAGGGCGCGTCTTTATCAGCAAGAATGGCTGTCGCACGATGATATTGTACATCGCTTTGGCATTGAACGGAATGAACGGCCATAAGTATGATGCATTGTACGAGCGATGCAGGGTCAGCCAGAGCAGCCAAACGGTTGTACCAATGACGAGTCCGGGAACTCTGAATAGCGCAACCGAAACAAGCAGCACGAGCCTCACGATTCGATTGGCCAGCGCCAGCTCATAGCTCGGTGTCGCAAACATCCCTACGGCAGCTACAGCCATGTACAAAATAACCTCATTGACGAACACTCCTGTTTTGACCGCTATGTCACCTACGAGTATCGCAGCTAGCAAGCCCAATGCTATCGCAAGCGGCGACGGAGTATGAACAGCCGCCATTCGCATGAGATCCACGCCGAGCTCTGCGATGAGGAACTGGAAAATGAGCGGTATCTTCCCTGTCTCCTGCGGTCCAATAATTTGTAGGGCGGCAGGCTTTAATCCCGGCTCGATAACGAGCAGCAGCCACAATGGGAGAATGAAGAGCGATGCAAAAATACCGATGAAGCGCACACTCCGCAAATAGGTTCCCATAAATGCAGTTTGTCGATTCTCTTCTGCATGCTGACATAAGTCGAAAAACGTCGTCGGCAAAATGATGACAGATGGAGAAGTGTCGACAAATATGACAATGCTGCCATCCATCAAATGGGAAGCGACAACATCTGGACGTTCCGAGTATCGTACTAGCGGATAAGGGTTCCACGCCTTATTGATAATCGCCTCCTCTAGTTGCTTGTCGGCCAGTGGCAGACCATCCACATTCACCGCTTTTATTTTATTACGAACCGACTCCACTTGACGCTTGTCAGCAATATCATCTATATAGGCAATACACACATCGGTACGGGTACGCCGTCCCACCTGCACCATTTCATACATAAGCCCCGGATCACGCAAGCGGCGTCGGACAAGGGTAACGTTCGTAAGCAGTGTCTCGCCGAATCCGTCACGTGCACCCCGAACCACCCGCTCGAGCGACGGTTCTTCAAGACCCCGCACAGGGAAAGTCTTGCAGTCCACAATAATCGCACTTGATTCATGATCAATAAAGAAAGCGCTGCTGCCAGCGAGCACTTTATTAATGACGCTGCTTAACTTATTCTCCCGCTCTACTTGAACATGAGGGATATAGCGTTCGAACAAGGATTTGAGTGCGTTCGGCGACATTTCTTCCTTATCCAAGTATGACATTCGGGACAAGATTAACGTCATCACTTCGTCCTTAGCAAAACCATTCACATAGAACAGACCTACCCGCCGCTCGCCGAAGACCATCTCGCGCAGCACGATATCGAACGACTCCCCAAGTCCAACTACCTGTTGCAGCGTTCGTTTCGTCTCGTCCAGCTTCTTGGAGATTTCGTCCTTGTCCTGCCAATAGATGATGGACTCTTCTATCGTATCGGACTTCTCACGCTGCTTTTTTCTGTCATGCAAGCTGCCTTGCTCAGATGCATGCTGATGATTGCCCCCATCCTCAGACTGCTCTTTCGGTGATTTCGAATGAGGAGGGGAAAGTACGTCCTTTTGCGACGATTCTTGTTCAGTTTGCTGCTCTGTCATTGGGCAATATCCTCCTTCTTATTGAATCTCCATATCTTGGCATATCCTTCATTGCGAGATTCTCATCATTCACACAGAAATTTCAATGCGGGTATTTAAAACAGTCGAACCAAGATCCAAGAACCTTGCCAATTACCATTGCGGTCAGTAGATGAGGGAGCGCATGTGTCATACCAAGCCGTTTCGCCAATATCGGAAAAACATTCAATACCTCCGTCAGCGCTGCAGCCAAGAGTCCCACGAATACCCCATCCAGCAGTCCGATGAATGGAGAGAACCATCCCGCATAGAAGAATCGGATACTCCATAAATCTGTTACGGTAAAGAACAGCGTGCCCGCAATAATGGCGTACTCAAACCAATACGAACAGTGGAAGGAGCGAGTAAGCTGTGCTAGCCGTGGAAGCATGTCAAGCACGACAAATAATGCCACCATCGCGCCCCCAACCGTAATCCCGCCAGCGATTCCCGCGAACGATGCCAGCAGCTGTGCAAGACCATACAGCCAAGTCTCAGTCACGCTTCAAATCCTCCTTGCGCAATCGCTTGTATTCCTCGGTTATCATGTACTGGTTCAAGTTTTCCTGATATAGGAACATCTCAACTTCAAGCGGTGTCGGCTCTTCATTGAACTTCTTGCGGAAAAAGTGATTAAAAAATACGACCATCCCAAGACCGATGCCAATGGAATAACAGGCTTGGAACCAAAATGGATTCGCATCCTTCCGACCCGTAAGCATTTCTACAATTCGTTTATGTACAGGGAGCATGCTTACATCGGCGTGAAAGTTCATGATCGCGAGGCCTGAACCGAAGAACAGCAGCAGCCAGACAAGAACAATTAGGGCGATATTTGGCTTCTTCACCTGCGTCACAACCTCAACTAATGTATGCGGCTGGCCGAAGCATTCTATGGTCATTCTCGGACACAGTTCCTTAATTGCCCTCGTAATGTGCATCATGTCAATCAATATCATGTTGCCGTCGCTTGTCTTTGGTTCCTTCAGCACAAGCTCTCTTAATTTCGTGTACCATGCATCGTCTGCAATGACCTCAGCTACATCCTTAAGTCGAATCGGATGATCTGGCTTGACCGAAGATTGCTTGCGCAGCCGGATATAGCAGGTACTGCCGGAATCAGGCAACTCATCCAAAGTCGCCATGTTCATCCCCCTCCTTCCTCCATAGTGTTAGTATGGTTGAATAGACAGCAAAAAAACCGCAAGGACATCTCCCTGCGGTTTGCTCCTCATACCCTCTCTGGCTCACTGAGCGATCTGGGCTTTGATGGATTGCAATATTTTCTTCTCCAGCCGTGACACTTGCACCTGCGATATTCCGAGGCGACTGGCAACCTCAGATTGCGTCTGATCCCGATAGTACCGCAAATAGACAATAAGCTGCTCCCGTTCACTCAAGCCTTCTATCGCTTCATTCAGCGCAAGCTTATCAAACCATTTGTCCTGCGTATCATCGGCAATTTGATCCATTAACGTAATTGGATCACCATCATTTTCGAATACCGTCTCATGAATGGATGTCGGTGGTTTATTCGCTTCTTGTGCGAACACAACATCCTCCGGTGATACCCCAAGCTCCGCTGCAACTTCCTTAATCGTTGGAAGCCGATTGAGCCGCTTGGACAACTCATCCTTCGTCTTGCGAACTTTGTTCGCCATCTCCTTCAGTGATCGACTCACCTTCAGCGTTCCATCATCACGCAGAAAACGCTGAATTTCACCGATGATCATCGGCACTGCGTAAGTCGAGAACTTCACGTCATATGATAAATCGAATTTATCAACAGATTTCAGCAATCCGATGCAACCAATCTGGAACAAATCATCTGGATCATATCCTCGATTCATAAAGCGCTGAACGACGGACCAGACAAGGCGTATGTTGCAATTGACAAGTGTTTCTCTCGCTAACGAGTCACCTGTCTGACTGAGTGCAATCAGACGCTTCACTTCCGCGTCATCCAAATAATTGGGCGACGACTGCTTCAAATCAGCTTCCATGGCTTCAACCCCTAATTATAGAGCGCTTTTTTCGATTCAATCCGCTTCTTCATGCGGATGCTCGTACCCACGCCCAGTTCGGTAGTTACTTCGCATTCATCCATGAAGTTCTCCATGATCGTGAAGCCCATGCCAGAGCGTTCCATGTCCGGCTTCGACGTATACAGCGGCTGTCTTGCAAGCTCAAGATCCTCAATGCCTCGTCCATTGTCTGATACGGTCAGCATAATCTCCTCACCGGAAATAACCGCTGAAATCGTAACCATCCCAGTAGGATCATTATCATATCCGTGGATGATACAATTCGTCACTGCCTCAGAGATTACGGTCTTCATATCTGTCAGCTCGTCCATTGTCGGATCCAGCTGCGATACAAAGGCTGCAACAGCCACACGGGCAAATGCTTCATTCTCGGAACGACTGGAAAATTGCAGCGTCATTACGTTCGTGTCTGATTGTACACTCATGATACGACCTCCAACCCATTAAGCGCTTTGCGCTCATTATCGTAAACATGCACAATTTTAAACAAGCCAGACAATTCGAACAGACGTCGTACCGCGGGATTCATATCGCATACCGCCATTTTTCCGCCTCGTCCCTTGATCTGCTTGTATCTTCCTAGAATGACCCCCAAACCCGAACTGTCCATAAACGTCAAATCACGAAGGCTTAGCACGACATGGTTCACTTGCTTGCGTTGAATCGCTTCGTCGAGCTGAATTCGTACGTACTCAGACGTATGATGATCCAGTTCCCCTCTCAGACGGGTAATCAATACGTTGCGCTGGTGTTCCAATTCCACCTGCAGATTCATGGCGCTTCACTCTCCTCCCCATGATGCCGATACAGTTCGTCAATGGGATAACCAATTCCTGCCTGACGACAAAACTAGAAGCTGCACGCCGTTAATTGACAAAAAACAACTTGCCGCACGTACGTTTAAAGAGTGTCCACCAGCCAGCTTTCGCAATTTCCTCGGTGGATTCGACAGGATATTCACGAACCTTTTTATCTCCCTGATAAACGACAAGTTTCCCAAGCGACTGACCCGCCGCTACTGGAGCCTTCACAGATTTCGGACCTTCCAGTTCGAAGCGAAGATTGTCAGTGCCCTCGCCTTTTTTGAGTAAAACATGATATGGACGCTGAGCCTTTAGCTCAATATTCTCGACCATCCCTTTCTCCACACGAATATCGCCAATCTTATCTCCGCTTTTCAGCAGCGGAACATTCGTATACTGAGCGAAGGCATAATCGAACATTTGCGTGACTTCTGCATTGCGTGTCTTCGTATTCGGCTCGCCAAGCACAACAGCTACCACACGCATATTATCCCGTTTCGCTGTCGCAGACAGGCAATAACGAGCTTCTGAAGTAAAGCCTGTTTTCAACCCATCTGCACCTTGGTAGAACCGTACAAGCTTATTCGTATTGACAAGCCAAAATTTCTTGCTGGTGTTCTGTCGCAAATAATCCTCATATGCACCTGTAAATTTCGTTACATACGGATATTTCAACAACGCTTGCGACATCAAGGCAATATCATGTGCTGACGTATAATGATTCTCAGCAGGGAGGCCATTGCAATTTACAAAATGTGTATCCTTCATGCCAAGCTCTGCAGCCTTATCGTTCATCATTTGTACGAACGCCTTCTCGGAGCCGCCGATCTTCTCAGCCATCGCAACCGATGCATCATTGCCTGAGGCCATTGCGATTCCCTTCATCATTTCCTCAACCGTCATCTCTTCGCCCGGTTCCAGAAAGATTTGCGATCCGCCCATAGACGCGGCATACTCGCTTGTTGCCACCTTGTCCGTCATCTTCAGCTTTCCTTTGTCAATGGCTTCCATGACAAGCAGCATCGTCATAATTTTCGTAATACTCGCTGGCGGAAGCCGATCGTGGCTATTTTTCTCGAAAATCACCGTTCCCGTGTCCGCATCCATAAGCACCGCTGAGCGCGCGTTATCCGCCAGTTGGGCATCCGGCGCAGCAGAGGATGTTGCTTGGCTTGGCGTTTCTGAATTTGTCCAAGGCGGCAAGTCTGCCCGTGCATAAGATGCGTTCGCCGAAGAAGGCAATATACAAGCGGCAGCAAATAAAAAGCTAAGGCTAGCACACAGCCATTTGTTCACAGATTGTCCCCTCCTATCTAAATAGCGTACATTCTGAGCGCATTACATGCGCAGGATGCACTTTCTATCCAGTGTTACCTTTCAGAAGCAAAATATTCCACTCTTATCGAAAGATAGAGCAGATCTTGGAAGGTTTATCATGTCATGATGTCGAAAAAATTTGGGAAATAAATTTATGCCTATGAAAATGAAATGCAGTACACAACGAGAGAGGATGACATCATGCTTCAGTCGCAATTTGAACACAAATTATGATCTCGCGGGGGTTGAATTTCCCGAATTTTGATTTTACTAAGGATAACCTTGATCGCATCTGTATCGGGCTGCATCTGGGCTATTCAGAGGAACAGCTAATGAAGGAGCTCTCTATTTCGCAAGCACAGTGGAAGAAGAGCATCGATCTGCTCTATGGTGAAGGTCTCGCCAAAAAAGTAGAGGGGCGATATGTTCCGACATTTCCGGTCATCTCACATGAGGCGGGGCAACAGTTCTACCAGCTTAGCATCGCAATCGGAAATGACATCGTATCTCTAATCAATCACAACGCGAATCGAATCCAGCAAGAGACTTTCAAGATCCCGGCATTGCACAATTTTGAATTTGCTGATCTCTCCCTATTTATAATGAGCGATGTATTATTAGATTTCGTGCAAATCGACTATGTGGAACAGTTATTCCTCAAGTCCGACAGACCGTCTCGCAATGGAAAGAACTATTACTATGGTTTGTTGGAAAAACATGCTGATCAGCAGCTAGAGCCGTTCGGAATTTACGGAAACCACTGTGTTCCTATCGGTTCGGCGTACTATTGCGCGTATGGGAATAACAGATACAATCAGCCTCTTCTTCCCCTGTTCAGCAAGGAACAGGTATGTACTTTATTTGGCCCTGCATTATCGGAAAATAAGGCTGCAATTCCAACGATAATCGATCACATTATTCAAAGCTCATCTGGCAACGGTTCGATTGACAGTGAGATACGAAAGGGTTTGAAGCAGTTACATTTGTGGAAGAACGGCAAGCTGATGATCCCTGTACTAAACAACGAGGAATATCAAGCACTGCATCGCATTGCCAATCTTATTACGGCGGATTTGATCAGACTGTTCGAGGATTATCGTTCTATGCTAGTTCAAGCGTATCACGCCTCTCCTTTCGCTGAAGAAACTTCCTTCGAGGAGTATTTTATTTGGTACTATCATTTTTTATATACTTATGTGACTAACCAGCTCATCGAATTGAACGTTATACAATTGCCTTCTTCGAATGGACTCGCTCATTTTATATTGCTGGAACCATAAGATAAGGCCGCTGCTGCTGCCCGATCAACGGACAGCCATGCAGCGGCCTTTTTTCACATGTGAATTTGTTTCTTACATCACAGGGATAATTCCAATAACAAGCTTGAGGAATTGGTCGCGAACGAGCTCTGCCGTCTCCATGACCTCATCGTGCGACAATGGCTGATCCAGAATGCCCGCCGCCATGTTGCTGATGCAGGAAATACCGAGCACTTCCATGCCTGCATGCTGCGCGACAATTACTTCGGATACCGTCGACATCCCTACAGCGTCGCCACCTAGCACACGAAGCATGCGGATTTCCGCAGGCGTCTCGTAGTTCGGGCCAAGAAAGCCGACATATACACCTTCCTGCAGTTCAACACCCTGCGAAGCTGCAACGTCCTTCGCCTTCTGGCGAAGCTGCGGGCTGTACGCCTGAGACATATCCGGGAAGCGTACCCCAAGACGGCTGTCGTTCGCACCAATCAGCGGATTGCGCCCAGTCATGTTCAAATGATCGGAAATGATCATCAGATCCCCAGGCTTATAGGAAGTGTTGATCCCGCCTGCCGCATTCGTTACGAGCAACTTGGATACGCCAATCGCCTTCATAACGCGAACCGGGAATGCGGTCAGCTCTGGTCCATATCCTTCGTACATATGGAAGCGGCCCTTCATCATCGCTACCGTACGGCCTGCGATCTTGCCGATCAGAAGCTCGCCCGCATGGCCTTCTACAGTCGATACAGGGAAATGCGGAATGTCCCCATATGCAATCGTTACAGGCTGTTCCACCAATTCTGCCAGCACACCTAGTCCAGATCCCAAAATCAATCCTACATCAGGCGTCTCACTAATCTTAGATTGAATATAAGCCGCTGCCTCTTGAATATGATCGTGTGTAATTGTGTTGCTCATCTTATTTCCCCCATTCATCATTGTCCGATCAGAATCGATCGGTTGTAACATCATCTTCATCAAACTTTTCAAAATGTGTTGTTCCATTGTTGTCCAAACTCTTTACAGTTCTTGCAAAAAGCTTGTGCCTACTTGAGGTTGCCCTGCTCGGAAATTATCTGCGATCGTAGCACCCAAATCCGCATATGTGGTACGAACCCCAAGTGATTGCCCCGCATGCAGGGAAGGGCTGTACAGCAGAAGTGGAACATACTCCCTCGTATGATCGGTACCCGTATGTGTCGGATCATTGCCATGATCTGCCGTAATGACTAATAAATCATCCGGCCCGATTCTATCCATCATCTTAGGTAGGGCGGCGTCGAACTCCTCCAATGCCTTCGCATACCCTGCCGGATCACGGCGATGTCCGTACAATGAATCGAAATCCACTAAGTTGACGAACAGCAGCCCTTCAAATGATTGATCTAGCAACTCGATCGTCGTGTCGATGCCATGTGCATTGCTCTTGGTCGGATAAGAAGCACTTATCCCTTCTCCTGAGAAAATGTCATTGATTTTCCCCACCGAAATAACATCCTTGCCTGCCTGCTGCAGCAGATTGAGCACGGTATTTGCCGGAGGCTTGATTGCGTAATCATGGCGATTCGGCGTTCTCGTGAATGCACCTGGCTTGCCAACATAAGGCCGTGCGATAACACGGCCGACAGTGTGCGGTTCACACAATGTCAGCTTCCGGGCGATCTCACAAGCACGATATAGCTCATCAAGTGGAATAATATCTTCATGCGCAGCAATTTGGAACACGCTGTCCGCAGATGTGTATACGATCCACGATCCAGTCGCCATCTGTTCCTCACCATACTCGTCAAGGATTTCGGTGCCTGATGCTGGCTTGTTGGCCAACACTTTGCGGCCCGTTTCTTGCTCGAATGCTTCAATCAGCTCTTGTGGGAATCCATTTGGATACGTATTGAAAGGTGAAGTAATGCGAAGACCCATTAGTTCCCAGTGACCAGTCATCGTGTCTTTGCCGACTGAAATCTCCGCCATCTTGCCATATACGCCTTCTGGGCACTCGGCAGCCTTCAAGCTGCCGAGATCAGCGATATTGCCTAAGCCAAGGCGCTGTAAATTCGAAATTTTAATACTCGGTTTATGCTCTATGATATGTCCCAAGGTATGTGTACCCGCATCGCCAAATTGCGAAGCATCCGGCAGTTCCCCAATGCCAACACTGTCCAGAACAATAACTGCAATGCGTCCAAATTGCTTGCTCTCTCTATCCACGGTTACCACTCCTTCTCTTTCTTCGTCTTAGATTATGTTAAGGAGATTTGAACCATACTCCCGCTATTTCTTCTTCGCTCTTGGATGGGCGGAGGTATATACGTCCTTCATACTTGACTTTCTCATATGCTCCACATATCGCTGTGTGGTCGCAAGCTCTGCATGCCCGAGCATTTCTTGCACTGCCCGCACATCCGCACCATTCGATAACATATGAACAGCGAACGAGTGCCGCAGCGTATGGGGCGTAATGGGAAAGGATAACTCCAACTCTTCTGCATATTTTTTGATCATTTTCCAGAAGCCTTGCCGTGACATCCTTTGTCCGCGCACATTGACAAAGAGCGCATTATGCTCAGTAGTCTCCAATCCATCAGCCTGTGATGAGGAGGATAATAATTGAGGGCGTGCATCGTTCAAGTATCGTTCCAACGCTTCAGCCGCAACCTGTCCGAGAGGCACAACACGCTCCTTGCCGCTCATGCAGCGCAGAAACCCCAGCTTAGGCTGAACATCCTCCATATTAAGCGACATAAGCTCCGACACTCGAACCCCTGTCGCATATAAAGTCTCCAGCATCGCCCGATCACGAATCCCTAACGGATTGCTCTCGTCAGGTAATGCCAGCAACCGCTCTGTATCTTGCAATGACAAGATCTCTGGCGCTTTGGAAGATGCCTTCGGGCGCTCTACTTCATAGGATGGATCCAGCTTCAAATTTCCTTCACGGATACAGAAATGGAAAAAGGATCGCAGTGAGGCCGCAATGCGCGCAATACTCGAGGCTGCACGTCCATCCCGCTTCAATTGATACATATAATGATTCACATGATACGCACGAATGTCGTCCACCATGCTCACATTGTCGGCGACTGATGCGATGAACATCTGTATATCACGCATATAGGCTTCTCGCGTATTCGAGGACACTCGCCGTTCATGTATTAAATAATCTCGGTATGCTTCCACCTGTTGTTCGATTAAGCCTGCCATCGTACTATACTCCTTACCTTGCGACTTTCACATCTGCAAATCTAAGCAACTGCTCTACAATAATTCAACAACACGAGAGTAAATCCCTTCCCTTGTCCGAACAGTTCGCTACTCGCCCAACCAATAGTACAACCGCAATCGTTCTGTGAACGTCATATGCTCTCTATCCAAGCCATCCTCCCAGCGAAAGACCTTAACTGCCTTGCCATGTGGCTCGCGGTACTTGTCCACTGGATAAATCCAGTCACTGACGGCCCCCATAATATAAGCAACCGCATAGGTCATCATGAGAAATAACGCCATAAACTTGATTCGTCTTAATAGAGCTCGCAAAGGCACTATCACACTGCTCATCCCCTTCCGCTGGGCAAGTTCGACTCTCCTGTAACATATGATGCCAAGCCTTCGGATATGCGGTTCGCTCCGTATTCCCTTTTGAAATTCGCTGCTAAAACATTTCACCGTTCTATATTTGTCTCATACGATACAACAAGGCATTCCATTCCACTTGTCTAAGAAGTTGCACAAATTCGTTTCGAACTGGAGGGCTAGCAAGCATGCGCACCTTATCACGCATGTTGAAGGCGGCTGTAAGCAGCCGTCCTCATCGTAAAGCTGTACGTAAAATGATCATTTTAAAAGACGAAAAAAGCTACAATGCATGCATACTCGAACTCAAAAAATTTGGCATTACCCCAGTAAAACAAGTAGGTTCAGCTAACATGCTGTGTTGTCATATGGACGGCAACCATCATGCCTTGCAGCGATTAAGGAAGCACCCCAGCGTCCGCAGAATTGAAACGGATGCGAGAGTAAGGGCACATATTTATCCCTTATCGTACTATCCTGCTAGTCAGATCCTGAATTCTGTTACAGCAGAACCTATTTCCAGCAAGCAAATTCCGTGGGGCGTCAAGCGCATACAAGCTCCAGAAGTATGGAAATCATCCCAGGGGAAGAGCATAAAGGTAGCCGTAGTCGACACAGGGATATCGGCTCATCCTGATCTCAATATTGCGGGTGGTGTGAACACGATTCGCAAGGGAGGTTCCTATAGAGACGATAATGGTCATGGAACACATGTAGCCGGGATTGTTGCTGCACTTGGAAAAAGTGGTATGCAGTATGGCGTTGCCCCAGAGGTCATTCTGTATGCTGTAAAGGTACTGGATCAGTCTGGTGACGGATATGTGTCAGATATTGTGGAAGGGTTGGAATGGTGCATACGCAATAACATGGATGTCATCAATATGAGCTTAGGACTGAATGGCGCCAGTGCATCGCTGCGCTCTATGGTCAAACGTGCTCATCGCAAGGGCATCGTGATCGTGTCCTCAGCTGGAAATGAAGGAAGAAACAGCGGTAAAATCGATCAGCCTGCCAGCTACCCGGAAGTCATCGCAGTAGCCGCCACTGACAAAAACAATCGCATTGCATCATTTAGCAGCCGCGGACGCGGAATTGATGTTGCTGCGCCCGGCAGCGATATTGTATCCACAAGCAATAAACAAGGATTCATCACAAATTCAGGAACATCTATGGCTGCCCCACATGTATCAGGTACAGCTGCATTGCTGCTTGCTCACAACCGCAAGGTAAAACCTTCCCTTATTCGCAAGCTCCTCATGGATACTGCGAGGCCTCTGAACGGCTACTCTCGCCATTCACAAGGATCTGGCCTTATTCAAGCAGACCGCGCCTTCTCTTCACTCTCTATTGCCGCTCAGCAAGAAGCAGAAGCCAGCGAGGGTCTCGAATCAGCGCATTCGACTCCAGCCATCCCTATTCAGGCTGCAGCCGCTTCCCGACACAAACACAGGTCAAAGGTGCTGGTAATTCGTCGCCGCAATCGTCAACGTGCCGTCCGTCATTCTCAAGCTGTTGTCCCGCGGCATTCCTCCATCGGCGCCAAAAGCACCTCTGCCGCTCATCGCAAACGGCAAGTGCAGCGAAGAAGAAGGGTATCTACGAATCCTTCAATTATGTAATTGCTCAAGCAATAAAGCCTCGGCAGTCCTGCCGAGGCTTCCTCATCATATCCATCTTCATTCGCTGCTATCGACCTGCTGTCATAGCGTAGCGCCATTTCAATTCCCTGTTGAATGCTTGCGGTTATTCCGCCTGCTCTTCTGCTTGCTTCTCCCGGCAATTCTTACAAATACCTTGGAAATCCAAACGATGATCTACGACAGAAAATTGAAATTCTCGCTCCAAGCGCTCTTCCAATGGCCCAAGCCAATCCTCACGGATTTCTTGCATAGTGCCGCATTGGACACATATCAAATGGTGATGATGGTGCTTATTCGTATCACCGCGCAAATCATATCGTGCAACGCCGTCGCCGAAGTTCATCTTCTCCACGACATGCAGCTCACTTAACAGTTCCAATGTACGATATACGGTGGCAAGACCGATTTCAGGCGCTTTCTCTTTCACGAGCATGAATACGTCCTCAGCACTAAGATGATCTTCTTCATTCTCGAGCAGGACGCGCACGGTTGCCTCGCGCTGTGGTGTCAGCTTGTACCCTTGGGATTGAAGTTGCTGCTTAATCTTCTCAATCCGCGCTTCCAATGGTCTCCCCCCTTGCCTGCCATCCACGTTTCATTTGTATCACTTCTATATATTATAGGGGGAGAACGCAAGCAGTGTCAAATGAATTGCACAAAGTCAATATTCTTGGTGTTGTCTATTCCTGATCACGTTGTCAATATTGGCACAACCCATCTCATTAGAAGAGGTGACACCCAAGTTGCAACAGCTGCAACTCCTGCCATTCCTACTAAGGATACAGATTGCAGTGTCATGAAGCGCTGCAGAGGCTCACGCAAGGATTGCATCCTAGGAACGAACAATCGATTTTTCAGAATATGCATGGCAAATACCATAGACGCAACGCTTGCAATCATCAGAAAAGGAATCGCAATAATATTATGCGGGGCGACTGATACTAATGCGAATAATACGCCTTTCCATGCATACTGACTGATGAGTGTCCCCACCGAGAATCCGATAAACACACCCTTCGCAAATACAAGTGCAAGCACAAGCGGAAATCCGATTATAGATATGCCAAGCAATGCAATTAATGCAATCCATTTGACGTAGAACATCGTCGAGTTCAAAAACGTCTCTCCACTATTCCCCACCTGATTAGAAGCAGCAGACTCTTGTCCCATTGTGGACACAAACTGACTCACATGGTTCCCGATATCCTGCTGTTGTTCCAATGTCAGTGCATTCACGAGCAAGGAACCAAACACAACGCCGACGAGGAAGAGAACGGACACGAAAATATATAAATGGAGCTGAGAGCGAAAAGAGTGAGCAATAGGCTTCATGGATGATGCCCCTTTCGAATAAGTTGAAGCGACGAATATCTCGTCCATCCAGCTTATGCTCATGCTCGTCCCTTTATGATTCGAACTATTCTCCTGTAATTACTTTGCCGTATGTGCCTCCGCCGCCGCTTTGTAGAGACAGCTGTCCGCTCCTAGCGAGCACAATAAGTTCTGCTGTAGCTTGTCCAACCACTTGCTTGAGTTCCTCCTCCGTTGCATGGTGCAGTACGTTCATCTCCGTTCCGAAATGCTCCAGCAGCTTGGCAAGCGTTCGCTTCCCTACTCCAGGGATGAATTCAAGCGGAATCTGCATGCAATATGGCGGGCGATGAGCTGGAATCTCCGATTGTTCGCGATCTGCGATAGAACGTATCCGCTCGGATACACCACGGATGAACTTCGTTGAACCACATTCTGGACATCTTGGCTGTACCTGATTCGCGAGGGTATCTGTGATTTCTACGGAAACAGTACTGTCTACAACGTGGCCACATTTCGCACAAGAAGTGCGATGATATTTACCAAGCCGCGGATTAAGACCATAATTGGCTGTAACCCCGCGTCCAGCTTCCCTACGCAAGGCCATTGCCCACTCCTTGAATGTTGGTGAAGCCATGACAAGTGCATTGTATTCCCTTGCAATTTTACTTAGTGAATGTGCATCTGAATTCGTCAGCAATGTAAATCGATCCAACTCAGAGATACATCCCGCCATTTCCGTATCAGCACTTAAGCCCAACTCCACAGCATCTATAATCTCCAGATCGAGCACATCTGCCATTCTGTCAGCACAGTTCCCATATATGCTCTTAAAAGGTGTGAACACATGCGCAGGCACGAACAATCCGCCATATGCCGCAGTTTCTTCCTGCAGTGCTCGCCCTGGCAAGTACACACGCTGGGACGATAAACTCATGTTGGTGACATGAGGGGATAGCCAATTCGAGAATCGTTCCATTGCATGGATATTCGGCAAATAACACAGCACATGTGCAATGCCATATCCTTCTTCACGAATTTCGAGCTCGGTTCCTAGAAATATCGTGGTGTTCTTATACCGGATACCGCCATCCTGAAGTTCCTCCATCTCGCCTTTATCAAGAAGCGTTGCGATATCCCGCAGTACACCCGGCGCATGCGCATCAATGATGCCAATCAGATGAACCCCTTTGTGTTCGGAAGCTTCATGTGCTATTGCCTCGAAGGTCAAGTTGCGGCTCGCGCTGATTTTCACAGGCTGTCCTTCCGAGGTACTGCCTATATGAATATGGAAGTCACCATACATGGTATGCAACTCTTCATGCTGTCCACTTCTTGCTGCATTCTCCATTCGGTTATACCGGCCACTTTCCTGTTAGTTTGTAAATTTGCCATGCATACATCGCATTGATAGTCTTCGCATCGCTAATTCGCCCTGCGCGCATCGCAGCAAATGCTTCCTCTAGCGTCATCGCATCTACTTCCAAAAATTCATCTTCGTCCGTATGTGCTTCGCCGGCTATCAATTGATCTGCAACGTAAAAATGAATGATTTCATCCGCAAAACCAGGCGATGTAAAGAAGGAGCCTAATGAAATGAGATGATCCGCACGATACCCAGTCTCCTCCGCAAGCTCACGCTTTGCAGCTACGATTGGATCTTCTCCCGGATCAAGCTTGCCTGCTGGAATCTCAACCTGATTGCGCCCAAGAGGCTTGCGATACTGTTCAACAACAAGCATTTTATCCTCTTTGATCGCTAATACCGCAACAGCCCCTGGATGACGGACAATCTCCCTTGTTGCAGTCGAACCGTTAGGGAGCGTAACCGTATCTACCTGAAGCTTAATGATCTTCCCATCAAAAATAGGCTTCGTCTCTATTGTAACTTCTTCTAAGGGATTGCTTGCCCGTTCAGAACCTCGTTGCTCATTCATATATTCGTGCTCCTTTATGTACATATTTCCGTTCCGCTGAACATACCCATTATATCATTACGGCTTGTCCGATTCGATCCGGGAGTGATGAATGGATGCAACGCATATATCAAGCACAGGAAATGCTGTTAGTAGGCAAGAAGCAAGAAGTAATCGTCGAACTACGTCGTCTCATGATGCGCCATGGTGGAAACACTCCACTGTCTCAGATATTGGACAACCAACCCGCCACCCGCAAATTATCGAGCAAATAGCTTACCTCTTGGCGGCTTCCGCTGTTCTGTCCTTACCATGCTTAATCCCCCTGCATCTTATGCACAATCGAACCGTTTCAAAACAATTAAGCCCTTGTTCATGAAAGGTATCGAACAAGGGCTTATCCTATGCAGCACAACTGCTGAGTATGATAATCATTTCATTCATTTCCTGCAATAATCATTCAGAAGCAAGCTACATGTTTATTGCGTGCATTATGCTTGTGCAGCTTGTTGAATAATCGCGACTACCAATTCACTCGTCTTCACCAGGTCGGATACGTGAATACGCTCCTTCGTCGTATGGATGTCCAAGTATCCTACTGCCAAGTTAACGGTAGGTACACCCATGCCGTTGAAGATATTTGCATCACTGCCGCCGCCTGAATGGAACAAGCGCGTCGTTGCGCCAATACTCTCAATAGCACGCTTAGCGAGCTGCACAACTTCATCTTTCTCTGTGAATTGGAATGCAGGGTACACGATGTCACTGTGGAACTCGGCTCTTGCTCCACATTCCTCTGCAGCACTCTCGAGCGCTTCCTTCATTGCCTTCACTTGATCTTCAACCTTATGCTGTACGATACTGCGCGCTTCCGCATGCAGCTTCACATAGTCGCATACAATGTTCGTCGCTCCACCGCCTTCGAATTTGCCGATGTTCGCAGTCGTTTCGTGGTCAACACGTCCAAGCGGCATACGGGAGATCGCTTTGCTGGCAACTTGAATTGCACTGATGCCATCTTCCGGATTCACGCCTGCATGCGCGGACTTACCAAACACTTCCATTGTAATTTTCGCTTGCGTAGGAGCCGCAACTGCAATTGCTCCAATCTCACCATTTGAGTCCAGCGCATAACCGAAGTCAGCCTGCAAGTGGCTGCTGTCCATTGCACGAGCACCTACAAGGCCGGATTCCTCACCTACTGTAATGATAAACTGGATCGAACCGTGTGGTGTATTCGATTCTTGAATGAGTCGGATCGCTTCGAACATAGCAGCAAGGCCTGCCTTGTCGTCTGATCCAAGAATCGTCGTACCGTCACTGCGGATATATCCATCTTCGCCAAGCTGCGGCTTAATGCCATTGCCCGGTGTAACAGTATCCATATGGGAGGTGAAGAACAAACGCTTTGCGTTCTCTTGACCTTCTGTTGCTGGCCAGTTCACAATCAGGTTTCCTGCTCCATGTCCCGTTGCAGACGTTGTATCATCTTCCGTTACTTGGAGGCCAAGTGCCTCGAACTGCTGTTTCAACGCATCACAGATCGCACGTTCGTTTTTCGTCTCACTATCGATTTGAACCAATTCCATAAAGTGCTTTACAAGTCTTTCCTGTTGAACCATATCTCTTTCCTCCAAACGTTTATTTAAGGTACAATAGAGAATAACTCATGATCTTATTGATGAAAGGAGTTCTCTGTTCTTATGCAATCCAAACGATGGTTTAAAATCATTATATATGTCATGCTCGCCGCGATGCTCGCATCCACCGTGCTTGTGATTGTCGAGCCATTTATATATGGCTAGTGCTTCAAGCTGATCCATGCTAGGGGTACCTAGCTGCATCTCATCTTGCAACCACATAAGCAGAGCAGCTACGGGACAAGCCATGCGAGCAATCGCATGGCTTGAACTTATTGCAGCCCCTACACCAACAACGAAGTGTCAAGCTTGGCCGCTTCGAATCCGAAAACATGAATAAGATGAGGCAGCAGCAATTGGCCTACTTGCTCCACTGTGAAGGTTTGACCTGTGCAATCCTCCAGTGATGTTACCCCATACTCGCTAATTCCACACGGAATAATGCCTGAGAACCCTTCATGCTGGATGCCGCTCTTCACATTGAGTGCAAAGCCATGGCTGGTTACGAAGCCACGACGGCGTCTGCATTTATTGAATTTCACACCTATCGCAGCTATCTTAACATTGCCAACCCACACACCGGTATACTCTGGCTTGCGGCTTCCGATTACACCGAATGTCGCAAGAAATTGAATAATCGCTTCTTCCAATGATCGCAAATACCCGTGAAGATCAAGCTGTGGCCCATCCAATAGCACTAACGGATAACCGACCAGCTGTCCTGGACCGTGATATGTAATATCCCCGCCACGATCAATCTCGTACAGTGCAATTCCTTGTCGCTCCAGTTCTTCCTTGCTTAGCAGCAAATGCTCCGGGTGGCGCTGTGAACCGATTGTATACGTAGGAGGGTGCTCCAATAGCAGCAGCGTATCTTCTCTCGTACCACCATCAATGGCATGAACGAGTTCCTTCTGCATATCCCATGCTGCGCCATAATCGACACGCCCCATATGGGTTACACGAAGAGCCTTATCCGCTTTGTTCCATTCATTATTCATTGTCATCACGCTTTCTTCCGTCGATTCGTGCTGATTCTATTTTAATACACTTTCGTGTCCAATGAGAAGCTTTCGAGATTTTCTTTCACGCGTTGTAAAAATCTACCGCAAATTACGCCATCTAATATCCGGTGATCCAACGACAGACACATATTCGCCATCGAGCGGACGGCAATCATGTCATTAATCACAACAGGCTTCTTCACGATCGATTCAAAGGTAAGAATGGCAGCCTGCGGATAATTAATGATCGGATAAGACAGAATGGAGCCGAACGACCCCGTATTATTCACGGTAAATGTCCCACCCTGCATATCATTTGGAGACAAAGTTCCCTCTCTTGTCTTCCGTGCCAGCTCATCGATCTCTCGTGCCAACCCCGCAATGTTCTTCTGATCAGCCTTCTTAATGACAGGCGTTAATACAGAATCTTCTGTACCTACAGCCAAAGACAAGTTTATGTCGCGCTTCACGATAATCTTATCGACAGCCCACACCGAGTTCATAATCGGATAATCCTTGATCGCATTGACGATCGCCTTCAGCACGAATGCCAAATAAGTCAGGTTAATGCCTTCCTTGCGCTTGAATTCATCCTTAATCTTGTTGCGAAGCTGTACAAGATTCGTAACGTCGACTTCAATTGTCGTCCAAGCATGCGGAATTTCAGAGACGCTCTGGCGCATACGCGTTGCGATTGTATGCCGAATCGGTGTGACGTCAATGAAGGTCTCTCCATTGCCAGCTTGTGTTCTTCCTTCTACTTCAATCGAAGGAATGCGCGGCGTTTCTGTAAGATGAAGTCCGGTGTTGCGCACATGCCCGCTTGCATGCTGCACCGCACTTGGTTGCGGGGCTGCACTTGCTCCACCAGCTATTTCTATACCAGTCGATGAGGCTGGTGCATTGCCAGCTGTAGCAGCACTTGATGGTGTTACTACGGTTTCTCCACCAGCTTCAATTGCAGCCATTACATCTTTGCGTGTAATGCGGCCGCCCAATCCAGAACCAGCCACTCGCTGCAAATCAATTCCGTGCTCCTGCGCAAGTCGCTGCACGGCGGGTGAATACCGATTGCGCATATCCTGCCCCGTTTGATTTACTGAAGCATCCGCTGAATGGCCCTGATTCTGCTCAGAGGCACCTGCAGCTGACGATGGCACAGATGCAGCAGCTTGTGACTGAACACGGCAGATCACCGCGCCTACCGCAACGGTTTCGCCTTCATGCGCCACAATTTCTTGCATAATGCCTGCTTCTGTTGCTGGCAATTCAGCTACGACCTTATCTGTAATCACTTCACAAATCGGTTCATACGCATCAAAGGTCTCCCCTGGACGTTTCAGCCATTTGCCGATAGTCGCCTGTACAAGGGATTCTGCCAACTGCGGCATCAATACTTCTGTTCCCTGATTTGAAGACATCTTTTTCACACTCCCGTTCTGTACGGTCGAAGGAGAAGTTCCGTCATAAGCTGTGCCATGTCTCTCTCCTCCTTCATACCGTCTGCCATTCGATTAGAAGATCGCCAATTGGCGCATCGCTTCCTTCACTTTGTCCTTATTCAGCATGAAGAATTTCTCCATCGGAGGACTATAAGGCATTGCAGGCACATCCGGTCCGCACAGACGTTGAATCGGCGCATCGAGATCATAGAGCAGCTCTTCTGCAATGATTGCCGCTACCTCTGCCCCGACGCCGCCAGTCTTGTTGTCCTCATGAATAATCAGCACTTTGCCGGTCTTCGAGACAGCTTCAAGTATCGCTGTTCGATCAAGCGGTTGAATCGTACGCAAGTCCAGTACATGTGCGCTGATGCCTTCCTTCGCCAATTCTTCCGCAGCTTGCAATGCATAATGGACTGGCAAACTGTAAGCAATAACTGTTATATCCGTTCCTTCACGAACTACATTCGCTTCACCAATCGGTACTACGTAGTCCTCAACTGGAACCTCTCCCGAGATCATTCGGTAGCACTTCTTATTCTCGAAGAAGATAACCGGATCAGGATCACGAACTGCCGCCTTCAGCAGACCCTTGGCATCGTATGCCGTTGCAGGAGCAACTATCTTTAGACCTGGTGTCCCGAAGAATACAGATTCCGGGCATTGTGAATGGTACAACCCTCCTGCAACACCACCGCCAATTGGGGCGCGTATCACAAGTGGACAGGTCCAGTCATTGTTTGAACGATATCTAATCTTAGCGGCCTCACTAATGATTTGGTTCGTTGCTGGGAACATGAAGTCCGAATACTGCATCTCAGCAATTGGCTTCATTCCTACCATTGCGGCTCCAATTGCAACGCCGGCAATGGCCGACTCTGCAAGCGGGGTATCTAACGATCTAGCTTCGCCAAATTGTTCATACAGCCCCTTGGTTGTTGTGAAGACGCCACCTTTGACCCCGACATCTTCACCGAGCACGAATACATTGCTGTCTCGTTCCATCTCTTCCTTCATTGCAAGTCGAATTGCGTCAATATACTCCATTACTGCCATGTTCCCTGACCCTCCTCCGCGTAGACATGCTTCAGTGCTTCTTCCCCTTGCGGGAACGGCGCCTGTTCACCATATGCGGTTGCGTCATCGAGCACAGCTTTCAGTTCAGCACGCAGAGCAGCATCTTCATCTTCAGACCAGATGCCGCATTCAATCAGGTAGGCCTTGAATCGAGGAAGACCATCCTTATTCCGGTGCTCCTCCACTTCTTCCTTCGTACGATATACCATGTCATTATCCGCAGTTGAATGGGGAGACAAGCGATACATGACTGCTTCTACCAACGTAGGCCCCTCACCTCGGACAGCACGTTCACGCGCTTCCTTCATAACCCGATACACTTCTAACACATCACAGCCATCAACCTGAACCCCTGGGAAGCCATAACCCAAAGCCCGATCACATACGCGACCTGCAATTTGCTTCGCAATCGGAACAGAGATGGCATATTGATTGTTCTCTACCATAATGATGGTTGGCAGCTTATGAACTCCTGCGAAGTTGCAGCCCTCATGGAAATCTCCCTGGTTGCTGGAACCTTCTCCAAGCGTCACAAATGATACAGAATCTTCATTGCGCATCTTCGCTGCCAGAGCTATGCCTACCGCATGTGGAACCTGTGTCGTTACCGGACTAGAGCCGGTTACGATACGCAGCCGCTTGCAGCCGAAATGACCTGGCATTTGGCGCCCACCGCTGTTCGGATCGCCCGCTTTGCCGAACAAGGCGAGCATTAGTTCACGTACAGTCATACCAACCGACATGACAAATCCATAATCTCGGTAATAAGGCAGGAAGTAATCTTTCTGATGATCGAGCGCATAAGCCGCGCCAATTTGCGCTGCTTCTTGGCCTATGCCTGATACGTGAAAGTTGATTTTACCGGCACGCTGCAGCAGCAGCGCACGTTCATCGTACATGCGTGCAAGAAGCATCATGCGGTACATTTCCTGTGCCTGCTTATGGGTTAGGCCAAGCTCTTCATGTCTCGTCTGCTGACGAGTCGTCATATCTGGTGTCATGGAGTCATCCTCCTTTATTATCGCAAAAATCCGTTCTTCGACCCTTGTACAGAGCAGCTTCATAGCTATCCTGCACACAAGTCAATGAACAGTGGTCAGTAATCTAATACCAGGTACTAAGACTAGAGTCTAAAAACTATTATACTCTGAACATCCCCAAAAGAAAACGTCAGACTATTTCTCATCCCCTTATAGATTCAACGCATGACCATCAACAGCAAGCATTGCCTCGCCCATAATCTCGCTTAATGAAGGATGCGGATGAATAACTTCGCCTACTTCCCATGGTGTTGCATCAAGCCATTGTGCAACTGCTGCCTCGCCTATCAGTTCCGTAGCATGAGGCCCGACAATGTGAACCCCAAGTAAATCATTGGTATCCGCATTTGCAATTATTTTCACGAATCCTGTCGTATCACCCTGTACAATTGCCTTGCCTATTGCTTGAAACGGAACTTTGCTCGTCTTAATCGAATATCCCGCTTCAACTGCTTCCTTCTCCGTCCAACCGATGGATGCCGTTTCTGGTGCTGTATAGATGCAGCGAGGTATACGATGGGAATCGATCCCCGAATCTGCCTCGCCACATATGTGGCGAACTGCAAGTATTCCTTCTGCAGATGCTGCATGAGCAAGCTGTAATCCCCCAACAACATCGCCAATCGCATATATATGAGACTCATTTGTTTGCATAAATTCGTTAACGATAATTCGACCATTGCCGAATTCAATGCCCGCATTTTCCAGCCCAATGTTCTCGATATTGGCCTGCCTTCCAATACATACGAGCAGCTTGTCTGCATTTATGTCCATCGCTTGTCCGTTCGAGACAATCTCGAGCTTCACTTCTCCTGTGTCCGGATCTATCTGAACCTTCTCCGGTTCAACAATTGCTTGTGTATGTATTCGCGCACCACGCTTCGCCAATTGACGCTGAAGTTCGGTTGAGACGTCCTTATCTTCCTGTGGAACAAGATGAGCAGCAGACTCAATGACATTCACTTCAACACCGAAGTCTGTCAGCATGGAAGCCCATTCTACCCCAATGACTCCGCCCCCTAGAATCGCCACTCGCTTCGGCAGCTCTGTCCATTCCAGCGCCTCATCAGTCGTAACAACAGATGGGTGATCTACTGGAAGTCCCGGCAAAATGCGCGGACGTGATCCTGTTGCAATGATGACATGGCTCGGCACGATTGTGATCGCTTCTCCCTCTTCACATTCTACCGCGACTGAGCCACTTCTCGGTGAAAAGATGGAAGGACCCATAATCCGTCCCACTCCATGAATGACTTCAATTTTGTGCTTCTTCATCAGAAATTGCACACCTTTATAAAGCTGGTCTACAACCTTCTTCTTCCGAGCCTGAACCCGATCAAAGCGCAGCTTCCGTCCCTCAATCTCGATGCCGAAGGATGCGGCTTCTCCTGTCTGACGGTATATTTCAGCACTCCGAAGCAGAGCCTTGCTTGGGATGCAACCTCGATGCAAGCATGTTCCCCCCAGCTTCTCACGCTCAATGACAACGACTGACTTGCCAGCCTGGGCTGCTGCAATTGCAGCGATATAACCTCCAGTTCCTCCACCCAGAATCGCAACATCTACTTGTTTCGTCATACAAGCAACTCTCCTTTCGCGTTCATTTCCGATGGTTCTATTGTACTCTCTTTTCTTTGCGCAGCAAACATGACAACTGTCATCCTATTGGTTCTAAAGGAGAGGAAACATTAGACAAGTATGCGCAATCAAGGTAATATGAAGCTAACTTACATGACGTGAGCAGGTGAAGATCATAATGAAGCAAACACATGTTATCACTCGATTTATTGCGGTTCTGCTTCTGGTTATTCCAGGCGTAACCGCGACAAGCGGATTTCTGCTTATGAAAAATGCTGTGTTCGATTATGTGGTCGACCACGGCAATGATAAGCTGTCTGCTCCTGCATTCCAATGGCTGCCCTTCACCGCTGGTCTACTGCTGTTCATTATTGGCGTGGGCTTCATAGGGGGATGGATATTTTATCGTGACCGGAAGCGCAACTATGTAGCGGCACGTTTCCGTGCAAAAAAAAGCCCCAAGCCACAATCCTTCCGTCCTAGTGCGGATGGCTCAGTAGAAGGCAAAGAGTAAGCCTAGATAAGAACTGTTGCTGGCTCATTAGGAGTAACCTTCTGGTCAAACAACGAATGATATTGCTCTATACTTCATTAATTACCAATTTACGCTCGCATCTCGCTTTAAATGAACGAAATTCCAAGAAGAAGGGCCTCTATGATCACAATGTTGTGATGATTAGAGGCCCTTATTATTTGTTTTTATTCTTCTTCTTTCTTCGCCAGCTTCTCCTTCAGACGAGCCAGCTCTTGATCAACCAAGTCGCGAGCATTATTCGAACGTGCTGCCCCTGTTGACTGCGGAGCCTGCATAACCTGATTTTCAGGTGTATCATCTGAATGCACTTCATGTCTGGATGGTACTGAGGTTGTCACGTCATCAACAACCAGCTCTTTGTTCAGGATGTCATCGTAGTTTGGTTTAGATGTGATTTCAGGCTCATTACCAACTGATTCATCCTGCGCAGAAGGAGCATAATGTTCATCTGCCATCTCTCGCCTCATTCGTTCTGGGATTGTAATCACATTACGAGTTCGGCTTATTTTTTCGTAAAATAGACGCTTATCTTTCCTGAACAGATGAAGCATGAGGTGCAGGAAGAGTAAACCGTTGAAACCAAGCCACGCAATCACTACCAATATCATAACCAGCGAATCCATAGCCTCGTTGAACTTCAATACATATCCAAGTACGTAATTGATGCCACCCACACCGAAATACAATATACCGTATCGCTTCAGCAAACCGACAAATGTAATTCTGCAAAGGGAACCCTCTGTATCGTCCTGAACCAGGTGGATACGTGTTACCCATTTGCCGAAGGTTTTCCCATCCGTAAACGTTGGTATGAGAATAAAATAAACGAAAATACCTGCTGCCAAATATAAGATATTGAATTCACTCAACTGGAAATTGCTATAGTTGTCTCCATATGCAATCGTGCGGTATACAATGTATATGCAACCCATGATAATCGATAGCAATGTCATATCCAGCCACACCGCGATTCCTCTGCGAATGAATCCAACAGGCTTCTTGCTCAGATCGACATGATCGTCCAACTGGTGTGAACGCGGCAGGAAGTATGTAAATACTGGTGCCAGTAAAAATCCGATACAGCCCCCTGAAGTATTTAAAATCAAGTCATCCACATCGAACAGCCGATATGGACAATCGTAGAACCCATACAAGCCTGTTCGTTGCGTAATCTCAAAAAATAAAGAGACAAGAAATGCAATAACCGTCGTCTGCAAGAACGATCGTTGGAAATAGTAGCGCATATATACGCCAAGCGGCAGCGTCAAGACCACATTGAATGCGGCTTGGAAAAAGGCTCTTTCCTTCAGCAGCTGTACATAGGTCGTTGGATGCGACCATTCAACACTAGACTCCTTCATAATATCGCGAGCGAATTGGAAAGGGCGCAGTTGCTCAAATACTGCACCTGCCCGATCCACACAATTGTGCACATTTTGCGGCAGCGGCAATATCACCAAATAATAAGCAGAAATGAAATAGAGCAGCATGGAATAAAGCACCAAAGCGCGAACCTTATTGACATACCCGTATTTGCGATATTGCACGATTAAAAAAGGAAGCGTCAAGAGTAATGCTGCTATCGGGAACGTAAGAAAAGCAAATTTAATTGGAAATAGATACGCGTTCATCTGTAACCCTCTTTATCACTGTAGTCGCATTCGTAACTTTATCGATTAGACGATCAAAAGTCAACGAAATACACTGTATTTGCCACATTACATTTTTGTAAGCCAGTATTTTGGATGATTTACTGCCAGATTAGGCCGGACTGTTGGAACCTTTCCCCCTCATCCTGATTACAATAATCATGATAAAATACCGTGTTACCAAGGAGAATGAGCATGGCCGATGAAGATGAAAATAAACGACTGATACTTCTCATTGTGGTCATAGTTCTGTTCGTTGCCTATGCGTTTGGGATCATTCAAGGAACGGGGGCAGCTCCAGCAGAGACAATTGGAGAGTAATCTGATAAGAGGGTGAGTGGCTGTGTCCTTTTCAAAAAATAATAATAAAAAATCAAGTGGAAATGGAAACGGAAACTCTAAAAATAATAATAAGAAAAAAGCCAACTGCCCTAAACTAAGCATTGACCAAATTGCAGTTATTGCTGCATTATTAACCAATTCTCTGCAGGTTCAATCTGTTCTTGTCGATCGCGATCAAGCCGTTGAGGTATTGCTGGTCGGCTCTCTTCGCAAGAAAACCCAAATGGATAACCTGCTTAATCAAATAAGCGAGCTGTCTGTTGGTGATTTCCTAGAAAGTTTAAAACGATTTGGTGAATAGGGTTGTATTTGGCATTCGTAAACGTGGACAAGTTCGGGGGTTAAAAATGGATGTTGCCTTTACTCGATCTGTAACAATAAGAAAAGAGGGTTAGAGAAAATAATTCTCTAACCCTCTTCTATCATAGTAGTTAATCTCTGGTCAAAATTAACTTCTTATCACTCTACCCAGGAACCGCTTCACCGGCCCATATGGCGTATCAAACATTTCATAGAAGCTGACCGTGACAGGATAACTCAAGCCAAGCATATCAATGTTCTCAAAAATGATGTTCTGTTCTCCTTCCCTCAAGAGTGGCTCCTCAACAAGTGAGAACAGCTTGGATCCAAGCATCCGTCCGCTATGATCGGTTAGCTCCAGTTTGATTTTCGATAAGTTCGGCTCACTCATTACCTGCTTCGCCCGAATAATATTCAGTTTCAGTCTTAAGGCATACGAGGACGATTGAACCATGTCAGCTCCGCCCCGCAACCAGCTTCCTCCCCAATCATTAATTTTCAATTGGAATGGATACATATCAAACAGCAAGCCTCCAGTATTATCGTAACTCGTCTTGAAACGGAACGTATCCACAATGAAAGGATAGGTTTGTTCTTCTCGGTTGTCGACAACATGCAGCAGTAACTCCGGTTCCTTCGAGCCATCAGGGATCACGAACATGTGAGATTCAACTACAGCAGCGCTTGGAAGCAGTGATTTCTTATCCGTCTTGGCACCAAGTCGTTCCCCTCCAAATCGAGATCCATCCTTATCTTCCAGTTCAAATTGATAGGATGGGATCGTGATTGAGGAACTGCTCTTATTCTCGAATTTGAAACGGAGAAGAAGTGCTCTGAATCCTGCTTCCTTGTTCTCTAACAGCGTCTCTTCTTCCATTGAGACATTCAAGCCCTCTGGAAATAAATCCGTACTATCGCTGAAATTCAGCTTATCCCGCAGCTTATAATCGATCGGTACAACCTGACTCGTTCCTCGATTCGGAATGTTAATATATAATCGCCCTACTTGATAGGTTGCAGCCTTGGTCGAATCGGCCGCCCCAGGAGGCAGGAACGATTCCGAGGTTAATAGCTTCAATCCTGTCAGCACCGTATTCGCACCTGTCTCTACAGCGTATCGCAGCGTTGCGCCCTCACCCGGCATGAGCGATTCAGGAGCCTTGCCCAGTTTTGTAGACTGATACAGATCGTTGTTCGACCATGCCGTCAATTTGATGTCTGGGACATTCTCGCGTATATTGTTCCTGTTTACGACACGGAAAGTGACCACATGAACCGTCTCCAGCTTTTGTTTGAACCGCTCGGCCACTTGCGCTGGCTTGCCTGAACTCTTCATGATGCTTACAGGCGTATACGTAAGCATTGATGAATCCGACAATGCTTGCAGTTGGAAGGATTGCCCCCATTCCTTAATCAAGGCGGGATCGGTAATTGGAGTATAGTCATTTTCCCATGCAGGCTGCACGACATCCATCACCGCAACGACTGTTTCCTTTTTCGGATATACCTCCCGATTAACTTCCTTCCAAATAAATCGTACAGGAGCCGCCATGTCATCTTCGACGACATGACTCATTAACCTCCACTCCACCACTTCGCCCTGAGACAGAACACGAGCACTGTTCTCGCTAGATATCATCGCATATTCCTTTTTGTTATCCATCAGTACATATAATTCATAATCAGGAAGACGGAGCTTTTTGCTAGAATTATTTTTGATTTTCATGGTGGCAGCAACTTGTTTCCCTTTGTCCGTTACGCTATTAATCACATTGGTTAGGTCAATCTGTAATCCAAACCTATTCTTCCAGTACTCCTGAGCCTTCGGTATCTGCTTCTGAACTGGCTTCGCTTTCGCTGCGCTGGCAGGATGCGTAGTTTGATTAGCAGTATTAGCTGACTTGCTCCCATCTGTGGCAACAGCAAGCGCTTCTGTCGGAAGAGTCCCAATGATTATTCCGCACAGAGCGGCAAAAGCAACGACCTGAATTGTTTTCTGTTTCAAATCTTGTCAACTCCTCTACTTCGCAAGCCGCACCTGTTGTTTGTCCTTCAGTTGGTGCTGGCCTGAGATAATAATGGATTCTCCATCCTGCAATCCTTCAATTACCGGATATATCGCATCCTCCAATGTGCCAAGTGTGACAGAGCGCTTAGTCGCCGTACCATTTTGATAGATGAACACAAATGCAGAGCCTTGTTCACGTACAACAGCAGTTGCTGGTACGACAGGAACCTTGCGTTCATTCTCCCCAGCAAGAATGACCTGAACCTTCATCCCCGCCTTTAATTCAAGCTTGGCATTATCCACTAACAGCTCCACAGCATACGTACGTGTGTCCATATCCATAACTGCGGATAAATAGGTAATAGAGCCCTCATACTTTTTTTCTGGCTTGCCAGACACATAGAAAGGCAACTTCTTCTTACCATGAAGCAGAGAAAGCATGTCTTCGGTCACTTTCCCCTGTACGCGAACGGTGTGGACATTGGCAACGCGTCCGATCTTCGTGCCTGGAGCCACATTCATTCCAGCAAGCACAGTCCATTCTGTCAAGACGCCATCGGTAGGAGCCTTGATTTCGGCTTCTGCAATCGCAAATTGCGCCTCTTTCAATTGAAACTCTGCTGCCGAGATTTGATCCTCGGCACCTACATCCTCTGCAAGTCTTTCCGCTGTATCCAGCTTCATTTTCAACACTTGCAAATCAAACTTTGTATTTTTAAGTTGCAGCTCAGACTGTTCTACAGAAGCTTTTTCTACAGTGCCTTCATCATAGCCGTTTTTCAGCTTATTCAACGCCTTTGTTTGCTCTTCGATTTGCTCTTCCATCTTCGTTATGGACATTCGCGTTTCCGAATTGTTCACACGTTTCGTCTCATGTGAAGTTTCTAGCAGTTTATTGGCATTCTGCAACGCCTGCTCTGCTCGCTGCTTTTGAGAAAGAATACGCGACACATCCGTCCGAGCGATCACTTCTCCGCGCTTCACACGATCTCCGCGCTTCTTCTCCACTGCCACAATTTCTCCGCTACCCTTAGCTACGATGTCTATCGTCACTGACGGCGCAATATCAGCGACGATCTCAGGTGCGGCCCCCATGATCTGTTTGGTCACAACGGTCGTCTTAACCTCTGCAACTGTAGATTGCGAATGTTGTTCGCTTGTCGCTTCGGGACCATTCGCTTGATCCGACGCAGAGCACCCAGCCACTCCCACAGCCGCTCCCGCAAGCATCAACATAAGCAGTATTTTCATGCTTCGTAAATGGGATTGATTCATGATGAGGTCTCCTTCCCTTCTGTTAGCGGCGCTGCTCCATTCCCTTGTTGATCAAGAAACTGGTTCTTGTTTCTTTTACGCCGAGCTATCATATCATACATAATTGGAACAACCACAAGCGTTAATAATGTGGATACCGTCAAGCCGCCAATTACAACAACCGCCAATCCGCGGGATATAAGCGTACCGTGGCCGAATCCAAATGCAAGTGGAAGCAGCGCCATAATGGTTGCTCCTGCCGTCATGATGATAGGCCGCAAACGGGATATACCCGCTTCTATCAACGCACTCCTCACATCCTGTCCGGCTTCTCGCAGCTGCTGCGCCTTATCGATATACACAATGGCATTCGTCACTACAATGCCGATCAACATCATGAAACCGATTAAGGAGGTAATATTAATCGATTCATTCGTAACAATCAAACCAAGCACACCGCCTATAGCTGCAAACGGCAGGGAAAACATAATCGCAAATGGAGCAGTCGCATTGCCGAACGTAAGTACCATAATCAAGTACACGACAAACACTGCCGCAGCCATTGCTATGAATAACTGTCCAAAGCTGTCTCCAATATCTGCACTTATGCCCGACACGGATCGTCCAACCCCGTCTGGCAGCTGGATCAGATCTAAGGAGGCTGCTACTTGTGCACTAATGCCGCCTTTGTTCTGTCCATTTAATTTCGCCGTAACATTGATGACCTGTTTCTGATTGTCTCGCTTAATGGAAGCTGGGGACTTCACTCGTTTAATCGTAGCGATATCCGCAACTGAAATGGTTTCCTGAGTCGGTGTTCTCAGTTGAATCTGCCCAACCGCGCTCAGATCACCACTCAACCCCTTCTCCGTCTCTACTACCGTGGACAACAGACCTTCTTGGTACCGATACTCGCCAATCTTATCTTGGAACAGCCACGTCTGCAGTGTGCCCTGGACGATAGCCGGTGTTAGTCCGAATTGTCTCGCTTTCCGCGGATCAACATCGATCACCACTTCAGAGGAAGCTTCGCTTAACGAATCTTTGATCTCGGACAACTCAGGGAATTTGATCATTTCTTGCTTGATAATTGCCGCTGCCTCTCTTAGCTGAACTGCATCTTCACCTGACAACACATATACAAAATCCGGCGCTGCACTGGTGTCCCCTGTCAATGTCCGTGTATCCAGCTCCGATCCAGCGGGAATATATGCTTCCAGCTTGGCTTTATATTCACGTCTTACTTGCTCCACATTAGCCTCTTCATTTACTTCCGTATAGATTTGGGCCATGTATGGCATCGCATTCGGATCGCCTGCGTACCCGACCAGCGTCTCAATGAACGTGAACAGCGGTTTATTCTGTGCGTCTTTAGCAGCGCGAAGCTCCGCTTCCATCTCCTTCATCACATTATCTGTCGCCTTCAAGGAATTCTCATAAGGAAGCTTAATGGTGAAGAAGAACTGACGCGGCGGTGTCCCTTCTGGCATTAACGTAAAGGCAAGCTGTGGGACAAGCGCAACCATTGTGACGATAAACAACAGAATTGAGATGAACAATGTCTTGATCCGATGATTGAGGGACCACACTAAGAGCTTGCGATAGCCGGTCGTAATTCTGGATGGCTTGTGCTCTCCAGCATCATGTCCCTTCACATTAGCCTGCTTCAGTACGAGCAGCTTCGCCAGCATCGGGATAACAGTCAGGGCCACGAGCAGTGATGCCATCAAAGCACAGGCCAATGTAATTGCGAAAGGACGGAACAGCTGCCCTGCTGCTCCACTGATCATGCCGATCGGTGCAAATACGCCCACTGTTGTTAACGTAGATGACGTAATTGCATTGGCTACTTCCTTCGTCGCCAGCGCGATAACGGATTCATTCCGTTGCTCAGCCCGATACAGCTTGGCATATATATTCTCAATGACGACAATACTGTCGTCGACCACACGGCCTATCGCAATAAACATGCCGCCGAGCGTCATAATATTAAGGGAGATATCCATCCATTTCATCAGCAATAGGGCAATAAGCACGGAGAGGGGGATGGATATGAGCACGATTAAGGTCATTCGCATATTTCTCAGAAAAACCAGAATCATGAGAGAGGCAAGCAGTGCACCAACTAATCCCTCCCGGACAAGCCCGCCAATGGATTGCTTCACTTCGTCAGCATAATTGTAGACCTTCTTGAAGGTTACACCTGTAAGTTCTGATTCCCACTTGCTCATCAAACGATCGGCACCTGTAGAGAATTCAACCGCGTTAGCTCCGTTCGCCTTATATAGCAAAATACCGATAGCCGGCTGATCATCCAGCCTCGCGATGAACTTGGATTCCGAGATCCCAGTGATCTTCCCGAGCTCCGTCAATCGGATCGTATCCCCCTGAGGGGATTGCACAGTAATTTCCTCTAGTTGCTTGACACTAGTTAATCCGTTGTTCATGCGGGCAAGCAGCGTATTCCCCTCCAATTCCACTGTTCCTGCCGGACCTGATGCCAAAGCGTTGCGGACGGCTTCTGAAACCTGAGCAGGCGTTAACCCATAGGAACGAAGCCTATCTGGAAGGAGTCCTATGCTCAGATGTGTACTTCGATCACCGATCACGTCCATATGATCCAAGCCTCGTAATGCTTGAAATCCCGGCTTAATCGTCTTGGTGAAATGCTCCTCTAATTGAGATTGCGTTACCCCCTCTTTTCCATATACCGCTAAATAGTAGGAAGGGATGGAGGCTACCCCAAATGTGGATACACGCGGTCGTTCTACACCCGATGGGAATGCTATTTCTTGGATCAAGCTTTCTATATCCGCCTTCTTCCGATCAGTATCCACCCCTTCTTCAAACCTGATAAGAATGGACGCTGTTTGGTCACTGGATGTGGAAGATATCGACTTGATTCTTTCCATGCCGGAGAGCTTCTTCTCAATCGGTTTCGTAACCTGTTCCACTACGTCCTGAGGGGGTGCTGCATATTGTGCAGTCACCATTACATACGGGATGGAAACGTCTGGCATGTTGTCTATTTTCAAGCCCGTCGACGCATAGATACCTCCCCCGAACAGCATTGCTACGATAATGAACACCGCAGCCACATTCTTCATTGAAAATCGAATCAACGAATTCATAATGTGTGTCTCTTCCTCCTCCTTAACGTCTCCGCGTCCCCTTGCGATAGCTTGAGATATACGCTAACAAGGAAATATGAACGGAGTATGAACTCAGGAACATTTTTACAATAATATTCTGCAAATTTGTGGATACAAAAAAACCATAACCGCGGTTCTCCTTTGGCTATGGTTCCATTCGTTCTCTTATATATAAATTTCATGATTGCAATTCCTTACATCGCATTAGGCGATCGCAGTCTAATCGTCACCGTCGTTCCTTCCCCAGTACGGCTCGCAATTGTGACTGTCCCTTGATGAAGCGCTATGACTTTATTGACAATTGCCAGTCCCAAACCACTTCCATTTCCATCTCTACGCCTTGACCGATCAACTTTATAAAACCGCTCAAATACCCGAGTTAGCTCTTGATCAGGGATACCTATCCCGGTATCGGTAATCGTCACTTGCGTCCACCCTGTCGGCTGGTTCGTTAACGAAATGGTAATTGTCCCATTGTTCGGCGTAAACTTCATGCTGTTGCCGATTATATTCATCCAAACATGGCTAAGCAGATCTTCGTCCGCGACAATCATTATAGGAGTCAACTGCAAATCCATATGCAGCGTCTTGTCTTTCCATTGCGGCTCGCAGGCCACTACAATTCTCCGAAGCTGCTCATCGAGCGCGTAAGCTCTCATGTTCATCGGATGATGATCCGACTCCAGAGAGGCCAGCTGGAGCAGGTTATCGCTTACCCGAGATAATCGCTCACTTTCCGTTAAAATAATGTGCAGATATCTCTCCCGCTGCTGTTCCGGAATGACATTCGATTTTAGAGCTTTAGTGAATCCTATGATTGAGGTTAGAGGGGACTGGATCTCATGCGATACATTGGAGACGAAATCCTGCCTCATCTGCTCAAGCTGGTTCAGCTCTTTAGCCATTTGATTGAAGCTATTCGCCAGCTCGCCAATCTCATCTCTTCTCCTCATGCGCAGCTCTGCCGAGAAATCCCCTTTTGCCATCTTCCTCGTTGCTGCAGTCATTCGCTTAACCGGCAATACAACAAATCGGGCAGCGATAAGGAAACATAAGCTGCCAACAACAAGCACGATGACGAGAACCATTGTAATAAATCGGCCGATTACATCCAACCCGCCAATCGACATTTGCAAAAATAAAGCCTGACGCTCGTTACCGATCTGTATAGGGATCCCGATAATCGGCTCTTGTTCATCATTATCCGCAATTGCACGAATCCGCTCCCCTTCCAGCACCTTCTTCAGCTGTTCTGCCTTAATGGGGTAACCTGCCCGTTCTTTCGCATTGTGGTGAATAACAGTGTCTCCATCACTATTCAATATCCGAACCTCATACATCGTAAGTGCCTTCAACGACATCACATAATCCTTAAATTGAGAGGCTGACATCGAAGTACGCAGACGAGCCAAGTCATCACCAAGATTCATCAATTGACGGTACGACACTTCCTCCATTTCCTTCTGAAACAACAACCCCGACACAGAAAAGGCGGCAATAATGCCGATAATAATTGCTAATATGAACGTAAGCACCACTTGAACGTACAGGGTCTTAATCATGACATACCTCAATTCGATATCCGAGGCTGCGAGCAGTCACAATATTAAAGATCTCCGAGTAGTTGGAAAATCGTTCACGGAGCCGCTTAATATGTACGTCAACGGTTCGGTCGTCCCCTGTATAGTCCATCCCCCATATATCCTGTATGAGCTGTTCCCTCGTTAAGATCTGCCCAGGGCAACTCGCAAGCTTAAACAAGAGTTCAAATTCCTTCAGTGGCAGTGTAATGACAGAGTCGTCATCCTCCATCATTACTTTATAACTGCTTCGATCCAGGCGCAGCGGGCCAAGCTGCACAACCTGCGAGAATGCAATTCGGTAACGCCGAAGCAGTGCTTTGACGCGCATTACCAGCTCCACTGGATCGAATGGCTTCGTTATATAATCGTCCGTTCCCAATTGGAATCCTCTTACCTTCTGCCCGGGTTCCCCTTTGGCTGTAGCCATAAGGATAGGCAAATCAGGATGTGAACGGCGCAGCTCCTCGCACAGCTCCCACCCATCCATATTCGGCATCATTATATCTAAAATGACAAGATCGACTCGCTCCGCATCCATGTACCGTAGCGCCTCCACCCCATCCCGTGCTTCAATAACGTGAAATCCTTCTGCTCGGAGATATAATCCTATCAGTTCCACTATATTTTCATCGTCGTCTGCGACCAATATCGTTCTCATGTGCAGGGTTTCTCCTTTGGTTTGGAACATTTTTCTATAAACCTATTGTAATACACGTTAACTCCGAATAACATCCTGGATTATTCCCATTCCATGAAAAAAGCACTGACCTCGTTGCGATCAATGCTCATCTACTCTCGACTTTTGTATCTGACTGAGTATTACTTCATCGAAGACGCTTAGCTTCTTAATTGATGAGCTGGTATACTTTGTTCACCCCTGATTTGATGCCTATATGCAAAATTTCCCAGTACTCATCGTATCGCCATGTACAATATTTCAATATTCTTCATTAGAAGATTCATTTAGATAGAACTGGTGCTCCAGCCGTTGAGATACACGACCGAGGCAACAAATTATATAGAATTTAGATAGTGGAACAAATATGTGAGGACTTAATGAATATATCTCTTTGGGTTTCACTTTATTGGTTAAAACCAAGAAGTTTATTGTTCTCTAACGAAGAATCATATTATCGTATATGACCTGTTACACAAAATATGATGAAGGAGAGATTGGATGGGAAAGTTAATCGAGGAGTACAAACAAGACTGTATGCTGCTGCGAGAAGCCGTCGAAGGTCTGTCTGAGGAAGAGCTACGTTTCCACCCTGCGCCGGACAAATGGAGCATCCTTCAAATAGTGATTCATGTGACGGATGATGAAATACTATCGACACATCGGTTGAGAAAAGTCTTAGCTGAGGAGGATCCACTTCTTCTATCATTTGATCAAAACGCCTGATCGGATAACCTGGGATATGAACTGTTGGATCGCGAACAACACCTGCTCCTGTTCCAGAGGGCCAGCATGCTACCGCTTCTGGAAAATCTGACTCCCGAACAGCTTGAACGGGTTGGGAAATATCCCGATGGAGAACAGTATACGTTCAAAGAGCTGCTGAAACTCTGCGTCAAGTTTCCGTACGCTAAGGAATTAAGGAATGCATCACAAAGTCAATTATGTTGCGTTTGGCTAATCAAAAAAGGGGATTTTGCCCTGTGATTGTTCGTTTCATAAAAGCCGTATTATCTAGGAACACAGTCCCACTTATATTCACAAACCCAACTACAATTGCTTCCATCAGGGTTACATTTCTTTATTAGCGTATAACAAGGTGGGCATGGTTGAGGTTGGTTAGTATAATAGGTCACTGGGTTTAATGAAAAGTATGGACTTACAGGATAGTATGGACTTACAGGATAGTATGGACTTACAGGATATTTATGCCGACTACATGTCGCTCTACATTCATCTGGAAACCCCCCTCCATTTATGCACCTTCTCATACATTCTCCATAGCTCTGAGGTTGAAATTGAGATTGATGATAATACAAAGACAATCACTCCTTATCTTAATATTAGTATGCAAACGCCAGGAAAACCCTGCAATCCATTGTTTTTGTCGTTGCAAATGGTTAAAGTCTCCATACAATACCTTCATTACCGAGGCCGGTCATATACCATAATGCTGCCATGGGCATGCATCCTTAAAATAATTTTCCCAATATTATATTGGGCCGCATATGTTTTGGGTGATTGTCTATGCATAATTAGGCGATTTACATATTCTATCCCATTTTTCTTAATTTCGCCGGAAAGTCGTCGATGCTTATCCTATAGGAAAAATCGTTTTAATACTGGATAATGCCCGTATTCATAATGCAAAATTACTGAAACCGTTTCTGAACGAAATGAAAGGAAGACTCAAACTGGTCTTTACGGTGGCTGATCGGCTTTGTATTAGTTATTCTAGTCGCCATCATTAGTTCAACTTATATATTATAAATAGTCGAATTTATTTCCGAGGATAATAACGTTGATCGATCGTTTGATTCATCGTATAACAAGAACAAACGTTCCTGTAATGTAAACTGACCGATAATATTACGAGGTGATTAACGATGCCTCCTACGATGGCAACTGGCGATGGACTCGAACTAATAAAATCCTACATTTTGCTCCCGATGATATTGTCCGCATACGAACGCGATAAACAGATTATCGAGGATTCCGTAAGAAATCCGGAAATATATACGGATATGATTTCGGCCGCAATGGATCGCGTAACGAAGTTGTTGACGGAGATTAGACGAGAGCTCAGAAATCGTGGAATTAAAGTATACGAAATAACTCGCGATACGGAAGGAATACGTGCGGATTTTATGTGCCGCGAATATACGAGTAACATGCGGATGTTGTGGTCGCTCATAACCGCTCAAGCTAACGAAAGGTTGCGCGTGTACATGAACGGGAGCTGCTGACGGATCTGAGCGTTGGCGGACGGAAATTTCCCACTAACTATCGAAGGTAATCACGAGGATTAGTCGAATAATGATTCAGGACATTACGAGATTATCAATCGTCATATGGCTAATCGGATAGGAATTGACGAAACCACTCTCAGAAAAAGAAGACGAGCCATTAAAAGGACGATTTTGAAAGCAGCGCAGTCGAGTTAGTACTGTGTACTTACCTCTTTCTTGAACATAGGAGATGTATTGACGGATATGACCTTTTTTCACACCCGCCAATTTATCAACCCCATGCTCTCTATTCAAGTACACAATAAAAAGATCCCGCAAAGCCTCACCGCTCTAGGCGTTAGCTCACCTTATGCTCAATTCTCAGCTTATCAGCGACCATCGCGATAAATTCAGAGTTCGTAGGCTTCGACTTACTGATGTTGATTGTGTAGCCAAATAGACGGCTGATGCTGTCGATGTTGCCACGCGTCCATGCTACTTCGATCGCATGACGGATTGCACGCTCAACGCGGCTTGGTGTCGTTTTGTACTTCTCCGCGATCGCTGGATACAGCGTTTTCGTGATGGAGCCCAAAATTTCGATATTGTTGTACACCATCGTGATTGCTTCGCGCAAGTACTGATATCCTTTAATATGCGCAGGAACCCCGATTTCATGTATGATGGACGTGATATTCGCGTCTAAGTTTTTGGATTTGCCAAGCGGTACAACATTCGACTTCGATACAGATGATGTCATTAAGTTACTAGCAGATCCTCCAGTTACCGAAGCATTGGATGCAACACCTGCCAGCTGTCTAATACGATTCGCCAAAATGTCCATATCGAAAGGCTTCAATATGTAATAGGATGCGCCAAGTTGAACCGCACGTTGCGTAATGCTCTCTTGGCCGAAGGCTGTGAGCATAATGATCTTCGGTTGCGGGGACAAGTCCATATTGCGCAAGCGCTCAAGTACACCCAAACCATCCAAATGAGGCATAATAATATCGAGAATGAGCACGTCAGGCACCGCTCTCGTCTGCTCAAGGAATTGGAGCACCTCTTCGCCATTATAGGCAACACCAGTAACGACCATGTCGTCTTGTTCGGATAAGAAATCAGCCAACAAATTTGTAAATTCTCTGTTGTCGTCCGCTAACAATATTTCGATCTTTTGCAACTTGGGATCCTCCCTTGTCAAAGTTTCGCACACGATAGTAACCGGTTTGGTGTTTATCGCTTCCAGATCATGTTATTCGACATCAAAGATGAAATTCCTTCTGTCGAAAACTTTTTTTCTTTATTTTTTAAAATTTTTCTATTATAATTAATGATTTGTCCAACGATCCAACAGATTTCGTATTCATTCGTATCGATTCGACATATCCTGAAGATTGATGCGATCGTCGTGATGTAAAGAAAAAGAAGGATCACGTTGAACGTGAACCTTCCCTTGTTCATTCATTGACTGAGGCGAAGCCAGGACAACACCAGCATCCTGCAGCATCCATTCGATAAAGCATCCATAGCCTGAGCTTGGATCATTGACGAACACATGCGTAACTGCACCAATCAATTTGCCATCTTGAATAATCGGACTGCCGCTCATCCCTTGCACAATGCCTCCGGTTTTTTGCAGCAGCCGCGGATCTGTTATGCGGATAACCATCCCTTTGGTTGCAGGTGCTGATTGCTTCGTAACATGGACGACTTCAATCTTGTATCGTTCCACTTGTTGACCATTCACCACGGTCAGCATTTCGGCAGGTCCCACCTTAACCTCTTCGCGGAATGCAACAGGAATCGGTTCTTTATATACACTATGTTCTGGATTCGATACCATCTTACCAAAAATGCCAAATGGCGTATTGCGTTCGATATTGCCTAAAACACGGCTTTCCTTCACAAATTGAGCACGTTTTTCACCTGGTTCTCCATTTTGACTTTTCGAAATGGAAGTTACATGGGACTGGACAATTTCACCTTGCCCCACCACGATCGGAGTCTGCGTGTCCATATCCGTAATGATATGTCCAAGCGCCCCATACACTCCTTGGTCTGGAGCATAGAACGTCAAAGTTCCGACTCCGGCTGCTGAATCTCGGATGTACAAGCCTAGCCGCCACGTTTTGTCCTCCTGATCGTACGCGGGGGTCAACTGAGCTTTCACTTCTGTATCGCCGCGCCGAATTACAAGATCAAGTGGACGTTTGTTCTCGCCAGCCTGCTTCACGATATCCGCAACCTTGCTTACATCATTCAATCGATTTCCGTTCATACTCGTAATGAGATCACCAAGGCGAACACCTGCCTCTTCACCTGGAGATACTTTGCGTTCTCCCTCAACCTTCACAAGATGATGGCCGACAACAAGGATGCCTGCTGATTTGACTTTGACGCCAATCGTTTGGCCTCCGGGAATGACACGCAAATTCGGAACTACATTCACTTTCAATGTCTTGAGTGGAATGCCTCCGAACAGCTTCAATTTCAGCTCTGCTTGACCAGATTGGGCTGACTGTAATGAAATTGGACGATTCGGTGATAATTGGAATGTAGGTCGATTCTCGCCGTTCACACGCAAAATATCCGGTCGATCTACCGTCGCTGAAGCCTGAACAGGCATCACGAGATCAAGCTTCGTTTGCTGTCCTTCAAATAACCTCAGTTGATTCGGCAGCGCCGCATACGTGCGAAAGGTTGCTGTTGTAGTGCTTAAGCATACAAGAATGACGAGCATTAGGCCAAGCAGTCGTTTGACGTTGGGGTTCAAAGGTGGTCACACTCCTTTGTTAGACGGAAGCTTGACGAAAAGAGACGTGCCCATTTCGTAACTTTAAGGTATCCCCGGCCCCTACGTTTTATAAGTGAAAATGATTCCTAAATCCCTTAGAATTACGCACCTTTTTGACGTTCAGCCAATTCAAGCATTTCTTGTGCGTGATGCATAGTCGCTTCCGTTACTTCCACACCGCCCAGCATGCGAGCAAGCTCGATAATACGACCTTCATCCTCCAATTCATGTACCTGAGTAGAAGTTCGTTCATCTCGAACCTGCTTCTCGATGTAGTATTGGTGGTCAGCCATGCAAGCAACCTGTGGAAGATGAGTAATAGCGAATACTTGTCCACTCCGAGACACTTCAGCAAGCTTCTCAGCAATGGCTTGAGCGGCCCGGCCACTTACGCCAGTATCCACTTCGTCAAATACGAGCACTGGGATTCGATCAACTTCGGCGAAGATTGTCTTCATGGCAAGCATGATACGTGACAACTCACCGCCAGATGCGATCTTATGGAGCGGACGCAATGGCTCTCCAGGGTTCGGTGAAATAAGGAACTCTGCATCATCCCATCCGTTCTTCGTGAAGCGAACAGATACACCGTCGACCTCATGCCCGCCTTGTCCATCCTGCAATCGATCCAAACGGACATCAAGCCGAGTACGTTCCATATGAAGATGCTGCAGTTCCGCTTCAATTCGCTTCGTCAATTCCAGTGATAACTCTCGGCGAGCATCACTCAGGGCTTGCGCTCGCTTAGCGAGCTTACCCAGACGTTCTTGTGTCTCTGCTTCGAGCTTCAATATGCGTTCATCCTTATGTTCCAGCTTGTCAGCTTCATCTTCAATCTTGGCTAAATATTCAAGCATCTCCTCAACAGTTGAGCCATACTTGCGCTTCAATGAAGTCAGCTGATCCAGTCGATCCTCAATTTGTTCAAGGCGTTCCGGATTGAACTCGATATTCTCACGGTAATCGCGGAGCTGGTAAGCCGCATCTTCCAGTTGATAATACGCATTTTGCATTTGCTCAATTATAGGCTGAAACTTAACTGTGTCGTACATGAGCACATCTTCAAGTTTGGAAATTGCGACACTAACGGAATCCATTGCACCTTGGCCATACAAGCGTTCATAAGATACATTTACATGATCCATAAGCTGCTCCGCATTGGCTAGTTTGCGCTTTTCTTCCGTTAATGATTCATCCTCGCCAATTTTTAACTGTGCATTGCGCAGCTCCTCAATCTGGAACCGGTACAGATCAAGCATCTGGTAGGCTTGCTGACTCGTTTCCTTCAATTGATTCAATTCATGCTGCAGCGCCATGAAGCATCCGTAATCATCACGATATTTCCGCTTAAGTACTGCAACCTCTTCCCCGCCATAAGCATCGAGCCAGTCCAAGTGACGCTCAACCTTGAGCAGGGATTGGTGCTCATGCTGCCCATGAATATTTATGAGCAGCTCACCGATTTCGCGCAGCATCGTCAACGTAACCATTTGACCATTGATCCGGCACATGCTCTTGCCCTGCGCGGTCAATTCCCTGCGAATAATGAGGAGCTCTTCACTGCTTCCCTGAATCCCTAAGCGGGAAAGCGCCTCCCATACCGGATGATCAATGGCAAGATCGAACGAAGCCTCGACTTCCGCGCGATCACACCCATATCGAACAAAATCTGCTGATCCCCTTGCTCCTCCGATAAGACCTAACGCATCAATAATGATCGACTTGCCCGCGCCCGTTTCCCCCGTTAAGACATGAAATCCACGGTGAAACCGCAGCTGTACCGATTCAATAACCGCCAAATTGCGGATAGATATAGCTACTAGCAAGAAGAACCCCTCCCGGAAGAACACTTATGAAATGTAACTCATCACTTGATCAACAACACTCTGACTCAATTCTTTGGTACGGCAAATGATCAAGATTGTATCATCACCGCATACCGTGCCCATAATTTCAGGCCATTCAATCGAGTCCATCAATACAGCGATCGCATTTGCTGTACCTGGTAGACACTTCATGACTACTAAGTTTTCAGCGCTGTCTACACTGACGAAGTTATCAAGAAGTGACCGCTTTAACTTCTGTGCAGGATTGAAGCGCTGATCGATTGGGAGTGAATATTTATATCGGCCATTGTCCATTGGCACCTTAATGAGATGCAATTCTTTCATATCCCGAGATACAGTTGCTTGAGTAACATGGAACCCTGCATTGCGCAATGAATCCACCAGCTCGTCTTGCGTCTCAATATCGTTATTCATTACGATTTCTCGGATTTTAATATGTCGTTGTCCTTTCATGCATGCCCTCCATACTGTCTACACCATAATTCCATGACTTATTATTTGCTTATTGCGATAACTTTCATATTGCATTGTTCGCTTGCCATTCTTTCATACCTACGCCTAATCTTGCAAGGGTCAAGCTTCTGCTTCCCCAAACTCCATATGAAGCATGCGAATTCGCCGCTCTGCCATATCAACGACAAGCAGCCCATCACATTCAGGATATGCCGCGAAGTAAGCTCCCCAATGTCTGCGAATCGCACTAGCGCTCCAATCGAGCTGCATCCGTTCGCGTACGATACGAACAATATACCATTGTTCGCCCCGTTTGACGACCATATCAATCCACAATTTCGTGGACTCTAGCTCTTCTCCGTTCATCTGAATCTGAATTGGCACAAAATACTTGCCGCCAATGATCTCGTAACCCGCTGACTCAAGCAATGCGACAATTTCATCATCCTGCGGATATCTCTCGGATAAGCACACATTCTCCATCGCTTCAGGTGTTCGCATATAATGTCGTATTGCATATCCAATCCATACAGCCAAACCAATTCCGATCAATCCCATGATCCAACGATCACCCATCGAAATTCACCCCTGGTTCGCAGCCTATGCGCATATAGATTTGATTAGATACGTGCTATGGTGCAAAAGAAACTCATCCGACGGATGCTTGTCCCGGATGAGTTTCTTCTACAGCATGTTCCATTGCCAGCTAGGATCGGAACGTAGTATGTGCCTCCCTCACGATGTCAGCGATCAGATCGCGTGATACATGCGGCACTTCTTCTTCCGTAAGTTCAGGCACATTCCAGTACGCTAGAAATTCAATATTGCCCTCTCCGCCCGTTATTGGAGAGTACGTTAACCCTTCCAATTGGAAACCGATCGAGGCAGCAAAATCAAGAATCTCTCTCAACACCTGCTCATGTGTGCTTGCTTCACGAACAATTCCCGATTTGCCAACCTTCTCACGCCCTGCTTCGAATTGAGGCTTAATCAGTGCAACTACCCGTCCAGGCTTAGCCAGCAATCGCGCAAGTGGTGGTAGGATCAGTTTCAAGGAAATAAAAGAAACATCAATAGAAGCTGTATCCGGTACCGGTCCTACTAAATCCCCTGGTTCCGTATATCGGAAATTCGTTCTCTCCATGACGATTACCCGATCATCATTGCGCAAAGACCAATCAAGCTGGTTGTAGCCGACATCTACCGCATACACCTTCTGTGCACCATTTTGCAATGCGCAATCGGTAAATCCCCCAGTAGATGCTCCAATATCAAGCATTACAGCGTCCTGCATGTCCAATCCGAATTGCTGGATCGCCTTCTCCAGCTTAAGTCCGCCGCGGCTCACATAAGGATGAACCGCTCCCTTCACGGTAATTGCAGCATCACGCGGTACTTTCATGCCAGCCTTTTCAATTCGTTCCGCATTTGCAAGCACAAGGCCTGCCATGATGGCAGCCTTGGCCTTCTCTCTACTCGTATAATACCCCTGCTCGACGAGCAGGACATCAATTCGTTCCTTCGGTATAGACATTCTGTACTCCCGTCTCATTCCATTCATTCATCAATGCGAACATAATTAAGCCCGAGTCAACCGATTATTGCCGCCTGTTGCGAATAACATCGAATGAACCTCTTTCACAACCCGTTCAGGTGTTAAGCCAACTTCATTCCGCTGTTCCTTAATGCTACCATGTTCGACGAAGCAATCAGGAACCCCAATTGGCTTCACTCTCATATCGTAAACGCCATAGTTAGCATACCATTCCAGTACAGCACTACCTAAACCTCCGATTGCCGAGCTTTCTTCCAACACGATTACCGGAATGCGATCCTTCCCTAGCTGATGCAGCATCTCGTTATCAAGCGGCTTAACAAATCTCGCATTAATCACTCGAATACGAATGCCTTCTTTTCGCAACAACTCTGCTGCTTCCTCTGCAACCTGCACCATCGGACCGATAGCCAGAACAGCCGCTGAATCTCCATTCCGAACGGTTTCCCACGTTCCTATTGGAATCGGGCTCAATTCGGTGTCCATTGGCACCCCTACAACCGCATTACGCGGATAGCGAACGGCAATCGGGCCTGCGTCATAATCAACAGCCGTCTTCATCATATGACGAAGCTCATTCTCGTCCTTCGGCATCATAATGACCATATTCGGGATATGACGCAAGAATGGTATATCATATACCCCTTGATGCGTCTCCCCATCTGGGCCTACGAAGCCCGCTCGGTCAATTGCAAAGATGACATTAGCTTGTTGACGGCAAATATCATGTACAACCTGATCGTACGCTCGCTGCAGGAAGGTTGAATATACCGCAAAAACAGGCTTCATTCCTTCCATAGCCATAGCAGCGCACATCGTTGCTGCATGCTGCTCTGCGATACCTACATCAATCATCCGGTTGGGATACAGCTTCTCGAACTTCAAGAGTCCTGATCCACCTGGCATTGCAGGTGTTACTGCCACGATTCGCTCGTCTTGCTCAGCAAGCTCAATGAGCACATCGCTGAAGATATCGGTGTAATTCGGTGTGCCCACTGATTTAAGGGGCTGGCCGGATTCAATCTTATAAGGTGTTGCCCCATGCCATTTATGGGAATCGGCTTCAGCTGGTGAATATCCTTTCCCTTTGCGGGTTACAACATGGACGAGAACCGGTCCATCGATACGGTCTGCCTGCTGGAAAATGTCCAGAAGCTTATCAATATCATGACCGTCTACAGGGCCAAAATATTTCAAGCCGAATTCTTCGAACAGCATGCCGGAGACGACTAGGTATTTCAGTCCGTCCTTCACGCGTTCTGCCGTTTTAGCCAGCTTACCGCCAATAGCCGGAATTTTTTTGAGCAACTGTTCAACTTCTTCTTTGGCTTTTTTATAGTTGCGGTCAGAGCGAATTTTACACAAATAATTATGTAATGCTCCTACATTTGGCGCAATGGACATTTCGTTGTCATTCAGCACAACCATCAACTTGCGCTTTTCATGCCCGATATGGTTCAATGCTTCCAGCGCCATACCGCCTGTGAGCGCACCGTCTCCTATGATTGCGACTACCCGATTATCCTGACCTTGCAGGTCACGGGACAATGCCATCCCCATTGCGGCGGACAAAGACGTACTGCTGTGTCCGGCTTCCCATACATCGTGTTCGCTCTCTGCACGCTTCACAAAGCCGCATAAACCTTTATATTGGCGCAATGTATCGAACTGATCCTTGCGTCCTGTTAATATTTTGTGAACGTAGGCTTGATGGCCAACGTCGTATAACATTTTGTCCTTCGGGCTGTCATAGTAATAATGCAGGGCAAGCGTTAGCTCAACAATCCCCAAGTTAGATGCTAGATGACCTCCGGTCACTGCCAGCTTTTCAATTAAGAATTGACGAATTTCGGCCGCTAGCGGCTCCAGTTGCTCCTTAGGCAACTGCTTCAAGTCGCTAGGTTGATTAATCTGTTCGAGCAGCACGGGATTTCCCTCGCTTTCGTTGTTTCGATTTGCTGCGTTTCACGGTGAAGAACGAAATATTGAACTTCGTCTCCAACACGTAGAAACACTTCCCAATTAGCAGGACGATCGGAGTGGCGTAATAAATAGCAAAGGATTTTCCGAGTGCCTTCCCGCCAACCGTCAATGCTGATACGAGTCCTGTGAAGACAACGCTCGTTACCGTCTTCATTACTGCGGAGTCAGCATCCATCGAATATAACAAGTTCGTAACGACAATTGCTGTAGCCGACCCACTGATTACTCCAGTCATATCGCCAATCACGTCATTACAGAAGTTGGAGAATCGGTCTGCGTTACGAACGATTGCGATCGCCTGCTTCGCGCCAGCAACCTTCTCAGAAGCCATGGCGTGAAAAGGTGTCTCCTTCGCTGCCGCTGCAGATAACCCCATCATATCAAAAAACACTCCGATGAGCACGAGTAGGAGCACGATCACCATCCCGATGCCCCAGCCTACTCCCTCCAGCATCGAAGTCGATACGACGGAAAAAATAGCTGCTAGAGCAAATGTGACGATGAAAATAAATACGCTCCACCGAACGGAATGTTTGAAAGAGAATTTCATTGTATGTGATGTTCCATCCTTTATGTGTTAGAACTGTCAAATCAGTTACGTAAAGTTAAGAGTGGCAACTTCTCAAGTAAACGCTGTGGCTTAGGTCCAGTAGGTTTTCCCAGATGCTCGCCTCCTCGTCGCCGAGCAGGCCGTTTCCAATTAAGAGCGCCTTGACGTTGTCGCCAATCGCCAGACTGAATTACCACTTAGTCCACACTATAATCCTTAAGAAGCTTCACGCCAGTGAACAGTCTAGGAGTTTTCCTCGGGCAGCCCTGAACCAACCCCTAGCCTCTTTTGCAAGCTAGATTTCATACGGCATACGATTCATGCGTACTTTGGCCGAAGTCCACCGAATCTACACATCCGCAATCCCCGCAGGCTCACTCAAGGCAGGCTACGCTACAAACAAGCCGGGTACGTACATCACGCTTCATAATAGAATGAAGAATTGCAATGTGCGACTCGTAATGTAGGTTCATACCCCAAGCCGTAATGCGACGCTCGAGGGCGTCATACCACGCACTTGGGCCTCCGCGGAAGCGGGGTCAACGCCCACATGCCATTGTGGATCGCCCCACAACCTTAACTCCCAGCATCAGCCCCCGACTGGGCGTCGAAAGCCAACACCAGGAACTTCATCGATGTGCCCTTTAGCGAATTTTTAGGCCCGCCTTCAGCGTTGGTAGGCCGACTAGAATACTGCACCACTCTACGCAAGGCCTATTATAACATAAATAGTGCCTAAATACTCGCCAATTAATGGTCTCGCTTCATCAAATAATCTGCCATGCCAACCAATAGCTCAGGTTTTTGGAACCCTGCATTCGCAATTGCAGCCTTCGCTTCCTCAGTCAAGCGTTCCACTTCCTGTCTCGATTCTTCAAGGCCGATGAAGTACGGATAGGTAACCTTCCCGCTCTTCTCATCGCTTCCCTTCGGCTTACCCAGCATGGCTTCATCTCCGATGACATCCAATATATCATCTTGAATTTGAAAGGCGAGCCCAAGCTTATAACCATAGGTCGTCAGCGCTTGCAGCTGCTGTTCCGATGCGCCACCAATCCGCCCGCCTGCGCGGAGGGAGCATACAATAAGATCACTTGTCTTATGCAGATGGATGTATTCCAGCTGATCCAACGTCGTAATCCCTTGCTCACCGAGCATGTCAGCAGCCTGCCCGCCGACCATCCCGTTCATCCCTGCATACTCTGCCAATTCCTCTACAATAGACAAGGATACCTCAGCTGCAACACCATGCTGGCGTGTGCTCTGCACAATACAGTGGAAAGCCTGCGTCAACAGACCGTCTCCAGCGAGAATTGCCATGGCCTCACCATAGATTTTATGATTGGTCGGCTTGCCGCGGCGTAGATCATCATTGTCCATTGCAGGCAGATCATCATGTACCAATGAGTACGTATGAATCATCTCGATGGCACATGCAACCGGCTCCGCTGCTCGTGTGTTGCCCCCTAAGCTATCACAGGCCATTAACACACATACTGGCCGCAGCCGCTTGCCGCCTGCCATTAACGAATAATGCATCGATTGTGTTAGCGGCTCAGGAGTATTGCGCTTGCTATCCAGCATCTTCGGCAGTATCGATTCAATCCGAGTTGCCTGCTGCTTCACATAATCGGCAAATACTCCGGCCGATTGATAATTAATCAATCGAATCACCCGTCTCCTCTGTTGCATACGGCTGGCGCTTCCATTCGCCGTTCTGCTCGGTTACCATCTCTATCTTGCGTTCAACTTGTTCCAGCTTCTCTGAACAAAGCTTAGAGAGCATCATTCCTTCTTGGAACAACTCAATTGATTGTTCAAGAGGAGCGTCTCCGCTTTCTAGTTTGGCAACGATCTCTTCCAACTTATCCATCGCCGCCTCGAAGCTTAATTGTTCAATAGTCTCTTTATTTTCCATGAGAGTTATTCACGCTCTCCTTTCATCGACCATACATGACAATCCAATTGGCCATCCGATAATTTCACCCGCACTACGTCTCCAAGCTGCACTTCTTCGATCGAGCGGATCAGCTTCGCCTCCTGCTCATCATACACAAGACTATACCCTCTTGACATAATCTTAAGTGGGCTAAGCGCGTCCAGCTGTCTAATCATCCCAGCTGCCTCCATCCGCTTTTGCTTCGTGATAGCAGCCATCGACTGAACGAGTTGATGCTGATTGCCATCCAAGCGCTTGCGTGCAGCACGCACTTGATGTACTGGCGTCTGTTCACGCAATCGACCACGCAGTTCCTTCCATCGCTGTGAAGATTGGCCTTGGATCAACTGCAACCGGTACGTTAACTGCTCCTGCAGGCGCGCAACCTTATCCGCATGCTTCATCATCAACTGTTCGGGCTTGCGGAACACGGCAGATTGCTGTGCCCGAAGCAACCGTTCCTGGTTCTGATTCAAGAGACGATTCATTGCCGATTGCAGCCTGCGATTTACATGTGTAAGATGCTGCCTGAGCTCTTCACGATTTGCTACCGCTAATTCGGCCGCTGCCGTAGGTGTAGGAGCTCGAAGATCGGCTACGAAGTCCGAAATCGTAAAGTCAGTCTCATGTCCAACCGCTGAGATGATCGGGATCGTCGATGCAGCGATTGCTCGCGCAACCACTTCTTCATTGAATGCCCATAGTTCTTCTAGCGATCCTCCGCCGCGGCCCACAATCAGCACGTCCACCTCGCCGCTGCGGTTCATCGCCTCGATCGCCTGAGCAATCGATCCTGCCGCTTGTGTTCCTTGTACTAATACGGGGTAGAGCAATACCGCAACACCGGGCTGACGGCGGCGCAGCGTAATGAGGATATCCCGTACAGCAGCACCTGTCGGCGAAGTAATGACGCCGATTGCAGCAGGATAACGCGGGATACTTCGCTTGCGTTCCTGCCCGAACAATCCCTCCGCGTTCAATCTCTCCTTCAACTGTTCGAAGGCCATGAACAGACTTCCAATTCCATCAGGCTGCATATGCATCGCATAGAACTGGTATTGACCATCCCGTTCATACACCGTAATATTGCCGCGAGCAATGACCTTCGTTCCTTCCTTCGGACGAAAAGCCAGCTTTTGATTGTGCGAAGCAAACATAATCGTACGTATACGGCTATCAGAATCCTTCAATGTGAAATACATATGCCCGCTTGAATGATGTGTGAAGTTCGATATCTCTCCACGAAGCCATACATCCTGAAGCCTTGGATCGCCTTCCATCTTCATGCGGATGTAGCGGTTCACTTCTTTAATTGATAATATTCGTGCATCGTCGGACACATTGTCTGCCCCCTTTCGTTCCCAATGACAGACAGCGCACAACTATTCGTTGTGCGCAATGTGATGTATTCGTTTGGCGGCCTTGAGTGTATTGAACATGAGCATTGTAATTGTCATTGGTCCTACACCGCCTGGTACAGGTGTAATCGGGCCGCAAATTTCCTTCACGTCCTCAAAGTCAACATCTCCAGCCAGCTTACCGTTCTCAAGGCGGTTCATGCCCACATCGATAATGACTGCACCTGGCTTAATATAAGAACGATCCACGAAGTTAGCGCGACCAATCGCAACAACCAAAATGTCTGCCTGTTTGGTAATCTCCTTCATATTGACAGTCCGAGAATGGCACATCGTAACTGTTGCATTCTCACGTTGAAGAAGGAGAGATATCGGTTTGCCTACAATGTTGCTTCGCCCAATAACAACAGCGTGCTTGCCAGCAACGTCAATCTGGTTGCGTTTCAGCATTTCCATAATGCCTGCTGGCGTACAAGGCAATAAAGAGTCATCCCCGATGACCATATTACCGACACTGACAGGATGGAATCCATCCACATCCTTCTCAACGGCAATTGCATCGATGACAGCCTTCTCATCAATATGCTTCGGCAGCGGAAGCTGCACAAGAATTCCGTGAATGGAAGGTTCTTCATTCAAGCGATGAACAAGGGCCAGAAGCTCTTCCTGAGACGTATTTGCCGGAAGACGATGTACTTCCGAATTGAAGCCCAGCTCCAAGCATGTCTTATGCTTGCTGTTCACATATACTTGCGAAGCAGCGTCTTCACCAACGAGAACGACAGCCAGCCCTGGCTGTATCCCCTTGTCCTTCAGCCCAGCGGTCTCCGCCGTAATCTCCTCACGAATTGTACGAGATAATGCCTTACCATCCAATAAAGTTGCTGTTATCATTCTCTGCGCCTCCATCCGAATACTCGACATTGTCATCCAAGCTGAACTTACTTCTATTCTTCTGTTGTTTCTTCCTTTGCAGCTTCCGTAGTAGAAGCTCCGTCCATATCACGCATCATCTGCCCTAGAACTCCATTGACGAATTTTCCGGACTCGTCCGTACCAAAGTGCTTCGCCAAATTGATGGCCTCATTGATCGCTACTTTAGGAGGGACATCATCGCGATATTTCATTTCGTACGTAGCCAGACGAAGGATCTGTCTATCCACTCTGGACAAACGCTCGACGTGCCACCCTTTCAAATAACGTGCCAGAAGCTCGTCGATCTCAACGTGATGCTCCCATGTAGCTCGTACCCATTCCAATACATGAGCATGCATGGCTTCCGCATGCTCATGCTTAACACCTATTTCATTGTCTTGTGCAGATTCTTGCACAATCATAGCAACAGCCTGATGTGGCGTTACCTCTGTCATTTCAAGCTGATACAAACTTTGAATAGCCATTTCTCTGGCGATGCGTCTTTTCATGATTTTTCCTCCTGCATGTAAAGCATCCGACATGTCGAATTCGTATTCCTTCAATTCACTAGCGCATGCACTCTACTGTTCATCAAGGCAATTGCCACCGTTACTACGATTTTAAGCACTTCGATGCATCTACTTACGATTTATTTGTGAAAAAAATCCTATGAAGCTCCCCGATTCCCTTCCGTCGGCCAGAACCGGCGGTCAAGCAGTCGTTCGGAGCGTCCATAGGACTACTTCAACCTTCTCCAACGTTCAGACATCCACATTCCAATTCGCTGAAACGGGAACAAGGGGCCTAATTTCAGATCCCGCTGTCTGCCGATTGCAAATCCGATGAATACAAGAAGTGCAAAAAATAGCATATCCCAAAAACCAACAATTAGATACAAGATGCCAAAAAAAATGCCCGCCGTGACGCCGAATAGACGTCCGCCGTGACTCTCCCATATTTCCTTCCACATCGGACAGCTCACCACCTATTCAACGCGCGCTTTAAAGGTTTGCGTCTGCACAATATTTGCGACGTATACCGAAACGTAAGAAACCGGTATTCCGGTAATTTCCTGCACATAATCGCGAACCTGGCGTTGAACATCCTCCGTCATGCTTGGTATCGCCGTCTCCCCGTCCACAACGGTGCGAATCGTGATATCGAGCCCTGATTCATTGGTGCGGATTCGTGCCTTTAAGTCCTTAACACCACGGACGCGCGACGCTGCCTTCAACGCCACGTTCTCGATCGTTTCTATCGATATCTTAATATCACCAATATCGGTGCGTTGATCAATCGATGACATTGACTTCCGCTCACGACGCATTGAAACGTAAACGAAGCGGATGCTAAGCAATAAAATAACGGCCGCAACCGCTATTACTGTTGTTTGCAGCCATAGAGGCTGAGTTGGATCAAGCCGTTCGGGAATGAAGCCTAATGCAGCTAAAATGGCTGCTACCGATAACGAACCAATGACCAAACTATACACAAACAACAACAGTCTGTCTACAATTCTGCTCACGCTTGACGACCCTCCTCATGGAATGGCAGTAAACCCCCTGCCACCAGGAGGGGGTTTACTGCCGTCATTATTTCACTCGCGTAGATACTTCCGTTTCTTCCGGTTTCTCTTGCGATTTAAAATGCACGTCATGCACATGCACGTTCACTTCAACAACATGAAGACCTGTCATCATCTCAATGGAGCGCTTTACGTTCTGCTGAATCTCATCAGCAATCACAGGAATGCGACGACCATATTCTACGATGATGTTCACATCTACTGCAGCTTCACGTTGTCCAACTTCAACCTTAACGCCTTTGGACAAGTTCTTACGGCCAAGTAATTCAGCAATACCGCCTGCAAAGCCACCGCTCATACCCGCTACACCTTCTACTTCAATAGTAGCTAGACCAGCGATCACTGCAATCACGTCAGGAGCAATCTGAATATTGCCAAGATCAGTACGCTCAAATTCCGGAATAATCGTCTGATTCATCCGTTACACACTCCTCATTATTTTTTGAAAAGAGGCAGTTCTTGTCCGTCATAATCATAACTATAGCATTTGTCTATTTTTATGACAAATTACTCATGATGACGTTCTAGACTTCATGCTCTTCCAGGAACTTAATATCGAAATCCCCTTGCTCGAACTTCGGATGCCGCAGCAACCGTTGATGGAACGGAATTGTTGTATGAATACCTTCTATCGCGAACTCCGCAAGTGCACGCTTCATACGTTCAATCGCTTGTTCGCGAGTAGGAGCCCACACGATCAGCTTCGCAATCATGGAATCATAGTGCGGAGAAATCACACAACCTGGATATGCTGCGCTATCCACACGTACACCCGCTCCTCCCGGAGGCAAATAGAATTGAATTTGCCCTGCGGAAGGCATAAAGTTGCGATCTGGGTCTTCTGCGTTAACACGACACTCAATCGCCCATCCATTAAGCTGAACATCCTCTTGTCGGAACGATAATGGATTGCCTTCCGCTACATGGATCATCTCTTGAATAAGGTCAATTCCAGTTATCATCTCGGTAACAGGATGTTCAACCTGAATACGAGTATTCATCTCCATGAAGTAGAAATTGCCGTCTGGACCGAACAGAAACTCCAAAGTACCTGCACCCGAGTAGTCAACAGCGAGTGCTGCGCGTACAGCTGCCTCGCCCATTTTCATACGAATATCTGGCGTCAGCACTGGACATGGAGCTTCCTCAACCAGCTTCTGACGTCTGCGCTGCACGGAGCAGTCACGTTCGCCTAGATAAGCTGCATTACCATGCTTGTCTGCGATAATTTGGATTTCAACATGCTTCATGCCCGTCAAATACTTCTCCAAATAAACGCCGGCATTACCGAAGGCTCTCTCTGCTTCCTGTTGTGCTGTCGTAATTTGCTTGACCAGCATCTCTTCATCATCCGCAATTCGGATCCCTTTGCCACCGCCGCCGGCAGTTGCCTTAATGATGACAGGATAACCGATATCGCGTGCGATCATAAGAGCTTCTTCGATATTCTCAACGAGACCGTCAGAACCAGGAATGACAGGAACTCCTGCATCCTTCATCGTCTGCTTCGCTACAGCCTTGTCTCCCATACGCTCAATCGCATTGGAAGAAGGACCAATGAATGTAATGCCGCATGACTCGCAAATATCAGCAAAGTCAGCATTCTCCGCCAAAAAACCATAGCCAGGATGTACTGCATCACATTCTGTCAATGTAGCAACACTCATTATATTCGTAAAGTTCAAGTAACTGTCCTTGGAAGATGTAGGGCCAATACAGTACGCTTCATCTGCAAGACGTACATGAAGTGAATCACGATCGGCTTCCGAGTAGACTGCAACCGTTGCAATTCCAAGTTCTCGGCAAGCACGAATGATACGAACAGCGATTTCACCACGGTTAGCAATTAGAATCTTCTGAAATTTCAATGTTTTAAACCTCCTTGGCTTTACATCTGTTCGGGATGATAGCATCCACTAATCCAGCTTCACCAAGAATAAAGGCTGGCCGAACTCAACCAACTGGCCATTTTCTACAAGAATCTCAACAATTTCGCCTTTGACTTCAGCTAAGAGCTCATTCATTAGCTTCATCGCTTCCAAAATACATACGACCGATTTCTCGTTAATTTTATCTCCCGTATTCACAAATGGAGGCGTGTCTGGTGAAGAAGCACGATAGAATGTACCTACCATCGGAGACACAATCTTATGCAATCCCGCCTGCTCCTTCGTGTCGGCAACAACATCTACTGCTGGCTGTGCAGGAGCTGTCTCAACTGCAGCTGCTGGTTGTGCAGGTACAGTTGGAACCGGGGTATATGTAGGCTGTGCAGGTGCTGGCTGAACACTAATGACTTCAGTCTTGCCGGGCTTGCGAATGGAAAGACGATAACCTTCGTTCTCGATTTCCAATTCCTGCACGGAAGTTTGGTCCAACAGCTTGATCAGTTCTTTGATTTCGCCAATCTTGAACAACATGTTTCACTCCTCGTGACAATTGATAAGTCTCTTATAGCAAGGTAGTTTCATACTGCAAATACATGTCCAAAAAGGGAGCGGTATTCCGCAACAGAGATCCGCAAGGACGCTCAGCGCATGCTGTCTATGCAGAATATAATACCGAATCTGTTCAGCAGTGCGCACAAGTAGCTGTTAAGCTGCATGCATAGCAGAGTGCCGTGTTGCCGCAGAAGAAATGACATATTCGATGCGACAATCCTTGTGATTTGAATGCTAGATTCCATGCTGAGAGACCTTCCGTTGCTTTCTCAAAAATAAGCTGTCTTTTTGAACAACCTTCAAAAAAGGACAATCTACAGACGTTAGTATTATAACATAATCGTTCCAAATGGAAAGAGCCCAGTTTGCAACTGGGCTAGATTCGAGTACATTCGCTATTCACTGACATATTCTACAACAATCTTATCTTGTGTCACATTCAAGTCCTTCATGACTTTATCTACTATTTCAACAGCATCTTTGGCTTCAAGCTTATTGCTCTGCACAAGCACTTGATATTTATCATTATCCTGTGTGATGACTGCACTCTGATACTGCTTCTGCAGCTCCGTTTCCAGGTTTGATAATTTCGTCTCATGCTCTTCCAGCTTGCCCATTTCGTCATGGACTGCAGCAGTCTTCTCACTGCTGGTTGAGTTCAGGTCACTCATGAGTTTCTCCATCTCTTGCTGATACTTCTCTGCACGCTGCATTTGCAGTTCTTCAATAGAGCTCCGCTTCATAACACCTTCTGCTTCAACTTTGTCCAGCATCGCCTTCTCTTGGTCTTCCTTCGCAGCAGCGCTAGTCTCATTTCCAGCATTCTTGGCTTCATCGTCCTTGCCAGTGCTTGTCGCAGAAGGATTGGTCCCGTCACTCTTGCTGCTGTTCTCCTTAGCTTCGGATGCAGCGTCTTTGCCATTGACGCTTGGATCAGCACCATGCCCTGTAGATACCTCAGTGACTTTGATTTCTGGCAATTGCCCAACTTCTGTTGCATCACCTTTCAATGTCTGTTCTGAACGTACATTGTCTACCGTTTGCTTCGCTGGAGCTGTTGTGTCCTCCGTGAACAAATAATATGCGGACAATACGACCATCAAGCTCAGCATAGACACTAACCATATCGTCTGTCTTTTCGTATTCATTCTTCATTACCTCCTAATGTTCATTCAGTTTCTCGTTCAAGCTTACCTATTGAGCAATCTTGCGTGGAACGACCGATATCCGATAAGCCGGTACATTCAAGCCTTTCTCGACAGCATCGACGACCATCTTCTTCACCGTCGCATTCTCTGCCCCTTTCGCAACGACTATGACTCCCCGCACCTTCGGCTTAATGCGCTTTGTCACGATTGGAGCTTGATTTCCCGAGGATTCCAGCGTCACGATTTGACCATCGCGCGTATATTGGGTAGTGTGCCGCTTGCCGCCGTTCGAATCTGTCTCTTCGGTCTGCTGCTGATTGTCCTTGAAGTTGCGCTGAACAATCAGTTCCTCTGTGGAGTCAATCGTGACAAGCACATCAACTTGTCCGACGCCGACAATTCCCTCCAGAATGCCTTTGACGCGTGCTTCAAATGACTGCTCAATGGACTCGAATACATTCGATGAAGCCTTATCAGATGAATTCTTGGTTTCCATCGAGTCAAAGGCCCCGACAGCCGGCGGCTCTTTGTCTGCGCTGCCTTTGCCCCCGAACCACCCTCCGCCGCTTCCCTGAGGCTGGAACGAGCCGAACAATATGAGCGCTGCGCCGACAAGACCGAGCAGGAGCAGCCAGCGGAACGAACGGACGCGCTTGGAACCGTTGCTGCCTTTTCCGATCCACGTTTCAATCTGCTGCAACCATTTCGCCAACATGATCTACTCCTTCGTTATCGAATGGACTTGTCTTACTTGTCCTATTTCACCTATATGCTACCGTATAGAAAATATGCTTGTTTTTTCATGATTTTCACCTGCTTGAGCGCATGACCAAAGGATGGCTGTCCTACAGCTTTGGTTCAGCTCGTTTCCACTCCACCTTGATTTGCTCCGCATTCACAATCCAAGAGGTCATCAGTGAGCGTATCGCTTGACTCGTAACCTTGCTGCGATACTGTTCGGCCTCTTCCCCCAGCTGTTCAGTGTATCCTGCTACTGGGATTTCCTTCGATCGCTGAGACTGCCCCGTCTCCTGGCCCTCTTGTCCAATCAAGCCTGATTGAATCTGTACTTGATGAACCGGCTTCACAGCCTCCACTGTGCCGTCAGTATTAACGAAATCTATAGAATCGGTTTCGCTCACAGCAGCCTGTCCGGCAGAAAGAGCAAGCTCTATCCGTTCAATGATTGGTTCCCCCTTCGCATTGCGGGTAAGCTTGACTTGCAACTGCTCCACTTGTACCTGTTCCTCCGAGATGTTCCTCTTCGTACCGTTGGCATTTTGAACACTGTGACGAAAGGCAAGCGCAAGCTGTTCCTTCATCTGACTGCCAATTTCCGCTTCTGCAAGCCGCAGCGCACTGCCTTCCTGCTCACGGGCTAGCAACTCTCCTTGTCTTCGGATTTCGTTTACGCTCGTTGACTGATTTCGCTCTGCGGTTAACGTGGATGACAACGTAGAGCTCCATTCGCTTGCTAATTGATCTGCCAGTCTTGCATCGAACAGCTTAAGGACAGGTGATAATAAGGTTAGTAAAATAATTAAGCTAAGCATTAGCTTGACGTATCGCTGCATCGAGCGATTGGGCAGAAGCAGATCAATGAACGTTGCCAGTAGAATTATCATGATGATCTCTTTCATCCATTGACTTAACCAGCTCATTTCGTTCACTCCATTTCATCCGCGCGGCCTAGCGCATCATAACCGTCACATTGCCTGCCGTAATGAGAATCGTAATTGCTAGAAAGAACATGAGACCGACCGCAGCTAGAGCCGCAAACACATAGATCATGCTCTTGCCGATCGTCTTCAGGCACCCAAGCACAGGGGAATCTCCTAACGGCTGCATAATGGCTGCCGAGGCGTTATAGATTAATGCAAGCGTCAATATTTTGATTGCCGGGAAGGCACATAAAAACAGCAAAATAATGACACCTGACAACCCAACCGCATTTTTTACGAGCAGCGATGCCGAAATGACGGTATCCGTTGCATCTGAGAATGCGCGTCCAATTACAGGAACGAAATTGCCGGTTATATACTTGGCTGTTCGAATAGATACCCCATCAGTGACTGAGCTCGTAGCGCCTTGCACGGAGATCACGCCCAGAAAGATCGTTAACAGAACACCTAGCAATCCCACACTGATGCTCCGCATCAAGTTCGCCAGTTGAGTCACCTTGTATTTGTCAGATATGGAACTGACAATATGCAGAATAGCTGAGAAGAATAGAAGCGGAAATACACCGACATAGATCAGTGTTCCGACCAAATGAACCATAAAGATGATGAGTGGATGCATGACTGTAACGGTCACAACATTCCCCATTGAAGCCAGCAGGGTTAGAAGCAAGGGCACCATCGCCATCATAAAGTTAATCATGCTTGATATTGCTTCCTTGGCGAAGCCGATTGCGATCTGGAAGCTGTTAATAGCCAGAATAATGATGACCATGTAAGAAATCGTGTAGGCAATTTTGCTGACTGTGTTGCGCTCGAAGGCGGTCTGCAGCGTTTCCAGCACCATGCTGAATACGACGAGTATGACAATCGTGACAATTAACTTGCCGTTCATAAACACTTCTTGCAGCATAAATTTCCCGATAGCCTTGAACACGTTGCTGACTGTCAGCTTCTCACCGCCAGGAAGCAGCAGATCAACAAAATCTGGCATGGCATCTCTAGGAAAGTAGCCCCCATACTTGACGAGCAGATCATTCCAGTACCGCTCCACTTCGCTCGTCTGTAATCGCTTCGTCTGCTGCTCGATCCATGCTTCTGTTGCGGCGGGTCTTGCGGGCGCTTCTTCTTGCAGCTGCTGCGGCTGTGTCACCTGCTTGTCTTCTATCGCAGGAGCAGCGAATGCCGTACCCACACTAGCGAACAACACGCACAGCAGCAACAGGAGCCACACCCGCTTCCTATAGACCATGTTCCAATGCCGTTCTTGCAATTGAATTCGGTTCATTCGCACTCCACCTTACCTCACGTTAAGCAGGAAGAAGCTTCATTACAGTCTCTATAATGACGCTTATGATCGGGATAGCCAGTACCATAATCAGCACCTTCCCGGCAAGTTCAATCTTAGATGCAATCCCATCCTGTCCTGCATCCCGAACAATTTGAGCGCCGAACTCCGCGATGTAGGCGATGCCAATCATTTTCAATATCGTCTTCAAATAAATGGGCTGAATTCCCGAGCGATCGGCCAAGTCCTCCAGCACTTGAATGACGACTTCGATCTTCCCAATCAAGAATAGAAAAATGGCGATTCCAGCAAAGGTTGAAATGATAAACGCAAACATCGGCTTCTGCTCTTTGACAACCAATACTAGAATGGTCGCCAAAAGTCCGAGTCCTACAACTTGAATGATTTCCATGAAATCACCTGACCTGTATACCTACCGTTATTTTATTGAAACAAGAAGATGGTTTTAATCTCTTGGAATAAGTGATCCAGCAAGCGAACGACCATGAACAAGACCACAACAAAGCCGATGACCGTCACCCAATGAGCCATATCTTCCTTTCCCATTTGCTTCAGCACGGTGTGAATCATCGCGATGATAATACCGATTCCGGCAATTTGAAAAATGGCGCTGACATCTACATTCATCATCTGGCACCTCAATACATCAAAATTACAACGAGCAAACCAGCTAGCACACCAAGACTGCGAGTCATTTTGCCATAGCGGCTATGATTTTCCCGAGCGCTCCACTCCTCTTGCTCCAGCTGCTTAATCGCAAGCTTGATATGCTTGCTCTGATCCTCTCGATCACTAATTCCAAGCGTAAACCCAAGTTCCTTAATAATTCGGAGGTCTTCCTTCGTTAGCGAGGTATTGCTGCCATATCGTTCCCACGCTTGCTCCCAAGCTTCCCTTGCCGTAAATGATTGTGCTGCGGAATGTTCCATTGCTTGTGATGCGCTGAGGAATATATCGCGCAGTACAGGGGGCATTTGCTGTGCAATATCGTGAAATGCTGCCGATAGCGGGGTGTGCCCGTATATTATTGCGGTTTCCAATCGAGCCAGTGCATGGTGCAGCAGCCGAAGCTGCTTCGGTCTCGCCGCATATGCAGCTGCTTGTACCCACCCTATCCCCGCCGTAGCCGCAACGAGAATTGCTGCTCCTAGCAATTTATACGTGGTACCCACCTCCTCCCTGCACATTCGCTACGATGCTGGGCTGAAGCGCTCGCAGCTTGCCGTCGTACACCTTCCGCTGCCACTGTCTAGCTGTCCTCCGCAGCGTAACAACCCGAGTAAATCCCCCTCCATCAAGCAAGGATGCCATTCCAGGACGTCGAATCACATCCTCTGCGTCCGATCCATGAACAGATGCGATCATCCTTACGCCAGCATGTATGGCCTCTCGCATCGCCTCGTAATCTTCTTCTCTCCCAAATTCATCCGCAACAAGCACATCGGGAGACATAGAACGAATAAACATCATTAATCCTTCTGCCTTCGGGCACCCATCTATAACATCTGTTCGATAGCCAAGATGGTAACTAGGCACTCCCTTCGTACAACCGGCAATTTCAGAACGCTCATCTACAATGCCTACCTTAAGCGCCTTCCAGAGCGCCTGAGGATGATTCCAGCAGCCAGAGGAGATAGCCCGAGCCATATCTCGCAGCAGGGTTGTCTTCCCATGCTGTGGAGGGGATACGACAAGTGTGCTATGGATTGTCCGATGCTTGAAATCAAGCAGTTGTGGAATAATGTCGTCGGCTATGCCCATTACTTCTCGGGCAATACGCAAGTTGAAGCCCGTTATATCCCGAAGATGGCTAACCCTTCCTTGCGTCAGCACAGTCCGACCCGCTAGTCCAATTCGATGTCCACCAGCTACCGTAATGAACCCACGCCGAAGCTCTTCCTCCATCGTATACAGCGAATGATTCGTTACATAGTCAAGCAATTGAAGGCTATCTTCGCGATTGGGACGATAGGCTGTATCAGGCTTATCAGTCAATGTGCCTTCCCTAGTCACAAAATAAAATTCCCCCGCTGCACTGACTTCTAGCGGGCGCTCTTGTCGGATTCTCACTTCTTCCAATTCACCTAAGATGCGTTCAGGCAAGTGCAGCAAGATAGAACGAAGCGCGGGAGGCAGCACCGCTGACCAGCTGTATACATTCATCTCTCCCATCCTCCTTGGGTCATCCTCATTATTTTAAGGGAAATAAGGTGCTACCTTGTGTATCCCATATGTATGACCCTTGTCCGGCAAATATGCACCTCGGTGGGACTAGTACCGATTGATCCCTATACCCCCGTCCACTACTTCTTCAAAATGCCGATAAGCAAGCATGTAACACCAGCAACAATCCAGGCAATCTTCGTCCAGTTCAACTTGTCTGCTATGCCTATCAGCCCAATTGTGGTCGTTGTAATAAGCACGAGCGGCCCTACAAGAGCGAGCAATGAATTAACGGCAAGCGCCTTCTCGGTATCATTTACTTTCAACATAATGAGGGCTACAGCAATCTCCAGAGATCCAGACAGAAAGCGCAGTCCCGCCATACTCGCTACGAACTTATCAATCGTCACCGTTCTCCCCTCCTGTACACAATCATGAATTGGAAACATCAAGCGATCCAAGTGAACGCAGCCTGTACAATACGCATATTGACACATTGTATGCAGGACAAGACTTGTTTAGAGCAGTAGATCGCGAGAATCTGGCAGATAGACGCTGCTCATACAGGCAACTAGGCACCTGTCAGGTGAGGTATGCATATATTGACTTCATAGTTTGACTATCTTCATGAGATGAGGGAGATTGTAAACCATGAGCTTCACTGACAACCAAGTTGGCTGTTGGCCGAGTCGATTAATTGATCCAAGCGGAATACGTACTGCGAAGCCGCGTACCACGGGAATGACGATGGTCATGGACAAAGGAATGGGAATGAGCGAATTTACGGATATGCTGGAGCTCGCTCACGAGCACATCGACGTCATTAAGCTGGGGTTTGGAACCTCTGCCGTTACGCCTCTTTCTCTGCTTAGCACCAAGCTGGAAGCCGCAGCACGACATGATGTTATTGTCATTCCTGGAGGTACGTTTTTAGAAATTGCTGTCGCGCAAGGCATGGTGGATGCTTTTTTTCATATGATGAGAGTGACTGGTTTTACGGGAGTTGAGGTGTCGGACGGCACAATCACATTAACCCGCAAGGAGCGGAATGCGCTCATCCGCCGCGCTAGCGAGGAAGGACTGCTTGTTTGTACAGAGTATGGCAAGAAGGATAATTCAACACCATTTGTTCTCTCCGATATCGTAGAGACCTTTACAGAAGATCTTGCTCACGGAGCCGAATGGATGACACTTGAGGGAAGAGAATCTGGTGTGGGGGTTGGCGTGTATGATTGCAGCGGCAGTTGTGATACCTCATTGGTCAATCGTATTGTCTCCGCAGTGCATACGCCTAGCCGACTGATGTGGGAAGCTCCACACAAGGAGCAGCAGGTTGAAATCTTGCGAACGGTTGGTTTGCAGGCGAATATCGGCAACGTATCCCCACATGACATTATTGCCTTCGAAGCACTCCGCAGAGGACTGCGTTCAGATACAATGAGCGCCATGGTTCAATCTCAATACATGATCTAATTGTTCGATACACGTAACCAGAAATATAAAAAAAGGGGGGGAACCAACATGCATATCGATGTCATTCTTAGCGTAAACGAGGCACGAGCAATAGATTTGACACATCGCACGGTGATTGTCATCGACGTACTTCGTGCAACAAGCACGATCATCACTGCCCTTCATTATGGCGCTTCCGGCGTCATTCCCGTTGAGACGGTATCCCAAGCCAAACAAATTGCCAAAGATGAGGATGTATTAGCTGGGGAACGCTACTGCAAAAAAATATCAGGATTCGACGCAGGGAACTCCCCTTATGAATACATGTCGAACAGCATAGAAGGCAAGCGAATCGTGCTAACAACTTCAAATGGTACGCGTGCCATCCAGAAAGCATTGAAAGCAGACTATATATTAGCTGGAGCAATCATTAATGCGCAAGCTACTGCACATGCTGCATGCAAACTGCGCAAGGATGTGGCATTGCTCTGTTCAGGCGCACAAGATGAATTCGCCTTCGAGGACGGCCTATGCGCCGGACTTATAATTGCGGAGCTACAACGCTGTATGGGTAATGCAAACGAACTAACCATGAATGATGTCGGATATACCGTTCACAGCTCCTATCAGTATTATGCGAATCGCATTCCAGAAGCGCTTCAACAATGTTCGGGCGGCAAGAAACTATGCAAGCTTGGCTTCGCAAAAGATGTAGAGTTCTGTGCAACGGTCAATACGTATTCACTCGTCCCCATTCTTACAGACAACCACACGATGAAGCCGTTTATATCATCATAAACGTCACAATTACGAGCAAGGCGCCAGACGGTCTATGTTCTAAAGCAGAGGGGCTTGTTCATACATTGAAAATGACTACAGCATATCAGCACGATGGTATGAACAACTCTCTCTTGAGGAGCATGATACATGAATGGTGAATTTGTACTCGTTACGCTCATACTCATAGGTCTCGTTAGCCGATCTCCAATTATTACGACTGCCGCATGTATTTTGCTAATCGTTAAGCTTGTCCATTTAGAGCGCTATCTTCCCACCATTGAACGTCGGGGATTGGAGTTCGGGTTATTATTTCTTACCATTGCCGTGCTTGTTCCCTTTGCGGCAGAGCGAATCACTACCCACGATCTATGGTCAGCCCTATCTTCCTGGCCGGGGATGATGGCACTTGCGGGCGGTGCTATTGCCACCTCTATGAATGGCAAGGGACTGGAGCTATTAAAAAACGATCCGCAAATGATTGTCGGCCTAGTGGCTGGGTCAATCATCGGGATCGTTCTACTGCGCGGCATTCCGGTAGGGCCATTAATGGCCGCCGGTATAACCGCACTATTATTGCAGATAAGCAGATGGATTATTGATAAGTTCTAAAATATGCAGTCCATCCATTATCTACGGTCTTGAGGACCGCCTACGAATGCTGTTTCCATTGTGTCCAAGCCATAGCCTGTATGAAGAGCTCGGATAATATCATGCAGGTTATCAGCTGCCACAACACAGGATACTTTAATTTCAGAGGTGCTCACCATTTTAATGCTGACTCCCGTCCGGGAGATGATGTCGAACATTTTAGCAGCAACACCCGGATGGCTAACCATACCAGCCCCTACGATCGAAATTTTCACCAAATCTCGCTCCGATGTAACTTCACGGTATGGAACCTCACCGCGAATGTTCTCAATAACAGATACTGCTCGCTCACAATCAGCAAGTGCTGTCGTGAAGGAGAAGTCTGCCTCACCGTTTAATACACCGCTCTGTACAATAATATCTACATCTATATGTTCATTTGCAAGCGCTCCGAATACCTTCGCCAATACTCCCGGCAAATCAGCGACGCCCAAAATGCTAATACGCGCTACATTCTTATCATATGCGATGCCACTAACGACTACACCCTGTTCCATTGTAGCTTCCTCCTTCACGATTGTCCCCTCATTGTAGTTAAAGCTGGATCGAACAACAAGACACACTGAATTGTGCTTGGCGTATTCTACTGCACGCGGGTGCAGTACGGCTGCCCCTAGGTGAGCCAGCTCCAGCATTTCGTCATAGGATATTTCCTTCAGCTTCCGGGCACAGTTTACGATTCGAGGATCTGTAGAGTATATGCCGTCAACATCCGTATAAATCTCACATACATCCGCCTGAATAGCAGCAGCCAGCGCAACGGCTGTCGTATCCGAGCCTCCACGGCCTAATGTTGTTATTTCTCCGACTTCCGACATCCCCTGGAATCCAGCCACAATTACAATCTGACCTTCCTGCAGTGCATTCTTCACCCGTTCAGACTGTATGTCGACAATACGTGCCCTGCCGTATGTACCGTCTGTTCGGAAACCAGCCTGCCATCCGGTCATAGACATCGCCTGGTGACCAAGCTGATGGATGGCCATGGATAACAGCGCTACCGAGATTTGCTCGCCTGTCGTGAGCAGCATATCCATTTCACGCGCAGGAGGATTCTCATTCAAGCTTTTCGATTGATCGATTAATTCGTCCGTCGTGTCTCCCATTGCTGATACAACAACAACACACTTGTGGCCTTCTTGTTTTTTTTCTACGATTCGTTTGGCAACCCGCTTCATTCTCTCAATATCTCCTACTGAGCTGCCTCCGAACTTCATGACGTATAGTGCCACACTGACTCACTCCCACCCTATGAACTAGAAATGCTTGCACTTTCTTTTAATAGCATATTATAGCACAATTTTACCAATGCGGTACGTTAAATTATAAAAGCCCCGAATGCACAGGGCACTCAGGGCTTATTAAAAATCTTATTCAATAATTAGGCACGAGAAATGTACTTGCCTTCGCGTGTATCGATAAGCAGTACATCGCCTTCGTTGATGAAGAGTGGCACTTGAACGTTCAAGCCAGTTTCCACTGTTGCGTTCTTCGTTGCACCTTGAGCCGTGTTGCCTTTAACTCCTGGCTCTGTCTCAACTACCTTAAGCTCAACGTTGTTCGGCATGTTGATACCAAGGATTTCACCTTTATAGCTTACGATGTTAACGATCATGTTGTCCTTCAAGAAGTTCAATTCCCATTCCAATTGGCTCTTGTCCAAGGAGAATTGGTCGTAGGACTCATTGTCCATGAATGTATACTCTTCACCACTGTTGTACAGGTATTGTACTTCGCGGTTATCGATTTGCGCACGGCCGATTGTTTCACCTGCACGGAACGTCTTCTCCGTAACGTTGCCGTTACGCAAGTTTTTCAATTTGGAGCGTACGAACGCAGCACCTTTACCTGGCTTAACGTGTTGGAAATCCAAGACTGTAAAGATATCTCCATCTACTTCTACCGTCAAACCTGTTTTAAAATCGTTTACTGAAATCACTCTAAATTCCCTCCTACATGCATGGCAACCCCGATTAACCGTAATGAAATACGTTCGATGCTCAGTGTATCGGTTAGATATCTACTGAACTGCGCCCGTCACTACATGTCTAATACGAGCAGTTGTTTCGTTGATTGTGTTATTATTTCAATCCCGTCTTCCGTAATCACAATATCGTCTTCGATACGTACACCGCCGAATCCTGGAATATAGATACCAGGCTCCACCGTAACGGTCATACCGGGAGTTAACACCGTATCGCTTCCGAATGCCAATCTTGGATTTTCATGAACTTCCATACCCAAGCCATGACCGGTGCTGTGTCCGAAATGGTCACCATATCCGTAACCCTTAATGATGTCACGAGTTAAGGCATCTGCCTCGCGTCCAGTCATCCCCGGACGAATATGTTGAATTGCATTCATCTGTGCTTCAAGAACAATGTTATAAATTTCATGATGCTTGTCAGTCGGCTTACCCAGTACTACCGTACGTGTAATGTCTGAGCAATACCCATTGTACAAAGCACCGAAGTCAAGCTTAATGAACTCGTTGCCTTGGATGATGCGATCACTTGCAACACCATGCGGCAATGCGGATCGTTCGCCAGATGCAACAATCGTATCGAAGGAGCTCGATGTTGCTCCATTCTTACGCATGAAGAATTCCATCTCAAGCGCAATATCCTTCTCGGATACGCCTGGCTTGAGGAAGTTCAGAATGTGGCTGAATGTACGATCCGCAAGCTGAGCAGCATCGCGCATAATCGCCAATTCTCCCTCATCCTTAATCATGCGAAGATCTTCGATCAGCCCAGATACAGGTACAAGTTCGATGCCTTCGAGCTGTCCTTGATATCCTGTATAAGTTGCGAATGCGACGTGATCCTGTTCGAACCCTAGACGACTAATATGCATATCAGACAGAAGCTGCTTCAGCGTATCTGTCATCTTCGCGCCGTGTTCAACAACGTCAAAATCAACAGCTTGCTGCGGCGCCTGTGTCATATAACGGAAATCCGTCAGCAGCACTGCGCGGTCTTGCGTAATCAGCACAAAGCCGGATGAACCTGTAAATCCTGTCATGTAACGACGGTTCACCGCACTTGTGATGAACATGGCTTCCAAGCCTTTCATCCCCATTGCTTCTCTTAAACGAGTCAAACGTGATTGGCTCATCTTCTCATCATCTCCCGACTTTGCATTGTTCCGTCACCCTTGAGATTGACCTTCTGCCCGTTGTGAGGACACATACTGATGCAGTGCAGACAATCCCAACTCATAGCTTAATGCTCCGAATCCCGCAATTTGTCCTACCACTACAGGAGCGGTTACAGACACATGCCGGAACTCTTCCCGCTTATGTATGTTGGACATATGAACTTCCACTGTCGGAATGCGAACTGCACTTAATGCATCTCGCAATGCATAGCTGTAATGCGTAAGTGCTCCCGGATTAATGACAATACCGTCGCATGTCCCATATGCCTCATGGATACGGTCTATGAGCGCTCCTTCATGATTGCTCTGGTAGCATTCCAGTGAAACGCCCCAAGATGCAGCCATCTCTGTAAGCCGTGCTTCAATCGCAGCCAACGATTCGCTCCCGTAGACACCAGGCTCGCGAATGCCGAGCATATTCAAGTTCGGTCCGTTCAATAACAAGTAACAAGCCATGATGATTCCACCTCTCAAGCGTACCGTCAACAGACGAATCCTCACGTATTTTAACATACGATGCAGAAAATGAGAAGCGTCAATACAGCAAACCCCGCATGACATCGCGCATTTAGCTACATGATCGGTTTAGGCTTGCGTCGCTCTGGGTATTCATGCGCCTCTTCCCCAGAATCACTTCTTGCTGCTGAATGAACAACTCCGTCGCTGGGTACACGGTCAGGCCCTCTATTTCCTGACTTCCCAGATCCCTGTCCTCCACCGCTGGCATAGCCCGATCCCCCCTTCATTTTGAGACGCTCTGCCTCATCGGGTTCACGCTCCTGTTCATTATTGAACTCCGTTGCTACCGTATAGCCGATGAATAATCCCCAGACAAGCATGATACAGGATTCTGTCCAAATCGTGTTCCATGTTGTCCTCCATACTGGATGCACGAGACCAAGCATAGGCCCGGGTGCAACATATAATAGAACCCACCATACTATCCCATATAGAATCCCAGGGTACGGACCAGGTACTTTCCGTAGGAAAAGTGTATATAGTATGGAAGCTGCGATTGAAAATAAAATGAATGCGCCCCATCCTACTAGCTGGCCTTGGATAGTGATCAAATATTTATGCGGGTAAAAAGGTTCCGCAATCATCCCAGGGATCACCGAAGTAAAGTGGAAAGTATAAGCGAGCCAACGTATCCCGCCCCATATCAGCCCGGCAAAAAAACCGATTTGCACAGAAAACGATAATGGGTCAGTAGGATTCTTCTTACGCTCCGCCCTTGCTTGCCTTTCATTCATTGCCATTCCTCCCAATTGTGATCATCTCAACGTGTATGTAGTATGCTCCAACCTAGGCGGATTACAATCATGGTGTGGAAAACGCCAGCAAAATTCGCTACAATAAAATTATTATTATTTCAAAATCGTGAAGTGCCTCTTACTTGAGGCACCTTCGGTACACACGCAAAGCGGAATGCATTCAAGATGGGGATGGTGAAGTAATTGTCAGATCAGAAATCCATTTACGGTGGACAGGCCGTAATTGAAGGCGTAATGTTCGGCGGCAAGCACGTCAATGTGACGGCTGTCCGTCGCAAAGATACATCCATTACGTTCTACGAAGTACCAAAGAAAGATAAAGCATGGGTTGCCAAGCTAAAAAGAATCCCGCTGCTCCGAGGGATTGTTGGCATATTCGATGCCAGTGCTAAAGGATATCAGCACTTAAACTACGCTGCAGAGAAATACGCAGAGGATGAAGAAGGAATTGAAGCTGCTGAGGCAGGCAAAGACTCCAAATGGAACCTTGCGATGATCGTCGGGGTAGCGGTAGTCGGAATTTTATCGCTTATCTTTAGTAAAATTATTTTCACAACCGTTCCAGTTGTCATTGAAGAACTCATTTTCGGGTCGGCCTTCAATAATATCGTGATCCATACTGTCGTTGAAGGCGTCATTAAAATTGCGTTCCTTCTCGGGTATTTGTGGCTAATTTCCAAGACTCCTATTGTCAAGCGTCTGTTCCAATATCATGGCGCTGAGCATAAGGTAATTACCGCATATGAAGCCGGCGTAGATCTAACGGTACAGAACGTACAGAAGTTCAGCACGCTGCATTATCGCTGCGGCAGTAGTTTTATTATTTTGTCCGTCATCGTTGGAGTCGTTATTTACTCCTTTATCCCATATGATAATTTATGGGAACGCATTTATCCAAGGCTCCTGTTGATTCCGGTCGTCATGGGCGTATCCTACGAGTTCCTGCGATTAACGAATGCCCTGCGGAATGTGCCTGTGCTTCGCTGGCTTGGGTATCCTGGACTGTGGCTGCAACTGCTCACAACGAAGGAACCTACAGATGATCAGGTGGAAGTGTCGATTGCTTCCTTCAATCGCATGTGTGAGCTTGATCGCGAATTACAGCCTAAACAGGCTGTATCCTAATTCTACATCAATACTATGACAAGAAGGGAATGATGACGATGGCTCGACTGCCGCGATGGTTTATGCTCCTCATGGCTGTGTTGGTTGGAATCGGAATCGTTAGCAGCTTCACTCGAGATCCTATATCCATTCTAATTCCCGTCGCCATCATTGCCGTTGTATTCCTCGTCTATCGATTTGGGCCGAAGAAGAGCGTCAAGGTGAAGGTCTCACCTCGTACAGAGGCGAAGCTGAAAGCAGCACGTGCGTCTCAAGCTAAGAAGCGCATACGACCTCGATCCCAAGCAAAACTTACGGTCATTGAGGGCAACAAGGCTAAGGATGAGAACAGACAACAGACTAAATAAAGAAAACAGCGCGTAGATGAGTTTCCTTCATCCAAGCGCTGTTTTTTGGTTATATCTTCGTCTTCCCGCAACAAAGCACCTTATACATCTTCTCATAAGCGTCCCTCGTCCACTGTTCGAAGAAGGCGTTACCCGCTTTCTCGCCTGACTCATATAATGCCATGCTCTGCTCAACGGTTAAATCAAAGTCAGTTGTTCCGATACCCAGTGTAGGGATCTTGATCGTACGGAAGCGGTTCTGCTTATCGATATAGCGCTGGTCATGTGCCGAGATCATGGTGGATACCATGGCCTGAAGCATCGTGATGAGACCCGTAATCTGATGGGGCTGGCCAGACTGCATTCCTACCATTTGAAAACCGATCGTTGGAATCAGACGACTTGTACGCGGGTCAATATCGTCATCGAACAGCCATAGCGGGAAGTTAGAGAGCATCCCACCATCCACGATATAAGAGAATTGATCAGCAAACTTCTTCGTTCGGCCATTCTTCACCTCAAATGGAGCTCGTAAAATCACCGGATCGAAGAAGTAAGGAATGCTTGTGCTCATCCGTATCGCCTTGCTTACGAGGAATGATGCTGGGTCTATCCCGTAGTTCGCAATATCGTCAGGGAGAACCATCAACCTCCCATTCGTAATGTCCGAGGCGATGATTCTTAGCTGTTCCTTCTTCAAATCCCCAAACGTGCGAATCCCTTTCTTCAACAGGCAATCATGCACCCATTTCTCCAGTGCTTCACCTGAATATAGCCCCTTTTTCCACAGCAGCCGCATGGCTGGCCCTATCCATTTAATCTGGAAAATTGGAGCACGCTGTAAGAAGGATGAGAAAGGCATTTCTAATATGAGCCGCTCCATCTCTTCAGCAGTATAGCCAGCGGCAAGAAATGAGGCTACAATCGAACCCGATGACGTGCCCGCGACACGGTTGAATGTCATACCGTGCTGTTCGGCTGAATGGACTGCACCAACTAACGATATCCCCTTGACTCCCCCGCCTTCGAATACCGCATTGATACGCACGGGATACCCCTCCTCGCACACATACTGCTTCTTCTTGTATGTATGCTCATGCAGGAGGGGATATGAATGTATGAAAGGTATAATTTCTGAATTATGGCTTTCTTCTATTTTTCCTCGTAATACTGTTGAAGTTTATCGGATACCTGCTTCGTATTTCTTACCAGATCAGCAGCGCTGAAGAATATACTGCCCGCTACCGCATCAATTCGCGAATTGAACTCCAATTGCTTAATAAGTACATCTGCACTGTTCCAGTCCGTTTCATTTGCATCTGCAAGCTTATAGGCAGCGTGTCCAATAAATAGGTCCACCCCAGTGCCTGCCGTTTCTTTGACCCACCAATTCACTAACGTGTCGTAGGACGCAGCCTTGTGGCCGATGTGCCAATACACTTGAGGTGCAATATAATCGATCCAATGATTCTTGATCCATGTTCTTGTATCTGCATACAGATTGTCATAGCTGCTAAGTCCCGCCTTCGTTGCTGATCCGGTTGGATCTGCGCTGGAGTTGCGCCATACTCCGAACGGACTTATACCAAATTGTACATTCGGCTTCGCCGACTTAATCTGCTTGTACAGGGATTCAACGAACTCATTCACATTATTTCTACGCCAATCTCCCTTGTTATTGAACACCTTGTTGTAGCGTTCATATGTATCATTATCCTTAAATGATTCCTTGTCTTCGCCATATGGATAGAAGTAATCGTCCAAATGCACGCCATCGATATCATAGTTATTGACAACTTCCATGATGGAATCAAGCACAAACTGACGAGCTTCTGGGACGCCTGGATTATAGATAAGCTTGTTCTGGTGCTTTACAACCCAGTCTGGATGCTCCTTCGCGGGATGACCATTAACCAGCTTGGATACATCTCCTTGTACACTTACACGGTAAGGGTTAAACCATGCATGGAACTGCATGCCGCGCTTATGTGTCTCTTCTACCATGAATTTCAATGGGTCATATCCTGGATCCTTGCCTTGCGTTCCTGTCAGCCATTCCGACCAAGGAAGCAGCTTCGAAGGATAGAAGGCATCTGAAGTTGGGCGCACCTGTACGAATACAGCGTTGATTCCTGCCTTTTGGAGCTTGTCCAGCATGCTTGTATACTGCTGCTTCTGACGTTCCGCATTGAAGCCTGACTTCTTCGGATCCTGCGGCCAATCAATATTGTAGACGGTCGATATCCACGTTCCTCTCATCGATTCCGCATGGATCGCTTCGCCATCTTCAGAGCCAGCTTCGCCACCTTCAGAGACAATTGTAATAATACGTTCTCGCTGATTCCAATCCACCTTCAATCCAACACTTTCACTGATGAAGCGAAGCGGAACCATCGTTCGTCCACCACGCATGGAGGCAGATACGTCGAGCTCCACATGTTGCCCATCCACTTCCGCATTGCTGTCGCCAATCGTCAAGCGTATGGTATGTCCATCCTTCCGGAACTCAACCTGGCGATTCGCCTGATCCCAACCTACAGTCGCACCAGTAGCTTCCCCTACTGCTCGGAATGGCAGCATCGTCACATTCTTGCCTGGCATCAAATAAGGAGCTACATCCGTTTGAAGCTGCTTATTGTTCATCAATATTCGAATGTCATTGCTGGCCGCATTCCCCATCTGCGGCATAAGTGTACTTAGCATAACAGCAGCAAATGTGCCGAGAAGTACTTTTTTCGCGTGATTCATCATTCTTTTTTCCATCTCCCTTGTCCATGTTGAACGAGAAAATGAGTCAATATCATTTCCCCTCAACTATTAGACGCAAAAAATAAAACATCTGTTTCGCAAAAAACAGATGTTTTACGATTCATTATCCAATTCACTGCGCAAATCACGAAGCGCTTGCAGGCGCTGAGGGTCTCTGCGGAAGTATTCAACAAGTGTTTCGATGCATGTAATCGAGTTCCAGCTTAGGTGATGCTCGATACCTTCTACGTCTGTATAAATATGCTCGTCGGCTACACCGATCAAGGTTAAGAAGTCTTCGAGCAGCTGATGGCGATCCACCAATCGCTTGCCGATCTTCTTCCCCTTGCTAGTCAGCACGAGCCCGCGATATTTCTCATAAATAAGATAATCGTCCTTATCGAGCTTCTGAATCATCTTCGTCACAGAAGAAGGATGCACTTCCAATCCTTCTGCGATATCGGATACGCGAGCATATCCTTTCTCGTCAATCAGTTTATAGATACGTTCCAAATAGTCTTCCATGCTTGGTGTAGGCATCAAGCGTCCCTCATTTCCTTCCACGTTACACGACTTGTCCAAAAGCGCTTCCTGCTTCAATATGTTCCTCATTTCACATCAATAAAGATTACTTTCCCTTAGCGGGAAATGAAGCATGCATATTCATATACGGAAATAATCGTGTATCTTTAAGTTTACATGGTTTCGAGATCAAGTTCAACCTTAGACCTGTTTTGCTCGACATTTACCATAGCTGCGATCTATAGAAATTCATAGAAAGACCGCTCCATCTATGAAATTAGACGGCAGCGGTCACGGTAGATATGATTTAATTATGTAGGTTCTGTCAGTTATGTCAGTCTTCTCATCCACTCTGGGGTAATCTGCTGCAGCCAAATATTCAGCTGACTCAAATGATCGGTGAACAAGAGTATCCCCATCACGATCATAATTGCCCCGCCTATCTTCATCATGACGCCCGAATATTTCGTAAGCCATCGAGTTGAGCCAATGAAGAAGGATAGAATAAAGAATGGCAAACCAAAACCAATACAATAGGCGGTAATCATTAACATTCCTGTGCTTGGCTCAGATGCACTTAATGAAATGATGGCAGTCAAAATTGGGCCAATGCAAGGCGACCAGCCTGCGGAGAAGCCCATCCCGAACAAAAAGGAGCCTAAGTATCCGCTCTTCTGTCCAAAATCCAGCTTCCGTTCCTTCATTAAGAGTTGAGGCTTGAATACACCGATGAGCACAAGCCCCATAATGAGAATGAAAATAGCCGAAATCTGACGAATCAAATCTCGATATTCAGCCAAGTAAGAACCGAGCAGAGTAGCGCCCAGACCAAGTGTATAGAACACAACACTGATCCCTAAAATGAAAAACAACGTGTGAGTCATTGTGCGCCATCTAACCTCGCGCTTATTCTGCTTATCCTTTAATTGACTCACCGACATCCCCGTAATGATCGAAATGTAAGATGGATATAACGGCAAACAGCATGGAGATATGAAGGATACAAATCCCGCCCAGAAAGCTATCCACACCGTAATATGACCCAACCGCTTCGCCTCCCCGTATTAGTCGATTGCCCTAGCAGGAAGAAGATGGGCGCTGTATTACACCCGAATTCCTCTTCTTGCTATCAATGTCAATATTAACACGGCAATGAGCAATAGGACAATCGTAGCCCCTGGTGCCAAATTCCAAATTCCTGCGGTCAGCAGCCCGCCAACGACAGCAGCTTCGGCTACAAGCACTGATACGATAACTGACTGCTTGAATCCCTTGGCTACAAACAGACTAATGGCTACTGGGATCGTTAATAAGGCCGAGACGAGAAGTGCGCCTACAATTTTGATGGCTGCACTAATTACGAGCGCGGTCAGCACCGTGACGGCAATATTAAGCATACGTACCGGAAGGCCATTTACCGCAGCTGCATCTTCATCAAAGGTAAGCAAGAACATTTCCTTGAAGAAGAGAAGCAGAAATACGACAACGATAAGGGTTACAACCCCAACTACGATCAAGTCAGTGCCATTCAGAGTATAAATACTTCCGAACAAATAATTGTTCACATTCGCGCTAAAGTTCATTCCTAGCGTAAAAAAGAGAGATGCGAGCGCAACACCGCCTGACATGATGACAGCAATGGAGAGCTCAGCGTACGTTTTGTAAGCTTTGCGAAGCTTCTCAATCGCAATCGCACCCACAAGCGCGAATACAAGCCCCATGGCCAGCGGATACACGCCGAGCAGAAACCCAAGTGCTACCCCAGCGATTGTCACATGCGCGAGGGTATCCCCTATCATGGACAACCGACGCAGCACAAGAAACATTCCCATAAGCGGGCCTATGGCGCCAATTAATAATCCCCCGATCAATGCGCGTATAAAAAAATCAGATTGTATGATGTCCAGCAATGACAACGTCCCCTTTAATTCAATTCCATGCTAAGCAAGGAGCAGTCTTCCTTAGAGTATACCGTGCGATAGATCCGGCTCTGAACATTGCACATTGTGCGAATGCCTCACATAGAAGTTCAGCTTGCCGCATGTCCCCTTCGGATCACAGCCAAGCCATGAATTCACAAGATCCATATCATGAGAAACCATAATGAAGGTCATATGGTGATGTTCATGTAAATGCTGCAGCAGGTTGAAGAAATCGTTTTGCGTTTCCGTATCGATCCCAACTGTAGGCTCATCCAATATGAGCAGTTCAGGCTTATTCACCATCGCTCGCGCTAGAAATACCCGCTGCTGCTGCCCCCCCGATAACTGCCCGATGCGCTTATCCGCCAAGTCCTCAACCCGCATCACACGCATCGCATCACGGCATTGATTGATTTCCTCCTGCTTCAGCCGTCGGAACATTCGCCGGCGATTGTACATGCCGGATTGTACGACCTCCATCACAGTCGCTGGAAATAATGGATTAAAGGAATTCTTCTGCGGCACATACCCAATCCGATCCCATTCCTTGAACCGATTGATCGGCGTTCCGAACAGCTTAATTTGCCCTGAGGTGGGCTTCAGCAAACCGACCATCAGTCGCAGGAGCGTCGTCTTGCCAGCGCCATTCGTGCCGATAACACCTACAAAATCCCGCTCATATACGGTGAAGTTGACATCGCGCAGAACCGTCTGTCCTTCATAGCTGAAGCCAACGTTCTCTATTGAAATTACCTGGTTATGGCAGGTGTCCGTCATATTCATCATTGTGCCCTCTCTCTTCCTTGCACGAACCGTCCAGCCGTGCAACTCTCGGTAACGGACATTGAGCCGTTCCTCATTTATTGTAGCGCGACAAGGAGATTTTGCAAATTGCGTTCCATGAGCGTTACGTAATTGTCCCCTTGATCTGCTTGCTGCTTCGTTAAGCCTTCAAGCGGGTTCAATACAAGTGTGCTCACACCCGCTTCACCAGCCAATGTATTCGCTAATTGATCCGATACAAGCTCCTCAAAGAATACGTACTTCAACCCCTTCTCCTTCACCAGCTTCGAGAGCTTCACCAAATCTTGCGCTCTTGGTTCAGCATCTGGCGTAATGCCCATAATTGCATGCTGCGTCAATCCATAATCCCGGCACAAGTATCCAAATGCATGATGGGATACCACTATCTCACGCTGTTTCAGCGAGCTTAGCTTCTCCGTATATAACTTATCTATGGATTCAATCTTCGACTTTAGCTGCTTATAATTTGCTTCATATTCACCCTTATGCGCACCATCGGCTTGAACGAGTGCATCCTTAACATTGCTTGCCATCGTCAAAGCGGATTTTGGACTCACCCACGTGTGCGGATCTGTGCTGCCATGTTCGTGTTCATGCGCATGTTCGGATGCATCGCCTTCTCCTTCGTGATGCTCGTGCTCGCTTCCATCTGCCTCAATGAGAGGAATGCCCTTGCTTACCTCAAGTGTCTTCACATTAGACGAGGAATCCAAGCCTTTCAAAAAATCGTCCAGCCATGTTTCGAAGCCTGCACCATTGACGAGCAACAGCTGGGCATTCGATGCATTATGCAGGTCACGGCTTTTTGGTGTCCAATCGTGTGGCTCAATCCCAGTTGGAATGAGATTGATGGTATTTACATGTTCGCCGCCAATTTGTTCTGTTAAAAATGCAATCGGATAAAAGCTCGTGACAACATTCAGTTTCCCTTCTACAATACCGGATTGAGAACCTTGTGTACATCCTGCCAACACCAATGCGAAGCAGCACAGGGTCAACAAGGAATGACGCAATCTTCTATATTTACTTCTCAGCTTCATATGAATAACTCCTTCTGCGCAAATTATGTAGTTACGCATGTTAATTTTCTGTAATTCGTAATGATTACTATTAAGATTATAAAAAGGCTTTTCTCCCTTGTCAATCCTAACTTTTCTGCCATTCCAATTTCCTGCTTGCATACTCATTGGAAGCAGATGTGACAAAATTGTAAGGCACTCTCTATCATGTTACTCTTTGACATCATTGATAGACGATACTAATATGATAGAGTGCCTATTCCTACGGTTAGGCTCAAAACCATATACAAAAGAAATTAAGGAGTGAATGATTTGGATTGGATCGAATGGCTGAAGTATGCCGTGCTTGGATTGGTGCAGGGTTTCACTGAACCAATACCGGTATCGTCAAGCGGGCATTTGGTTATTGCTGAGCGATTATTCGGATTACATATCGAAGGTCTCGGCTTTGAGGTGCTCGTCAACTTTGCCTCCTTGCTAGCTATTTTGCTCATTTATCGTAAAGATATCGTACGGCTTACCGTAAATACGTTCCGCTTCCTGTTCACACGCGCTCAGGATGCAAAAGACGACTTCATGTTCGTAATTTATTTAATTCTCGCTACGATTCCAGCAGGGATTATCGGAGTGGTGTTCAAGGATACGATTGCAGATGTGTTCAAAGGTGTTAAAATTATCGGAGCAACACTGCTCGTGACTGCACTAGCTCTCTGGCTGATACGCAACTTGCGCGGCCGCAAGGGAGACAAAGATCTGTCATTTGGCGAGACGTTCATCGTTGGTCTAGCGCAAGCGGTTGCGCTCATTCCCGGCATTAGCCGTTCCGGCTCAACAATCGTTGCTGCGATGGCATTGGGATGGAAGCAGGAAACTGCCCTTCGCTTCTCCTTCTTCTTGTACATTCCGGTCAGCCTTGGAAGCATGATTCTTGAAGGGAAGGATATGATCAAAGACCCGACACTGGGGCAAATGATGATTCCATACCTGCTTGCCTTCGTATGCTCCTTCGTTGCATCCTACTTCGCTCTGAAATGGTTCATGGGCATTATGGCACGCGGCAATCTAAAATGGTTCTCGCTCTATTGTGTATTTGCAGGACTGTTCGTCCTATTCTTCGTGAATTAATGACGTTCAACAAATAAAGGCCGGAATCGTTTAGATCCCGGCCTTTTTCTATGGCAATTCATACCCTAATCATCCACATATGCCTGCCACCTATTTATTTCGTTCAAACCTCTGTTACTTCACAATTGCACCATTCGGCATGCTGTCTGGAACTGTAGCAACCGTCAATTGACCGTCCTCCGAAGCAGCCAAAATCATACCTTGGGACAAGACACCCCGCAGCTTCACTGGCTTCAGATTCGCTACACAGATTACTTTGCGTCCGATAAGCTCTTCTGGCTTGTAATATTGAGCGATTCCTGATACAACCTGGCGCTGTTCATAGCCCATATCCAATTCCAATCGCAACAGCTTATCTGCTTTAGGAACAGGTTCACAATGTGTGACTTGTGCAACGCGCAGCTCTACCTTCGCAAAATCATCAATTGCGATTTCTTCTTTGGCATCCTCCGGCTTCACCGAACCTGTCTCAGCTGCAGCAGAACTGTTGTCTGCTTTAGCTTGGGCAGGCGCTTCTTCAGCTGCTGGCTCTGCCTTCTTACCTCCGTTCATTGCTTCAGCGATGATTTGCACCTCTTCTGCTACTTCCAGACGAGGGAAGATCGGGTCACCCTTCACGACCTTGGTTCCGTTCGGAATGGCTCCGAATGTGCGAACAGATTCCCAAGACGTAATCGTTCCCGCTTCAATACCAAGCTGAGCCCACACCTTCGCTGGGGCTTGGGTCAAGAACGGCTGCAGCAGAATGGAGGAAATACGCAGGCTCTCTGCCAAATGCGCCATAACAGAAGCCAATTCTGCACGCTTGGATTCATCCTTCGCAAGTGCCCAAGGCTGTGTCTCATCAATGTATTTGTTTGTACGACTAATGAACTGCCAGATGGCAGTCAGAGCTACGGAGAATTCCATATCTTCCATAGCTGCTTCCACTTTATCCACTGTCTGTGCAGCGAAGGCTGTAATTTCACCATCGAATGCCGTAACTTGGCCTGCATATGCAGGAATCTCGCCGTCGAAGTATTTCTCGATCATTGCAACGGTGCGGTTCAACAGGTTGCCAAGATCGTTCGCCAAATCAAAGTTAATGCGTTCTACGAAGCCTTCCGGCGTAAACGTACCATCTGATCCGAACGGCACCTCGCGCAGCAAGTAGTAACGAAGCGCGTCCAATCCGTAACGATCAATCAGCATAACAGGATCGACAACGTTGCCTTTGGACTTCGACATTTTGCCGTCCTTCATCAGCAGCCAGCCGTGTCCGAACACTTTCTTCGGAAGCGGAAGATCAAGCGCCATCAGCATAATCGGCCAGTAAATCGTATGGAAACGAATGATCTCTTTCCCGACCAAATGAACATCCGCTGGCCAGTACTTCTTGTACAATTCATCATTGTCCGATCCATATCCTAGAGCGGAAATGTAGTTGGACAGTGCATCGATCCATACATAAACAACATGCTTCGGATCGCCCTTCACCTTCACGCCCCAATCGAAGGACGTACGGGATACAGCAAGGTCTTCCAAGCCTGGCTTAATGAAGTTGTTAATCATTTCATTTTTACGGGATTCTGGCTGAATGAACTCTGGGTTCGCTTCATAGAATTCCAACAGTCGATCCGCATATTTGCTCATGCGGAAGAAGTAACTCTCTTCCTTAACCAGTTCCACAGAACGGCCGCAATCCGGGCAGTTGCCATTCTCGAGCTGGCGTTCTGTGAAGAACGATTCGCACGGTGTACAATACCAGCCTTCATACGTCCCCTTGTAAATGTCTCCTTGCTGAACCAAGCGGTCGAAAATCGTCTGAACCACATTCTTATGACGCTCTTCAGTTGTGCGAATAAAGTCATCATAAGTGATATCCAGCTTGTTCCACAGCTCCTTAATCCCACTGACAATGTTGTCAACGAACTGCTGTGGAGTTACCCCTGCGTCCTTCGCCTTGCGTTCGATCTTCTGACCATGCTCGTCTGTACCCGTCAAGTAGCGAACATCAAAACCGCGCAAACGCTTATAGCGTGCCATTGCGTCCCCTGCTACTGTTGTGTACGCATGACCGATATGCAGCTTGTCGCTTGGATAGTAGATCGGCGTTGTGATGTAAAATGTGTTGCGTTGTTGACTCATTGTTCGTTCATCCTCCTCAGCATATGCCTCTTCATGCAGCAAATCCGATGTTGTCTTTCTTACACTTCACTAGAGTTTCAATCAAAGCTTCGACAAAAGCTTCAATAAACAGAAAAAGCCCCCGCCCAATTTGGGACGAGAGCTGTATCTCACGTGGTACCACCCAATTTCCCACCTGCATACATATCGACAGGCGGCTTCATTGTGACCGGTATGTAGCCGATCAAGCATTCGTTAACGGGAATGATGCGCCAACAGCTTACGGTAGAGCCTGCTTCTCGCAGCTCAATCACTCGCTCACCATCAGTTCCTCCCGGACCATGTTCGGAAGAGCGTCCATACCGGTTCCCAGCAATACCGGCTCTCTGAAATGGCTTCTCTGCTTACTTATCCGTTCCTCGGAGATATCGATTTCCAATTATGTGCATCCAACAACTACCCTCAAATATAAATCAGGAACTGTCCCTCTGTCAAGGACGCTTCGGAGGAACCTTGTCTACGCCTCCAGGGTGGAATGGATGGCACTTGGCGATTCGCTTCATCGTCAGCCATGTGCCCTTCACAGGCCCATGGACTTCCAATGCTTCCATCGCATAAGTTGAACATGTCGGATAGAAGCGGCACGTAGGCGGTTTGAGCGGTGATATCCATTTGCGGTAGACTTGAACTGGTGCCTGTGCCATCCTTGTTCCTAGGCTCCGTTGAGCTTGACGTTGGTCATCTTCACGCTTAGGAATGTCCTCACTTGAGGAACTGCATCGCTTGCCTTCTTCCTCCGTCATATCCCAGTTCCACCTGTATTATGGTTAGGTACAGAAGTTGAATTATCCTTATCTGTACATGTAGAGCAGTATCCAAACACTTCGAATTTATGTTGAACGACCTGAAATTGATCAGGTACATCGGTCTGCGACATCGGGCAGAAATGGATCGGATACGTCTTCTCACACTGCAAACATATCATGTGATGGTGATGATGCCCATCTGCACAAGTTACGCGGAACTTGACTCCATCCTCGAACACTACCTGCTCAAGAACGCCTAGATCGAACATGATTCGCAAATTGCGGTATACCGTGTCGAAGCTCAAGCCGGAATAGCGCTTCCCCATAAATTCGTATACATCCTTAGGTGTTAAATATCCATTCGTGTCAGCGAACAGCTTCGCCAAGGTTCGACGCTGATCCGTAATTCTCATCCCTGAATCAGCCATTTTCTCTATAATTTGTTCTGTCTTCAGCATCGAAGTCCCTCCTCTATGATGTGGAACCCGTCACTACTATAATGCGCTATTACTAGCTGTAAAGTCAAACCCGAAGTATAGAAAAAGGACTGCCCCTATTCTATTGGAATAGGGACAGCCCCCTCTCAAAAAAATGATTCAATTTATAATAAAAGATCAGTGCTATGAACTAAGACTTCGCCTTCGGAAGTGGCATAAATGTGAAATTGACCGGCAAGCTGCTGCCTGCTGCAGGAGAGAATAAAATCTCAACCTTTTCTTCATAATCTCCTGTACGATAGACTACACTTGATTCATTCGAACCTTTTAGCAATCCCTGATTCGGCGTATTTACCGCCTTACCATTTACTAATATTGCACCCGTATATGATCCTGCGCGCGAATTGAAGGCAATAAGTGTGTTAGGCGCGACCTTGTTCAGGTGGATACGATACAATACCCCATAATTGCCCGCATTTAGACGATCTTCAAACGTCATCATGTCGGAGCCGGTAATGTACTTATCGCTACTGTTATCTGCGATTAACAGGCGTTCTTCCTTAGTGCCAACTGTTTCGTCCACCGTGAACACACGATCGGCATTTTCGAATGTACCACGAATATGCTTCCCGTCAATCGGCAACTGAGGCAAATTCGCGAATTCTTTTAACACATCCTTCTTTGCATCCAGTGCAACGATCGTATATTCAAGCGTACTATCTCCGTAGAAATCCGAATATAACGTAAACACATCTCTCGGTTTGAATGTTGGATTGCTCAATTCTGGTACTACAATTTTCGTTTCATTCGGCTTCAACTTTGTTTCCGTTGCTTTGCCATCCTCAAATGATTGGAAATAACGAACTGTCGCCTTCATCCCTGTATCTTGCGGACTGGGACTAGGCCCTGCAAAGCCTTGATGCTGTATAGTCAAGGTAGCCGGATCATCGGATACGTTCGTGACCAAAATGTAAAACTTCATATTATAATTGGTCGAATTCAAATGGTGTGCAAAAATCCGCGCTCCGCCTGCAACACGATCTTGATATAGGATCCCATCTTTCAATACTTCTTCTGGACTGTTCGCGCGGTACAATGCACGGCGTTCTTCGGTCACTTTTGGTTTGATTTCCTTATAACCAAGAATAGACCCAGCGTCTACTTGATATTTATCCCCTTGTGGTGTGAACAATTTATTAAAATCATCGAACGTGTACAGCACTTCATCCGTTACGGAGATCGTTTGGCTTACTTCAGCCGTAAGGCCGTACTTGTTCTTCACTTTGAGCGTAATTGTCTTCTCGCCCGGCTCGAAGAATGCCGGTTGCTTGTTCACCCACTCGCGTTTCAATTCCGTATCTTCTTCATCCGTACTCAAATCGTCATATTTAATCGGTTCACCCATTTTATATGTCGTTTTATCCGTACGGAAGCTTGCTACTGGCGGTGTATGCGGTCTTGTAACCGTAATTGTCTGGGAATACGGATCACTCCACTCCCCATCCTCATCACGTACGCGCAGTGTAATCGTATATGTGCCTGGCTCGTCATAGATTTCTTGATTCCCGTCCCAATCTACTTCAACAATCTGCCGGCCACGTGGATGCGTGGATTGATCTGTGAATGTAACACGAGTCTCTCCTGCAATAATGTCTTTCTGATCAACTTTAAACTTCGCAATTGGCTTAGCGCTAAGCTGAATGATGATGCGCTTCGACGCTTGTTCCCACTTATATGGAATTGCCATTGCATCCATCGCGGATGTAACTGGAACCATGAATACGCTATTTGAAATATAAGAAGCGCCCTTCATTTTTGTAGAGACACCGTTTACCCGATAGTCTGTACTTCCCATTTTGTAACGAAGTTCTTTGTCACCGTTCTTGATGATCGTTTCCTTCGTCTTGTTATCAAAGTCCAGCTTGAATCCAAAGCGATCTATCAGTGAACGAATTGCGATATAGGAAACGCCCTTCTTGACCGTAATCGGCTGTGGAGATGTGTATTCAATCCCATCCTGATAGATCTTATTGCTGTCTGCAATTAGGACAACAACATTCTTGTCATATTCCCCAGGTAGAACGGATTGAACACGTGCCTGCGAAACTTGCTTGTTGTCTTGCTGATTCTCTTCCTGATTGCTGCTGTCTTCCGCTGTGTTTGAAGACTTATCCGTTTCGACTGTACCACTTACCTCAGTATTCGTCGTCCCCTCTGCAGCGAACACAGGTACTACTGTGAGCAATTGCACTGCGGCTACACAGGCAACGAAAAGCTTTTTCCAAGATTTCATAGTAAATGTCCTACTCCTCATCCATCATTTATATTTCGAAATGTTAATACAATGTGTACGATTGAACATAGTTATAGACGCATTGCTGGGTAAAAAGTTTCTATTTTTTCATTCTTTTTTTAAGGAATATTAAATGAAAGTCAATTTTTTCATTTCATTTTCTGAAATCGTTGTGATTTACATTGTCTTCATATCCAGAAAAAAAGACCTGCACCGATCGATCGGTACAGGTCTCGAGATGAGTTCTATTGCTGTTTCGCGTAAGAAGCACTGTGCCCAAATGGGTATTGCTGCGAAATCGTAACCGGCAGTTTGCCCTTCGGCTCCTGTAAGCCGAGCAGTACATTTCCCAGCGCCTTCATCGCAGCAGGGCGGTTCTCATAGCAGCACAAGTACGTAGGTACATCAGGGAATTGATTCAGATCATATGGATTGCGAGTCGATGCAACAATGACGCGTGTATTGCTGCGTGCTAACAATGCATTCACCACATCAACCTGTCCTGGATGCAGCTTCGATACTGGATTGTAAGTCAGGATCACAATCTGACTATATCCTTCTGTGCTTGCCAAAATTTCTTCCACTTCAACGGAGTCTGGATCATTGTTAATCCGGAGCAGCTCCACATCGTTCATATGTGGTTGCAGTGCAGATGCCAACGTATATTCCTGCACGATCAGATCATCGACCTCTGAACGAGTCCGCACTTGCGGCCAGATTACAAGCGTCTTCGCGCTGCGGTCAAGCGGCAATGCGCCAGCTTCATCCTTAACAAGCGTGGTACTGTCCTCGAACATACGATCAACCAATGCCTTAGATTCAGGCGCACCGAAATAAGAAGCGAAATCCTCTGGAACTTCTGTCTCTTCGCCCATATGACGCTTATTCTTCAAGGTAATGATACGATCGATGGATTCGTCGATGCGCGATTCAGCGATGCGACCGGTACGAACAGCCTCGCACAGCGCTTGAATCGATGCAACTTGCTCTGCATACGTATGGCTGACGAGCAAAATATCAGCACCGGCTTCAACTGCGCGCACCGCACCTTCAGCCACACCAACTTCCTTCGAAATTGCATGCATTTCCAAGCAATCTGTTACGATCAACCCATCATAGCCCATGCGGTGGCGGAGCAGCTTCGTAAGCACATTATGGGACAATGTAGCTGGAATTGAATCCGGCTCAAATGCAGGGAAAATAACATGCGCCGTCATAATGCAATCAACACCCTCTTGAATTGCACGGGCAAATGGAGCAAGCTCAACTGCAACCAAACGTTCCTCATCATGCGGTACAGCAGCAAGGCCGTGATGAGAGTCGACAGCCGTGTCGCCATGTCCTGGGAAATGCTTCGCCGTTGCAGCCACATTTGCCTCTTGCAGGCCGCGAATTTGTGCAGTTCCAAGTTCAGCTACCAGATCAGGACGTTCACTGTATGAACGAACCCCGATTACAGGATTCTCCGAATTGTTGTTCACATCCAAGCTCGGTGCGAAGTTCATGTTAATGCCAAGACGGAGCATCTCTTCTCCGCAAATACGTGCAGCCTCATAAGCATGCTCAGCACTGCGCGTGGCTCCAATTGTCATATTGCCTGGGATCAGCGTAATATCCTCCCAGTCGATCCGTGCCACCATACCGCCTTCTTGGTCAATACTAATGAAGAGCGGAATATTCGTCTGTTCACCGGAAATCTCTTGCAAATGATGAGATAACGCACTTACTTGCTCTTTGTTAACTACGTTGCGCTTGAAATAAATAATGCCTCCAACGTGGTGCTCCTTAATCAAGGAACGGATATTATCGTTTACCTCTGTCGTTGCGAATCCACACATCACCATTTGGCCAATTTTTTGCTCAAGCGTCAGTTGAAGTTTACTCATCTCACTCATCCCATCCTCTTCATATCGTGAATTCTTGATGTGATTCATTTAAGCGTTATCATTTTCCCGTCTGAACGGCATCCTCGCGATATTCCGTCGGCTTCTTGCCTGTGTACTTCTGGAATACCTTGGAGAAGTACCGTCTTTCTGAATATCCAACAAGCGCACCAATCTGTGTAATGCTCTTGTCTGTTGTGCGGAGCAATGACATCGCCAGCTCCATTCGCTGACGCGTCACGTATTCAACAAACGTTTCCCCGAAATGATTCTTAAACAACAAACTGAAATAACTGCAGCTGATTCCTAAGTAATCAGCCATTTCCTCAACGCCGATATCTGAGCCTAAATTGCGGTGAATATAGTCTTTGGCTGATATCATCAGGAGCTCGCTCGACTTCTTGTTCATCGCGTGTTCCTTCGTATGATCGACTAACTCCATAATCGCACACATTAAGTCCTTGACGCCCATCATATGCTGAAGCTTATTCCACACAGCCTCTTCTTCTTGCGGTGTAACTAGTTCCCACTCTCTCATCTCACGAATCAAGTGAATGATGACATAATGAAGGAACGTCTCCGCACGAACGATGGACTGCTCCGACATATACATCAGGCTGGATTGCAGCGCATGCATTCCGTCATCGACCTTAGAGCGATCATTCTGCTTCATCCCCGCCACGATATCTTCGACTAGCTGCCACTGCGAGACAGAGGCCGCCTGTCTTGCTACTGAGCCTTCATCGACAGATACGAGCTGTTCATCATCGGTATGCAAAATAAGAGTACGCTGCAGGCGTTTGTACGTATGTGCCAAGCTCATGATAGGGATCGGCCCATTATCCCATGCAAGGCTTACGGTCATCTTCACATGTCCTCGAACCGCCTGCTGAATTTCCTGTGCCCAGCGTGCCATATCGACCGAAGTAACCTCATGCTGGTCGCGATAGCATTGAAGAAGTACGCACCACTCCCCTTCACGCATTTGCAATACGGCATATTTATTCCAATCATCCACAATGGCATCCTGCAGCACGTTGCGAACTGCGAAATTCCACAGCTTGCGCTCATTGTCACTCCAAGAGGCGCTTTGCTGTGCATAGCCATCCAAGTCAACGAGCAGCAGCGAGTAAGCCAGCTTGTCAATCGGCTGCTCTTCATCGACCATAAAGGCCGCAAGTGCGCCAGTGGAGAATCCCATAAGAACATCGAACATCATTTTCTCGTAAGCGAGACTAATCATGCGCCCCCAGCGCCTTTCCGACAGCTTCTTCTCCAGTTGACGGCTGCGTACAAGATCAGCAAGCTTCTTCACGGTCAATTCAAGCTCATCGTAGTTAATCGGCTTCAGTACATAATCTCGAACACCATGCTGCATTGCGATGCGAGCATACTCGAATTCCTGATAGCCGGTCAGCATCATAACCTCGGCTTCACAACCCATTTTACGAATTTCCCGCAGAAAGTCCATACCGTCCATAACGGGCATACGAATATCGCACAAAATGATGTCTGGCTCGTGCTGCCGTACCATTTCCAGCCCTTCCACACCATTGCGAGCTGAACCTACCAATTCAACATTCAGCTCATCCCACGGGATAACCAACTTCAAGTTGTTCAAAATCGGTACCTCATCATCAATGAGCAATGCCTTCACACTCATAACGTATCACCCTGTTCGTATTTCGGTATCACACACTGAATCATCGTTCCCATCTGTGAAGCGGAACAGATGAACAATCCATAACCAGGACCATATCGAATGCGCAAGCGATCTGCTACACTACGAACTCCGAGTCCCCTACGTTCCGTATTGTACGACTCTTCTTCCTGCGGCAGAACCGATTTTTGCTCATCGGAGAGCATATATTGGAACTTTCTTAATTGTTCATTCGACATGCCCATCCCATTATCCTCTACCCGAATGAGAATGCGATCTTCATCCTCAAATGCGGTAATGCGGATCCATCCTGTGTGCTCAATTCCATCAAATCCGTGTTGGATTGAGTTCTCGACAAGAGGCTGCAGGGTCAGCTTCATCACCTTGCAGTGCATGATGTGCTCCGGCACGTCAATTTCGAAGTTGAACAGCTCCTCGAATCGGAACTTTTGAATTTCAAGATAGCTCTTCAAATATTCAAGTTCTTCGCGAAGCGTAATTTCCTCTTTATCCTGAATGCTAATGCGTAAAATATTGCCTAGGCGATAAACCATCTGACTAACCTTGCGCCCTTCATTTTGAATAGCCAGCACATTGATCGATTCAAGTGTATTAAATAAAAAGTGCGGCTTAATTTGAGCTTCCAGCACTCTCATTTCCGCCTTATTCTTCTGCTGCTGCTCATTCTTCACTTGATCAATAAGGCCGGACACCCGCTCCATGAGACTATTGAAACCATGCGAGAGCATCCTAAGTTCATCTCTACCCTCTTCATCAACACGGGCGTTCAGATCTCCATCCTCCACTCTGCGCATAAATCGAACGATGCGCGTAATGTTGCGCGTTATTCGGTTCGTAAACAACAGGTTGAACAGCAGCGCTCCAAGGATGCAGAGGAATAGGATAGTAGACACCCATTTCAGAAATACGACCATCTCCTTCGAGAGAGAGCTCCAGTCGCGCACGGAAATCAAATACCAGCCGTAATCACTCATGGGGTGGTACGTGATCACACTTTCACGTTCCCCGAATTTGTCCTTGTAGCTTACATATGTATTTTCGAACTTGATCGGCTTCGAAGCATAATCAGCGATCATATGGCCAGCGAGCTGCTTCGAGTTGTCGTATAGAATCTGTCCATCACGATTGACGATATAGAACTTCGTATTCTCCATCTGATCAGCCGTATAAAACTTGTTAAAGAACGTGTCGAGATCCCAGTTCTTAATCTGGATGATCGATATTCCAATTGGCCTCATCGTCGATAGATCCTTCACAACTCGAATCTGGGTAAAGACCTGCTCGGAGCCCGTCAGTTCTGGAAATTCATTTGGCCCGACCCATAACGGAACCCCGTTCAAGTCCATGACTTTCTTAAACACAGGATGCTTTTTGAATTCATGAAAAGGCATTTCCTTGAAGTTGTCTTTGGAGAATATTGGGATAATCCCTTCTCTTTGTGCATATGGGCTGAAATTGTACAAAAAGGCATAACTAATCGCAGGATGGTTGAACAGCAGCTTGCGGAAATTTTGCTGGCGTTCGTTCATCCGGATATAGTCCGTGCCTTTTAGCGTATCATCAACTTGCTTCCCGACTGGCCGCCCCTGTTCATCCACGAAGTACAGCTTTCCATTATCGTCATATCTGACGACGCTTGAGCTTACCATATCGTGTTCGTAAGGATTAGGCGATACCAACGCCTTCTGGAAGACGTTATTCGCAATGCCTGTGTCGGATACTTTATTGATTTCATCGAATATGTAGCCGATGCTGTGGCTCATGGCCCGCATCGAGAATTGCGCTTGCTCACTATATTTCTTCTCTAGCAAATTAAATGTAATCACAAATGTAATCGTTCCAAGTAAAAGCAAAGGGATAATGATAAGCAAAATAAATCCACTAAACATCTTAAATCGTAAATTCATTGTGCACATTACCCCTTTACTCTCTCTCTAGTCATCTATGAATATATTAACACGTAAGAGCTTACATTTCATGCAGAAACTATGAAAAGATTAGCCCTTAACCCCGCCTGCTGTGAGACCCTCAATAATTTTCTCTTGCAGGATTGCGTAGATGACCATAACAGGTACGACACTGTATACGATACCAGCCGCCATCTGCGCGTAGTTCGTGTTATACGTATCACGGAAGCCGACCATACCGACCGGAAGTGTACGCAAGTTGTCTGTTGAGATAAAGAAGTTTGCGAGCAAGAATTCATTCCAGTTGCCGAGGAAGTTGACAATGAATACGGTCACGAGCGCTGGTACCGTCAACGGCAAGATGACTTTGAAGAAAATGCCTGGTGCCTTCAAGCCGTCAATTACAGCTGCTTCCTCAATCTCAGACGGGAGACTTCGCATAAATGCCGCCAAGATAATTATTGTAAATGGTATTGCCCCTGCCGTGTAAGGAACATATAGGGCCCAGTGCTTATCGAGCATGTTCAAGTTCTTCAAGATGCCGTAAATCGGAAGCAGCAATGCATTGCCCGGAATGAGCAAGCCTAGCAAAATGAACTGGAACACTGCTGCACTCATCTTCTTATAGCGCATACGTGTAATCGCAAAGGACGCAAGAGACGCGATGAGAATCGTAGACACGGATGCTGCAAGTGAAATATACAAGCTATTTACGAAATATGTGCTAATTTTGGCATTGACCCAAGCTTTCACATAGTTATCCCAAGCAAATTCTGTCGGCAAACCGAATGGATTCGCTGCAATGGCTCCGTTGTCTGTCTTCACCGATGAGAACAAGACGAACAGGAATGGGAATAGAATAACCGCCAAATACAACAGTAGGAAAATATGAGGTGTACCCTTTTTCAGCTGTTTCATCATTAGTATTCAATCCTTTCCGTTCTACGCGCAATAAGTACTTGGTAAAGCACAGTAACGATGAGCGTGAACACGAAGATAAGGACTGCAATGCTGTTCCCATAGCCATATTTGAAACTTGTAATCGAGTGCTTGATCATATAAGTTGCCATAACATCGGTTGCCCCTGCCGGGCCGCCCTTGGTCATAACGATGACGATATCTGCCGCCTTCATTGCACCTGCAATCGATAGCATAATAACCACGGAGATGATCGGCATAATAAGCGGAATCGTAATGCGCATTGCACGTTGAACGCCAGTTGCGCCATCAATCATCGCTGCTTCGTCAAGATCTTTCGGAATCGCTAGAATTGCAGCCAACACCATAACAATGTAGAAACCGGTCCACTGCCAAGCGTTCGTAATCAAGATCGAAATCATTGCCGTTTTCTTGTCTGCCAGCCACATAAGCGGATCGATACCGAACAAACCTAGCAGCTTGTTAAGAAGCCCTGTGTCCGGATCGTAAATGAAGCCCCACAAAATACCGATGACGGCCGTGGACATAACAGACGGCATGAATACTGCTGTCTTGTACAATCCTTTCAAACGCTTGACATTGGAGATGAGCAGTGAGAAGAAAATGATTAACGGGACTTGGACTAACAAGGAGAACAAAATAAAGTATCCATTGTTCTTCACTGATTCCCAAAAGTCTGGCTTACTCATCACATTGAGATAGTTGTCAAAGCCAATAAATGTAACGTCCTTCGATATTCCGTTCCAACTCGTAAAGCTGTAGTAAATCGCATTGATTACCGGGTATATAAAGAATGCGATGAACAAAACGAGCGTAGGAAGCAAAAATAACACATATGTTAAGGGGTTTCTTAATGCTTTGTTCATATGATTTCCCTCCGTCCGTCCCACATCGTAATCATACTGGTTGACTGCTGCTCAGGATGATAAATGAGCACCACCCCCCGATACGGACAGGTGGTGCTCCTTGTGGTCAAGCTTGCTTTTTATTTATCTTATTTCGATGCTGCGTTCGCTTCTTCTTGTACTTTTTGTACGGCATCCAGAGCCGCTTGCGGTTCAGCTTCGCCGCTAATCATTTTTTGGAGCTGTTGACCGAGTGCAGTATTCACATCCGCTTGAACGAGTGCATCAAATGCAGGCCATGTGAATTTCACGTCTTTCATTTGAGCCATAATCGCTTGCAGCAAGTCGTTGCCTTGGGAAGCTTCATCCAGCTTTGCTTGGTCAACCTTCATTGCAGGGATAACGCCATCTTCCTTCAAGCCACGTACTTGCATGTCTTCGTTATACAAGTTCTTGATGAACGCTTTTACCGCTTCCATCTTGCGTGGATCTTCAGCAATCTTGGAAGAGAATGCATATCCGTTGTTGGAGTCAAACATTACGCTGTAGCCGTCGCCTTCTTTAGCTGGAGGCATCAGGAAGAAACCAGCTTTGTTATGCAATTTACCGGATTGTGTTGCATCAGCGAATACGGAGGATGCCCAAGATCCATCAAACATCATAACTGCTTCGCCATTCACCAACTGAGTACGTTGTGTTGCATAGTCAAGACCAAGCTCGCCTTTTTTGAAGTAGCCTTTCTTGATCCAATCTGAGTGCTTCGCAAATGCTTCTACCATTTTCGGATCGTTCCACTTCGTTGTTCCTTTCGCAAATCCGGAAGTAATATCCGCACCGCCGAAGTAGGACCACAACGTGTTTGTTGTCATCAATGGCACCCAAGCATCCTTGGAACCAATGGCGAATGGAATTTTGCCGTCAGCCTTTACTTTATCAGCGATTGCTTCAAGCTCAGCCAATGTTTTTGGAATTTGAATTCCTTTTTCAGCGAAATAGTCTTTGTTATAGAAGTAACCTTCAATTGAAGCACCGATTGGCAAACCGTAGATCTTGTCTTCTACTGTCCATTGTGCAAGAGATTGGAACTTGTCCTTCAATCCAAGCTCATCCAGAATCGGAGCTACATCAAGTATAAGTCCATTCTCCGCGTACAATTTCACGTCTGGGTTACCGAAGGCATCAAAGATATCTGGAGGAGATCCGCTTCCCATTTCTGCACGAAGCTTCTCTTTGCGGTTAACCTCAGAGTCAACGCCGTCAAGCTTAATTGTTAGACCTGGAACTTCGGATTCTGTCTTCTTTACAACATCTTGCAAGATAGCGAAGCGGTTTTTCTTCGAATCGCCTAGCTGCGTATGACGAAGAGTAAGCTCAAATGGTTCAACCTTTTTATCTTCACCAGCTTGGTTCGCTGGCTTCTCAGAACCACCCTCTGACTTTGATCCGCATCCTGTAAGCGCTGTCGTTGCGATGAACAGAAGCGTCAGAATCATTACCAATCCTTTTTTCATGTAAGGACCCTCCCGTATGTTTTTGTCTGCTGGTAAGATCTTGATGTTGTTTGGTACGCTTTTATTATAATTCGACAATGTCCTTCCTGTAAGGACGACATTTTAACTATTGGGGGATAAAATCCTCTAACGAATGAGGGATAAAATAAAACAGCGGTCAAAACCTCGATTTGAGGATTTGACCGCCAATTTATGAAACACCTAGCATATTTGCTTGTCTAGTAACTTCCCAATTCAGCTCACGCAATACAATTTTTGTAGAGCAGGGAATGAATATGAGCTATTGCATTTGCATCCTCTATTTAATTCCCTCTTGTGAAATTGTACAGCCTATCATACAGTTCACGTATGCTCGGATTCGTGCTGCTCGCTGCATCGCGCAGAACCGGCCCGCTTCCTTTATAATACGCAGTAAAGCCTTTCCCTGCGAATCCATATTGATAGCCTGCGTTCATATATTCATTGAATCGGCTCCGGAACGTATTATCCGTTAGCATACGATTGTCGAACTCGACTTCAACACCCATGCCATATCGTTTGGCCGTTTGAATCCCATCTACAAGACGATCAATTGATAAATTTTCAAAAAAGTAGTTCGGCTGGTACGTCGCTGCATCGAAGCCTGCGTCCTTCCATATAAAACTCTTATAGGTCAAGGAATGAGGGATCCAGAACGATTTCAGCCCTCTTGCATGAACATCCGAGTTCATCATCCGCAGGAAGTCTGGAGCTGACTTGGACCAGCTAACTTCTTCATCCACCCAGTACATGCCAACCAGCTCAAGGTTGGAGTAGTTGTTCGCATTCCAGCGGTTTTGTACCTCTTGCAACCACCATCTGACTGCCTTCTGGCGTGTCGCCAAAGCTTTCTCTATGCCTACGCTGGCTTCACTAAAGTTCTCCGTAATTCCGTCGCCGTCAATATCTCCGAAGTTCGTCGTGTTCTCTCCCGGATTTGGCAGCATCATGACAACCTTTGTTTTGTGATTCGGCTGTCCAAGCTGCAGCCCTACTTCCTTCGTGGCTTCATTCAGCTGCTTCAAGTCGCCTTGAGCGCCAAATGTTTTATCCAGGTACCATTGCCAATCCGTCAGGAGTGAATCCTTCCCGAAATCACGACCCGCCGGAGATTGGAGACCCAGCATCAACACACCATCAAAGAACCAATCCTGAACCTGTCCGGCTTGATTCACGTAACCAATTTCCGGAATCAGGCTGTCTTTTGTCCACGCCGGAACGTCAGGATAATACCCATTGTAGACAAGTGATAAATTACGGATGCCAGCAGTGTCGACGCCTGGGTACTGGAATTCGAACGGCTTCATATTCACAACAACTGCCCCGTCAGCCTTGCCGTCTGTTCCCATAATTTCAATCTCATCTATAAATGTCCATGCCCGTGGATGCATCGAGAACACAACCTTCACGTAGCGTGCATAGGCCATCGTAGCCCCTTGTCCTCCGCCTGCAACCCCATCCTTACTGCCATCCCATACATAGGTTTGATCAATCGGAGGGCCATTCGTCCAGCCACGTTCCGTTGCTTTGTGTCCGACAATTCCCCAATTCACACTATCATCTGACACATAGATAGATACGCTCAACGGGAACAAAATCGCAGAACCTGGCCAATCTTGAAGGAAATGCGCCCTAACACTTGCTATCGATTTCCGTTGACCAAAGTCAAACGTGACTTCCCGCGCCTTCTTCTTAATGTGCCCGACCCACGCTGGATCCGTCACATTCGCAGCGCCCTTAATGCCATTGGTTAGCTTGTTGCCCGGATCTGGATAATTCGATTCCGGCGCTTCCGACCATGTGTATGTAGAACTCGGTGCAAGATTGCGGAGTTGTGGTGCCGCTTGGGCATTCGGCATGTTCGGAATAATTGACAATATCAGCATCATGCTAAGGACAAGTGCTGTCATCTTTTTCTTCATAATCAATATCCCTCCTATATACGTTCATTTTCGAAGAATACGGCCCGGATCATCTAATGATTAAGCTGCAATCATACCTCCTCTATTCATAAATTCATCCAAGAAAGTTGATCCCTCATGATGCCTGATGCCCTTTCTATGTTGAACCAGTAGCTAACAGCATCTCTTCACCTACTAGTCATGAGGACAATAGAATGCATTTCAACAGCATATATGTTTGGCGATAAAATATTTTATATGATAGCGCTTCCATTATGGATTAGGGAAATTTCCTTTTTTTCATCCTTACAGCGCATTATAGTTTTTTCCTTCCATTTTAGAAATAGTTCTTTTCGATCATTTTACACACAATACTATTGAATGCACGTTCTAAGTGAACACTCTTTCAACAATTGCAACAAAAAAAGAGATGACCTCTTCCCTGCTAGGCAAGTCATCTCTCTTCCTATATAAATAGATATGAAATACACTATACGCTCGTCTGCCCACGGCCCTTCTCAATAAGCGCATAAGCACGCTCCACCTCTTCTGCAGTCGGGGAAGGAATCCCTTCAAGCGGATACTTCTCACCTAGCTGTTCCCACTTGTATACGCCCATTTGATGGTACGGCAGGATTTCGAATTTCTCAACACCTTGCAGTGTACCGATAAAACGGCCCAGTTCAAGCAAGTCCTCTTCATTGTCGTTAATCGTCGGTACGAATACGTGTCGAATCCACATTTTCTTGCCATGCTCAGATAACCAACGCGCCGTATCCAGCGTACGTGCATTCGGCACACCTGTAAGTGCAATATGCTTCTCATTGTTAATATGCTTAATATCCAGCAGTACTAGATCCGTAACATTCATCAATTCTTCGAGCTTCGCTACTTCGTTGAAACCGTTCGAATCCAGGGTTGTATGCAGATCCCAGCGCTGCTTCACTTCACGGAATAGCTCTCTAACGAATGCAGCTTGCAGCGTTGGCTCCCCGCCCGATACGGTCAAACCGCCGCCAGAGCTGCGGTAATAAGGCAAGTAAGGTTCAATTTCAGCAAGTACTTCCTCAAGTGTCATTTCTTTGCCGTCACCTAAGCTCCATGTATCACGGTTATGGCAATATTGGCATTTGAGCGCGCACCCCTGCATGAATAAAATAAATCGTATGCCAGGTCCATCAACAGTACCGAATGTTTCTAACGAGTGAATACGTCCGATCATCTCTATCACTTTCCTCTCCAGCCCATTACAACCTGCTTACATGACAAGAGGGGCGCTCCCTCCCTGCCATTGACCGAAAGGTACTAGGCATGTGGTGTAGTTGCGCCCCTTTACTTATCAAATATCGAATATATCCTTTACATTGCTCAACTTACTTCGATTTCTACCGTACAGAAGGTTCTTTACATCGAACCATGGAATGTGCGGTTGATTACATCCATTTGCTGCTCGCGAGTCAGTTTGATGAAGTTAACTGCATAACCCGATACGCGAATTGTCAATTGTGGGTAGTTCTCTGGATGTTCCATCGCGTCCATCAGCTGTTCACGGTCGAACACGTTAACGTTCAGATGGTGCGCATTGCTGCCGAAGTATCCATCCATCATCGATACGAGGTTGGATTTGCGAACATCAAGTTCTTTACCAAGCGCCTTAGGTACGATAGAGAATGTATTCGAGATTCCATCCAAACTATGCTCATATGGAAGCTTCGCTACCGAGCTAAGCGATGCGAGTGCACCCTTCTTATCACGGCCATGCATTGGGTTCGCACCTGGAGCGAACGGTTCGCCAGCTTTACGTCCGTCAGGAGTCGTACCTGTCTTCTTACCGTACACAACGTTCGACGTAATCGTCAGTACCGATTGTGTTGGCAATGCATTACGATAAGCTTTATGCTTGCGAATCATGTTCATGAACGATTCAACCAGTTCAACAGCGATGCTGTCTACGCGATCATCGTTGTTACCGTAGCATGGATATTCGCCTTCGATTTGGAAGTCAACGGCAATGCCTTCTTCGTTACGAATCGGTGTTACCTTAGCATATTTGATTGCACTCAAGGAGTCAGCTGCTACCGACAGGCCGGCAATACCGCAAGCCATTGTGCGCAAGATTTCTTTATCATGCAGCGCCATCTCAATGCGCTCGTAGCAATATTTATCATGCATGAAGTGAATAACATTCAGTGTGTTCATGTACAGCTTCGCGAGCCATTCCATCATCTGCTTGAAGCGTTTCACGACTTCGTCGTAGTCCAATACGTCGCTTGTGATTGGAGGAAGCTCAGGTCCTACTTGCAAGCCAAGCTTCTCATCTTTACCGCCGTTGATTGCGTACAGCAAGCATTTTGCCAAGTTGGCGCGAGCACCGAAGAACTGCATTTGCTTACCGATGCGCATTGCAGATACACAACACGCGATACCGTAGTCGTCGCCGTAGATTGGACGCATCAGGTCGTCATTTTCATATTGAATGGAGCTTGTTTCAATCGATACTTTCGCACAATACTTCTTGAACGCTTCAGGAAGCTTTGTCGACCACAATACAGTCAAGTTAGGCTCTGGAGCAGGTCCCAAGTTGTACAAGGAATGCAAGAAGCGGAAGCTGTTCTTCGTTACACGTGTTGTACCGTCAGAAGCCATACCACCGATCGATTCTGTTACCCAAGTTGGGTCACCGCTGAACAGGTCGTTGTAAGCAGGTGTGCGCAAGAATTTAACGATACGCAATTTCATAATGAAATGGTCAACCAATTCTTGAGCTTCTTGCTCTGTCAAAGTACCTTCTTGAATATCGCGTTCCACATACACATCGAGGAACGAGGATACACGACCAAGGGACATTGCTGCACCGTTCTGTTCTTTGATGGCTGCCAAGTAACCGAAGTATACCCATTGGAACGCCTCTTGTGCGTTGACAGCTGGTTTCGAAATGTCCATACCGTGCATTGCAGCCATTTCTTTCAATTCAGCGAGTGCGCGAATTTGTTCTGAAATTTCTTCACGGTCACGGATAGTAACTTCATCCATTGCATCCAGCTCAAGATTATTCAGATCGTTTTTCTTTTGTTTAATCAAGAAGTCTATACCGTACAGCGCTACACGGCGGTAGTCACCGATGATGCGGCCGCGGCCGTAAGCATCTGGCAAGCCTGTGATAATACCAGCTTTACGCGCCATGCGCATGTCGGATGTATAAGCATCGAATACGCCTTGGTTGTGTGTTTTGCGAATGTCTGTGAAAATTTTGATAACATCTTCCGGCATTTCGAAGCCGTATGCTTTACAAGCATCGATCATCATCTTAATACCGCCAAATGGTTGAATGGAGCGGCGGAACGGAGCATCCGTTTGTACACCTACTACTTTCTCTTTTTCTTTATCTAAATATCCCGGTTTGTGCGATACGATCGTTGAAGGCGTGTTAACATCAACATCCCATACACCACCGCGTTCACGTTCTTCTTTGGAGAGCTGGCTCACGATATCCCATAGATCCTTCGTGTTTTGCGTTGGACCTGCCAAGAATGCTTCATCGCCCAAGTAAGGCTTGATGTGTCCGTCCAAGAAGTTCGGGACATCCACGTGAGTTTGCCATTTGCCTGCTTTGAATCCACGCCAAGGATTCATTTCATTTGTTTCTGTCATGTTCTTTTCCATCACCGACATCGTAATCCCTCCATACATGTTTGTTTTTCTGTATGTGTTGTAATCGAATTGAAAGCACACACCCAGCAAGATGTTCTCGTTCCCATTTCACATTGCTTGTGATGATTTTCACGAAAAAGGCTGCAAGGCGGTTATCTTATCTTTCGCATTCGTTCGATAGCTGCCTTTTCGTAATGCCGAGTGAGGCTATGCAGCAAGTTTTTTAGAGGCGAATTCTGAACTTTTTTCGTTCCTCCCTTGCTACGCCTTCATTGTACCTCTTTTCACACTTTCAATTATGTGATATTTATCACAATATAAGCTAGGCAAATGATTTTTTTCACATAATATGATTCAAAATGTTGTAATCTCCACTGCTTCCCTGCTTTTTGCAGGTGCTTAGCACTTGATTAGCACTCGTTTACCGCATTATAAGCAATGGTTCAGAAGTTGATTATACAACAAAGACAGCGGGGAAGATCTTCCCCGCTGCCCACTGCCCTGCTATCGTATCATTCTAATTTATTCAAATCGTCCATAGAATGCGTTCCGATATACATCAGCCAACTCTGTTACGAGTGGAAGCTTCGGATTCGCTGTTGTACATTGGTCTTCAAAGGCGCGGTCTGCCAAGTAATCAACATTGGATTCGAAGTCCTTGGCATCGAAGCCAATTGCTTGGAACGATTCTGGAATACCCAGTTCGCGGTTCAATTCCCGAATTGCGTTGATCAGGCTGTTCACGCCCTCTTCCGTGGTGCGGCATGGAAGACCGAGGATGCGTGCAATTTCCGCGTAGCGCTCATCTGCTACGAAGTGGTCATATTTCGGGAACGAAGCGTACTTCGTTGGTTTCTTCGCATTGTAACGAATGACATGCGGCATGAGAATCGCATTCGTGCGACCATGTGCAGTATGGTATTGCGCTCCCCATTTATGCGCCAAGCTGTGGTTGATGCCTAGGAACGCATTCGCGAATGCCATACCAGCAAGTGTCGATGCGTTGTGCATTTTCTCGCGAGCTTTCGGACATGCTTCATGATGAGATTTCACCAAGTTCTCGAACACGAGCTGAATGGCCTTTATTGCCAGACCATCAGTATAGTCGCTTGCCATTACCGATACATACGCTTCAATCGCGTGCGTCAAAACGTCCATTCCCGTATCAGCAACTGCCGTCTTCGGCAAGCTGTACACGAACTCTGGGTCAATAATCGCTACGTCCGGCGTCAGCTCATAATCAGCTAGCGGATATTTTGTATTGCCTTTTTCCTTATCCGTAATAACCGCGAACGAGGTTACTTCCGAACCAGTACCCGAAGTCGTTGGAATTGCGACGAACTTCGCCTTCTGGCCAAGACGTGGATACTTGAATGTACGCTTGCGGATGTCTAAGAACTTCTGCTTCAGGTTATCGAATTCAGCATCTGGATGTTCGTAGAACAGCCACATGCCCTTCGCTGCATCCATCGGCGAGCCGCCGCCCAAGGCGATAATGCAGTCTGGCTCGAAGCTGAGCATCATTTCTGTACCACGTTCCACTGTCTTCGTCGAAGGATCTGGCTCGACATCCGAGAACACTTCAATGACGACTGGGTTGCGGCGTTGACGCAAATAGTATTCCAGCTTCTCCACGTAGCCCAGCTTCACCATCATTGGGTCGGTAACAATCATGACACGGCTAATATCCGGCATCTTCGCCAAGTACTGTGTTGCACCCTTCTCGAAGTAAATCTTATTTGGCACCTTGAACCATTGCATATTCACTGTACGCTTCGCCACCCGTTTAATATTCAGCAAATTGACCGCTGTTACGTTCGAAGAAGTTGAGTTGCGGCCATACGATCCGCAGCCAAGTGTCAACGAAGGAATATTGGTGTTGTACAAGTCTCCAATCGCGCCATGAGTAGAAGGAGAGTTGACCAGAATGCGGCCTGTTTGCAGACGGTCGGCGAACTTACGAATTACCTCGTCATCATTCGAGTGGATGACCGAAGAGTGACCCATGCCGCCAAAGGCCACGATTTCAGCCGCGCGGTCAACGCCTTCTTCTGCGGTCTTCACCTTGTAGCAAGCAAGCACGGGGCTCAGCTTCTCTGCAGACAGTGGAAACTTCGGCCCCACACCATCCAGCTCAGCTACAAGTATCTTCGTTGTATCTGGTACTTGAAGTCCGGCCATCTCAGCAATCTTCTTCGCAGATTGGCCCACGATGTTCGGATTCACCGCACAGGTGTCTGTCTTCATTGCCATCGCTTGGAGCTTGCCGGTCTCATCCTTGTTCAAGAAGTAGCAGCCCTGAGCGGTCATCATTTTCTTCGTTTGCGCGTAAATCGGCTCTTCAATGATGACGGCTTGCTCGGATGCGCAGATCATGCCATTATCGAACGTCTTGGACAGAATCAAATCCGTTACCGCTTGATTCAGATCTGCCGTCTTCTCGATGAAGCATGGCACGTTGCCTGGGCCAACGCCTAGGGCAGGCTTGCCGCAGCTATAAGCGGAGCGAACCATACCAGCACCGCCTGTCGCCAGGATTAGCGCCACATCAGGGTGGTTCATCAAGCCGTTAGTCGCATCCATCGACGGATACTCAATCCATTGGATACAATGCTCAGGAGCACCATATTTCACAGCTGCCTCATGCAGGATGCGAGCTGCTTCCGCACTGCATTTCTGAGCGGATGGATGGAAGCCGAAAATAATCGGGTTGCGTGTCTTTATCGCGATGAGCGCTTTGAACATGGTTGTTGAAGTTGGGTTCGTTACCGGCGTAATCCCCATGACAATTCCAACCGGTTCCGCAATCTTCATATAAGCACCCTGCGGATTGTCCTCGATGACACCTACCGTTTTGTCATACTTGATATAGTTGTGGATATATTCAGTTGCGAAAATGTTTTTCGTAATTTTATCTTCATACACACCGCGGCCCGTTTCTTCAACAGCCATCTTGGCAAGCATCATATGCTTATCCAAGCCAGCGAGTGCCATTTGCTGTACGACCTTGTCTATCTGCTCTTGGTTCATGTCCATAAATGCTTCCTGCGCCTTATTCGCGCGGTCAATCAGTTGCTGAATGTGCTTCGTAACATCGACTTGCTCCGTTTTTTTCTCTACAGTTGGTTTCGTTTCTTGTTTTGTCGCCATTCTCTCCGCCTCCATTCATGGATACCTTGCAATGAACCTAAGAAAGGGTTTCTCTATACGGTGTGTCTGCTGTTCTGTTACGGTCCTTTTCTGAGGTTCGTGTTGGTTACAATTGTTTGTGAATCATTTCACACTTTCATTGTATCCATCTTTCGCGTGTTAGTATGTGATTAATTTCACAACACTGATTGATTTTGCTTATTTTTTTATTTCTCCCCGATTTTATTTGATTGGCGTGATATTAATCACTCGATTTAACCAAACTGTAAATAATTTTAATCGTAAATAAATTGACAACTGCGTGCGGAACATCCATGATAGTAATACGTATTCATATAGTGAAACTTGTCACATGGAATTCTTTGGGTCAAAATTACTAAAATTTGAAATATGTAAATTGGAGGGGAACAGAGTGACTAACATCACCGACAAATTTGGAGAGCCCTGCAATACCTCTTGTTTCTCAGAACAGAATGTAGAACGATTAATCAATATCGGTAAAGAACGTACCTATCCTGACAGCTCTCATCTCTTCTGGGAAGGAGATCTATCTGATAAGCTGTTCCTCCTGAAGAGCGGACGTGTAAAAATCACAAAGTCTACAGATGAAGGCAAAGAGCTAATTCTGTACATGTATCAAGCTGGGGATTTAGTCGGCCAAGTTGATCCATTCCATAGTACAAAGCACACTTTCACAGCGGAAGTCCTTGAAGAAGCTGAGGTATTGCTTATTGAGCAGAAGGATATTGAGATTCTCATATGCCAGCACTGCGACTTCTCGATTGATTTCATGAAGTGGATGGGGATCCATCACCGCCTGACTCAGACCAAGTTCCGCGATCTAATGATGTATGGTAAACCAGGCGCGCTATGCTCCACTCTCATCAGATTGTCCAATACTTACGGTGAAGAATTAGAAGACGGCGGTCTCCTGATCAACAAAAAAATTACACATACCGATCTATCGAATATGATCGGCGCTACTCGTGAGAGCGTCAATCGTATGTTAAGCGATCTTCGCAAACGCGATGTTATTGAATATGAGAATGGTATGATTGTCATTCGCGAATTAGAACACCTGCGGGAAGTATGTCATTGTGAAATGTGCCCGAATGAAATTTGCCGCATCTAATACAAAACGCCCTCATGCAAGCTTATGGCATGAGGGCCTTACTTCTTTTTACCTCTACAGATAGGGTACTGCTAACGGTTTCCCGATATGAATAAGAACATGTCCATTCCATTCTACTCCCTACCCATTGTACTTTCCTCACTGATCTTCTAATGCACTTAATTGGCTGTTAGACGGAACACATGTGCAATTGGTGCCTTATCCCCTACTTCATGTGCGGGCAGCTTTACATGCAATCCTGCTTCGTCAGAGTGGAATTGAAGCTTCTCATCCGCCCCTACCAAATGAATAGCCGTTACCTTGTCTGTATACGGAAGAATGATGTTATCGTTAACATTAGTATCTTCAGAAGGATATAAATACGTACAATATACCGTATCGTCCTTACGTGTAAAGGCGCAGCGCTGTGTAAAGTAAGGAGCGCAGATGCGCGTTCCATAGACAGCTTCCCCATAGGTGCCCATCCACGCGCCAAGCTCCTTGATGCGAGCAATCGCCCCTTCAGGAATCCGGCCATCCGGCTGTGGCCCAACATTTAGAGCCAGATTTCCTCCCTTGGCGACTACCTCCATCAGAATATGAACAAGCTGCCGGGTTGTCTTGTACTTGTCCTCAAAACGGAAGGAGAAGGATGTTCCCATTGTAATGCAGCTTTCCCATGGTACATTCATCGCATCACTTGGAATCGTCTGTTCCGGCGTAATAATGTTCTCATATGGCCCTCCAACCGTACGGTCGGCAGATAGCAGCCATGGCTGCTTCTCTCTAGCTTTCTCCACGACTTCTCCGAGACGGATATCCTGAGATACACGGCTCTCCTTGCATACCCAGCCAGCATCCAACCACAATACATCGATACGTCCGTAGTCTGTTAACAGCTCCATGATCTGTTCATGAGTAAACTGAACGAACTGCTCCCACAATTCAGGATACTCCTGCGGATTATAGGACGGGCCCCGCCACGTTGGGTTGCTTCGCTCCATCCCTGGTGCCCAATAGGTAGGTGTATGCCAGTCTGCCTTAGAGAAATAGGCTGCAATCGCCAATCCTCTGTCACGGAAAGCATCAAAAAGATGCCTGCATACATCTGCGTACTTATGGGTATGGAATGGCGTCTGTGCACCTGTTATCCGATAGTCCGTTGTTTTGGTGTCCCACATGCAAAAACCATCATGATGCTTCGTGGTAAAAATCAAATACTTGAAGCCGCCTTCAACAGCAAGATCCGCCCATAATTCCGGCTGGAAGCGCAGCGGATTAAATGTCTTATTTAGATCGAAGTATTGCTGCTTCAGCTCTTCGGCATCATAATCCCAATCCACACTATCTCGCGACCACTCTTCATCGACATCACTAAGCGCCCACGACTCTACGATACCGAGCTGGGAATAGGTTCCCCAATGCATCATTAAGCCCAGCTTCTGATCCTTGAACCATTCCAGCTGTTCGAGCAATTCAGGGCGATCTGGCTTCACCCATTCGTCTTCCCCACTGAAGTTATGTACCCCTTGCTGAACGATCTGCTCATCCTCACGTAGTTCTGCCTGTTGCTGAATGGTTTCACTCATCTCGCTTATCCTCCTCTGTCTGTTCATTGATGAAATCGAACCATTGTACTAACAAAAATATCTATTTCTAGTTAACCAGAAACCGCTCTCAATCTGCAATACAAAAACAAGGACACAAGAAAATTACGGGGAAAATGAATAAACGAGCGGAAAATTCTATAAATGGTGTCTTTGTCAAGGATCGTGCACATCATGCATCTCAACGCAAAAAAGCCCCCAACATGTGACGCGCGTCCCGCGCTCACATTGAGGACTGTATGGATATGCATCCCTTTATGGAGTGATGATAAATTCAATCTGGTCATCTGGCTGCAGAACAAGCTTCCGTCCCTCGACCACCGTCATCTTCTTCCCATTTACCTTTAATGCAAAGTCTATCGTTTTTTCCATTTTTCGCTGACCAATGTGCAGCACTTGCTTGCCGTCATCTGACAAGGAGATTTGTGCAAACTCATCAATTAGATCGTTAACATTCATATTCTCTTTCCAGCTGACCACATAGGTATTGGTCATTTCTGGGATCGTAGTGCCTCCGTCGATACTCAATGTCAGTCCTGCAGTAGGCAGGGAATTCGTCTTGACATCCATTCGCTTCACAAACACAACAACCGTATCACCGGGGCCAACGATCTTCTCCATCGCTGCAGGTTGCCTAAGTTCTTCATCATTGACCACGATGCCCCATCCCATCTTCGTATCTAGGGCAACATCTCCGACGGACATGATCACACCATCCTCTTCAGAGATCTTTACAATTCCTGTCTGCTTCAAGGAATCGGTAACGGTCATGCCTGACTTCCAATCAATTTCAATGCGTTCTGACAAGTTCGGTATATAGGAACCGCCCTCGATAGTAACTGTCACCTTCGAAGCCGGACTAGATTGCTCTTCTGCCTGCTGCTCCTGCTCAGTTGTCTTGGAGCAAGCAGTGATTATGCATATCAACAACATCAGTACAACAAGAACTTTGGAGTGTTCGGCGTAGTTGCGAATGCGTAGCCATCGTCTTTTCATTACGTCAACTCACTTTCTTGCCTTCTCTACCTATAAACATACAGGTTTCTTAGTCTATTATGCAATAAGATGAGCAAGAAATCGTATCAATCCCGTAACAAAATCCGTCGGATTTACAACTCGTTCGACATAAATACGAGAGTTAGCCCTTATTTATACAACTACTTCCTCCAATATTTTCCTCATATAGGTTTTTCGTGCAGCGAAGAAGAAGAGCGCCTGCATCACAACGAACATGCTCACGACTGTCAATGCATACCCCATCATGTTCGAATTAACCAGGTTGCTCAGTGTCTTCAAGGCGAACAATGTATGAACGCTCCCTACCATGCATGGTGCGAAGAAGATAAGTCCTACTTGGAACGTAACAACACGACGGATCTCCGCAATCGACAAACCAATTCGCGTTAACCCCTTGAAGTATGCCTGATCATCCTGCAGTTCGGTGAACAATTTGAAGTAGATGACACTTCCGCTCGCGATAAAAAATAACAAACTAATAAACAATCCGATGAACATCCCTAGAGAGGACACTTGGTTCGTGCTGCTCCAATCATACACCCTGCTTGAGATTCTGATACTGTCATCTTCCTCTTCGTTAAACGACACGTGCTCCCGGATCTTTTTGTCTAAGGCCAAGGAATACTCCCAATCCGACCAATTGAATGCATGTCCATATCGAGCTCGGTCAGCCGGCGCCTTATCGAAAAATGGGGCAAACAAATCATCGCTAACGACTAATACATTGTAAACGCCTACGCCTGAATTGATTACATTTCTTGTGGTCTTTTCCCGAATATGCCCGGATACCTTTGTATACGTATCACGAATATGCCCCGATACCTTTGCAGACGTTTCACGAATCATGATCGTTACAGGCCCTGGATATCCCAAATATAGTTTCGAATCACTTGGTTCATCCACATTCAGGGGCTTACGAAGAACAAGAACCATCTCATTGTTCATAAGGGAAAGGGGTTGTCCCCCATCCATTGCAATGATCCGATTATAATCAGACACACTAACCATAGCTCCATAGTTCTCAGACAACTCTTGCGTATAATACACTTCAACATACCTGAAGTCAGCATCTTGTTCTATCTCGTTCTTTGTGCTGTCCCCCCAAGCCTTTATCATTTCTGGTTTGATCGGTTGCTGTCTGTCCTTCGTCCAGGTGATGACGTAGCTTTGCGGCATATCATTCAACTGCTGCCGCTTCATTGTCTGATCGAACGCATAAAAGCTTGCGGTAGCTGTCAACACTACTGCACACAAAATGGATACATTGAACAGCACACGGGCATTATCCTTCAGCTTGAATGCTGCTTGTGAGATATTCAACAAATTGGTTCTTCGATAATAGACGCGCTTATTTCGCTGCAGTATACGGATAATGGCTACACTGAACTGCGTGTAGAAGAAATAGGTGCCCAGCACCGTGAATCCTAATATCGGTAACGCGGTTAGGCCGAACAACTGTATAGTTGTAACATAAGCCAGACTATATCCCAGCGCTAGCGAAAATACAGAGAGAATGACGAGCACCCATGAGAATTTAGGCGGTGATTTCGGCTCTTTGTGCGCCCGTATGAGCTCAACAATTTGACTGCGCCCTACTTTTCTCAATGAATACACGGTAATACACGTAAACAAAATCAAGTAACCTGCCGATGTTAGTAGAATCGCTTTCGGAACAATATAAAAAGTAATCGGGGTATCGACAGCCAGTATGTGGGATAAAGCCATCAAAAACAGCTTCGTCATAAAGGCGCCGATTCCCATTCCTACTGCAATGGCTAGGATGGAAATAATCATGTTCTCATAAAATACGAGTCTTCGTAACTGCAGCTTGGTCATTCCGAACAGAGTGAGTAAACCGAATTCCTGCTGTCTGGATTTCAAAAATGCAGAGCTTGAGTATAACGTAAAGAAAAAAGAGAAGATGATGATCAAATACTCGCACATCATCATTACTTCTCGAATTCGATGTCCACCAGGCACTTGTCCATTAACTACGTCAGGATGGTAAATAAATGCTGCATACATAAAGAAAATCATTACCGCGAAAACACTGCTCAAAAAATAAGCGCTGTATCGATGCCAATTCCCCTTGATATTACTTGTAGCGAGCTGTCGGAATGTCATCGAAGTTCCCTCCTAGCAAGCTTAGCGAGTCTAAGATGTGCTGGAAGAAAATCTGTCGATTGGCACCACGTCGCAGTTCGGAGAACAATCTGCCGTCCTTAATGAATAAGATTCGTTTGCAATAACTCGCCGCAAAAGCATCATGCGTGACCATCAATATGGTCCGATTCGATCGCTCATTCAAATCTTCGAGCGCAGTCATAACATCCTTCGCAGCCTTGGAATCTAAGTTTCCTGTCAGCTCATCCGCGAGAAGCAGAGATGGCTGATGAATGACTGCTCGTGCAATCGCCGTCCGCTGCTTCTGACCACCTGAAATTTCATAAGTACGCTTATCCAATATATGATCAATGCCAAGCCAGCTCGCCGTTTCCAACAGTCTGCGCTCAATCTCTCTAGCCGAGATGCCGTCAAGAGCAAGCGGCAATATAATATTCTCCCGAATACTTAACGTATCCAGCAGATTGAAGTCTTGGAAGACATAACCGAGTTCTCTTCTACGAAAATAGGCCAACTTCCGATTGCTCAGCTTCGCCGGATCCGTCCCGTTAATAAACACATCTCCAGAAGTTTGCTTGTCTATCGTAGCTAATATGTTCAACAGTGTCGTCTTGCCACTGCCTGATGGCCCCATAATCCCAACAAATTCCCCTTCATCGATCGTTAGATTGATATCTTGAAGAGCCGTATAGGTCATGTTTCCTCGTGTTCCATATACTTTGGATAATTGCTTAGCTTCTAATACAGGCATAGGTGTCCGCCCCTTCCTCCTTGCTTACGCTCCAGAATCCTCATGTATACACACAGTATACCCTTTCCCTTCTTCCTGCCAACATCGAATTGGCTTTCAATCCCCTCTACCACCTTACAAAGTTGTCACATTCGCCTGATCCTATAACAATAGCCCTCTTCCTCATGGAAAAGGGCTTCAGGGTAAGCGTTTGTTCATCGGGTCATGTACTTAGTGCAATCGCTCCAGCAACTGATGGTGCATAGCTCTAGACTCGAACTTTATCGTTACTGTCGTGCCTTCATTCAGCTTCGATGCAATACTGATTGTGTGTCCCAGCTTGGCGCAAACTTGTCTAACCAAGTAGAGTCCCATACCGGTTGCATCCCCTTCCTTACGGCCATTCTGACCGGTGAAGAATGCATCAAATACACGCGGCAAATCCTCAGGAGCAATACCAATTCCTTCGTCTTGAACATGCAGGAGTATTGAGTCACCTTCCCGCTCCACCTTAAACATTAACGATTTGGAGCCCTCTTTGTCCCTCATATATTTAATCGAATTCGTTACAAGCTGTGTTAAGACGAAGTTCAACCATTTCTCATCACTATCGACAATCACATCATCGGCTTCAATCTTCGGGAAAATTTTATGCTTAATCAGCGATTTTTTATTCTCATTCACAACCTGCCGGATGACCTGCTTTAGATTCAATCCCCCAACATGAAGATCCAGCTCGAACTTGTCCAGTCGTGCCGTACTCAGCATCATGTCCAGACCTCTCGTAAGACGATCAGCCTCTTCACTCACACTCCGCAGCAGCGACTCAATCTGAGACTGATCAAGCTCATATACTGGCTGCTGTGTAAGCAAATGAATAACAGACACCGGAGTCTTCATATGATGAACCCATTGGTTCGTGAAGTGAACATGCTTCTCTCGGTCTTTCCGCATCGTAAGCAGTTCGTTCATAAATGAGCGATATTGACGTGATAGAAGCGCATGCATTCGTCTCTGCTCTAATGTGCTTGGATGCTGCAAACAAAGCGTGAAGTCACTATCACTTGCATTCGTCTCTGCATTGTACATTTCCTTGTACCAGCGCCGTTGATTCGTATAATCATAGACTAAACCAATCATAAGAATGAACACAGCAAGTATGAAGATATAGATGAGACTTTCCTTCGCAGCAAATCGCTGCCCAATGCTAAGATCTAGCCACACAACAAGCAATGCAATCGCTATCGCTAAGAAGCACGTTAAGATAATTACAGTTCGGTCTCTTACATATTGGAGAAAGGTCATTCCCGGCTTCATTCATTCACCCATGTAGCTGACATGCGATACCCTTGGCCTCGCACTGTCTCTATTGCCTTCGCAATTCCAATCTCCTCCATCTTCTTGCGAACGCGGGTAACATTCACGGTTAGCGTATTGTCATCGACGAAGTCTACATCATCCCATAACGTCTCCAGCAATGTCTCTCGAGATACGATATAGCCAATCCGTTCCATAAGGCAAGCAACGAGAAGAGCCTCATTCTTCGTCAAGTCCACACGCTTGCCTGACCATTCAAGGGTGTTCTTCGCCCGGTGCAGTGTTAAGCCTTGGACAATCAGCTCTTCACCATTGCCCCCACCATTAGCTGCGTATTCCCCATAGGTTCGGCGCAGAACTCCTTTTACTTTGGCTAGAAGGACGTCGAGATGGAATGGCTTCGTAATAAAGTCATCGCCGCCATTTTCAATCGCCATTACTTGATCCATTTCTCCCGTACGTGCTGAGACGAATATGATGGGTACATTCGTCTCACTGCGGAATTGTCGACACCAATAGAAACCATCGAAGGCCGGCAAATGGATATCAAGCAAAATTAAATCTGGATTGATTTCCAGCATTTCATCCTTTAATTGGCTGAATTTTGTCGCACGAGCTACATTGTAATTGTATTTTTCAAGAGAAGACTGCAAGATCGATGCAATCTTATCATCATCTTCCACGATCATAATTGTATACATAACAATACCCCCAGTTCGCGAACGTACTTCTATCTATTTTGTTGCTTTCTTGTTTCCATCATAACATAAACTTCTTTTAATCTAGAAACGAACTATCCACCTGAATGCCTATGTACGCAGATTCAGTAGAGCTGAATCTCTCCATACAATGAACACAACAGAACAAAGCTCCCGCTTCTTAAGACGGGAGCTTATCGATGTGTTCCTTCAATAAATCATATGTTGGAAATATTTACGTTGTCTGTGGCAGTTCTTGATACGTGATGAGTACCCCGCCTTCACCTGCATAGGTGCCGATGACTGGGCCCATATTCACGAACAGAACTTGATCGAAGTGATATTTGTCGAGCAATTCCTTCATAAAGGCCTTGGCCCGCTCTTCACAATTGGAATGTGCAAAGGCAATCCACTCTTTGTCAACATGGTTCCATGCGTCCCCAACCTTCTCAATCAGTCGGCGGAGCGTTTTCTGTGTGCCTCGTATCTTCTCCATCACCTCTATGGAACCCTCTTCGCTTGCCTCCATGAGCAGCTTGATGTTCAACATAGAAGCGACCGTGCCCTTGAACTTGCCCAAGCGTCCGCCACGAATGACATTATCGAGGGTATCCAGGGTGAAGTACGTGCGAGTGTGCTTCACTTGGTGGCTCACGGTATAAGCAACCTCATCAAGTGTCTTCCCCGCTCCAGCTAGCTGTGCCGCACGCACGGCAAGCAAGCCAAGGCCAGCAGATGCTGTCTTCGTATCTATAACTTCAATCCGGTTCGGATGACCTTCTTCCTCGTACATCGTCTTTGCCATTAATGCATGATTGTAAGTGCTGCTTAAGCTAGAGGTCAAGGAAAGGACCAATATATCTTTATCAGTGCCAAGCGATTGATACATATGGTAGAAATCAGCTGGCGACGGACTGGATGTCTTCGGCAGATCCTCCTCCTCTCGCATACGCCCATAGAATTGAGCGGTATCCATATCAGAGGTCAGCACCTCTTGTCCGAAACGTACATATAGAGGTACTACATGGATGCCGAACTGCTGGACGATCTCTGGAGTCAAGTCTGAACTTCCGTCCGTAATGATGTGAATGGTCATGTCATTCTCCTGTCCTAAAGTAAAAGTAAGTTAGTATCGCTCATTCCGCTTAATTATACGAGCTTGTCCATACGTTTACAACGTCAAAAAGTAGGCAATCTTGTGGACACAGCAAAAATGCCGAGCACTAACCTGCTGTCAAGTTAGGCTCGGCATCCGATGAGCTGTCCACTGCGCATTATTCTTGATCCGAATGCTGTAAGGTAGAGCTAGTCTCATCGCAGCATCCGATTGATTCGTTCACCCACTGCTCCGCCCACTGCCCTATGGCTTCCATTACTGGCTGCAGAGCCAATCCTTTGTCCGTAAGCGTATATTCAATGCGTACAGGCGTCTCTGGATACACATTACGAACTACAATCCCTGCCGCTTCCATGTCTTTCATGCGTTCACTCAACATTTTGTCGCTCATGGTAGGAATGAGTGCGGAAATATCCTTAAAGCGCTTCGGCCCGCTCAATAGCACCTGAATAAGCAGCCCGTTCCAACGCTTTCCCAAAATGCAGAATGCCGCTTCGAATCGGGGACACATTCCCAACTGATCTGATTGCATCCGTTCATCCCTCCTTCTATACTTACAAAATGTAAGCATATTTATTTTACCATAGCTGATTCGAAAAGAAAACGCGACTGACATCATTTATTACAAAATTTAATGGACTTGCAAAGAATCTGCAACTTTTTTGGTACGTACGATCATTATAATAGTATGGTGAAAACTTACAATCCATTATTTATTTAATCCGAAAATATCGGGTACTTGCAGAGCTGAGGAGGCTTCCATTGAATTCATATCGCGAGAGCAGGAAAGAGCGGCATGCCCGCATAAAGAAGCAGAGGGCGCGCAAACTGAAGCAATTAGCCGGGGTGGGATTGCTGGTAATTATCGGCCTTGGCTGCATGCTCGCGCTGACAGTGGCCATGCGCACTGTAGAGAACCAGTCTGATTTGGTTTCTCCACCTAATGAAAGTGTGACTCCTACGTCCCCACTGGAGCCAAATCACGAGCAAAAAAAGAAGAACATTGCAGCAAAGGACGAATCAAGTAAATTTGTGTTGCCTCCTTCGCATGATCCCATCCGAATTGTCTTTGCAGGAGATGCACTCATGGATTGGTCCGTCAAGGAAACCATTCGCAAAAAAGGACCTGATTATCCATTTGAATACGTCAAGGACGAGGTCAGCAGCGCCGATTTTGCAGTTGTAAATCTGGAGACCGCTATCACACACCATACCGAGAAGGATACGAATCAACTGTATAATTTCAAGTCCGATCCGGAATCCTTGCAAGGAATTAAAAATACCGGGTTTGATCTGGTTACGATCGCTAACAATCACACCCTCGATTTTAAACAGAAGGGATTTCTCGACACACTATCATACTTGGAGCAATATGACATCCCCTATGTAGGCGGCGGAAGAAATAAAGAAGAAGCGTATCGGGCGCATACGGTGAAGATTAAGGGTCAAACAATTAAGATCCTCGCCTTCTCCCGATTTATCCCTCAAACGTATTGGTTCGCCGGAGAGAAGCGCCCAGGAATTGCGGAAGCATATAATAAATCAAGTGTTCTCCCTGTTATCAAAAGAGAACGTAAAGACTGTGATTACTTGCTTGTGTATCTCCATTGGGGGGTTGAGAAAAGTCATCGTCCAGAACCATGGCAGCGTACCTATGCACGTGAAATCATTGATGCTGGTGCAGATGCCATCATCGGCAGTCATGTCCATGTTCTGCAGGGATTCGAATTTTATAAGGGCAAGCCAATTGCTTATTCGATCGGCAACTTCTTATTTCCAGATTATGTGCGAGGAGACAAAGCGGATACAGGGCTGTTGAATCTAACGCTGGATCAAGGAGATATCTCAATGCACTTCACCCCTTACTTCATCTATAAAGACCAAATAATTAAGAAAGATGAGGCTTATGATCGAAAGCAATTAAAGTATTTGGAATCCATCTCGTTTGATGTTAAAATGGACGGCAAACAGGTACGGGATGCAGTGAAGGCAAATGGGCGCGCAACTGCTCCGCCAACACGCTAACCATGCTAGATATGCCGACATCTCGGTCATAAGACGCGAACCTGTACGCAGGATTCGCGTCTTATTGTATGTAAGGCATAATGCCGCAGCATACACAGCAAGCAAGAGGAAGGAAGATGTAATGTGACACAGCCAAAAATAACAATCATCGGAAGCTTGAACATGGATCTCGTAACGGTCACCTCCACAGTGCCAGCACAAGGTGAAACGGTAACTGGTCAATCGTTCGCGACCATGTACGGAGGGAAGGGCGCCAACCAAGCGGTAGCCTGCGCACGTCTAGGGGCTGATGTCAGCTTCATCGGATGTGTCGGTAATGACACATTCGGCACAATGATGTTAGATAACTTGAATCGTGAAGGCATACATACTGAAGCTGTTGAAGTACTTCGTGATGTATCTTCAGGAACCGCTTCCATTATTGTGAAGGATGGAGATAATCGCATTATTGTTGTACCGGGTGCAAATGCACAGGTAACAGCTGAACGAGTTCGCAAACACGCCGATGTCATTCGCCAATCGGACATCATCGTTCTGCAGCTTGAAATTCCTCTTCCTTCGGTACGAGCTGCCATCGAGATCGCGGCTGAGTCAGCAATCCCTGTCATCCTTAATCCAGCACCAGCAATGGAACTGGATCATCAATTGCTCAGCCAAGTCACTGTGCTCACGCCGAATGAGTATGAGCTTGCCGAGCTTCTCGGGCAAGCGGTTCAGGCAGGCGCCTTCGATTGGCAATCTGCTCTGCAAGCGATGCCAGGTAAAATCGTGTTAACCAAAGGGGCTGATGGAGCCTATTGGTCAGACGCCAAGGGACAACTTCACCATAGTCCAAGCCACCGGGTCAACGTTGTTGATACTACGGGAGCTGGTGACACATTCAACGGCGCTCTGGCCGTAATGCTTGCGGAAGGCCGCTCTATGGAGGAAGCAATTCCGTTCGCGACAGCCGCAGGGGCATTGTCTGTGACCGTATTCGGCGCGCAGGGAGGAATGCCGACTCGAGAGCAATTGACGCATTGGATCGCGCAGCACCAAGAGTAATAGCCCATTTATAAGGAGGAAGCAATATATGGCAACGATTCGCATGCTGCAGGCACTTGATTATGATGCTGCAGCCAGATTGTCTGATGACGTGTTTCGCAATGAAAAGCAGATGTCGATGGCACATAGTTTTTCGTACTTGTTCTCCCCTATTACCGCTCACTCATTTGGTGCGTTTGAGGACGGGGAACTGCTCGCACATATGGGATTGCTTCCATCAGTTGTCCGTATCGGACGATCTCGACTACCTGTATTCTCACTCGGCTCGGTATGCACATCCGAGGCTGCTCGCGGCAAAGGATTCGGTACGGATCTGCTGCACAAGGTTCAAGATCATGTTGCTTCTACAGGCGGAGTGATGATGTTCGTGTCCGGAGGACGATCGCTCTATACTCGCAATCGTTGTTATCCCTTCGGTCAAACACAGATTTATACGGTTACTGCAGATGCAAATGTTGCTGAAGAAGCGGGTGTTACAGCTCGCGTTCTTACTGAGAATGACTGTTTTGCTTGGTATGAACTTGCGCAGCAACGAGAAGCTGCTTTTGACTTAAGCTTATGGGATATGCACGGACTTGAGCATGGCGGTGCATTCGCTTCCTGCGTCATGATGAAGCCTAAGGTATACGTACTGGAACGCAACGGTCACATTACTGCATACATCTATATCCTGTTCCCTTCTGCCAAACAGCAGGATGCTGCACCACGTGTTTATGAGTATGGCGGCGCCGCTGAAGAGGTTACATACTTGCTGCAGCTTGTAATGAAACAGAAGCAAATCACTGCTTCCCAACTGTACGTACCATGGCAGGATACGGAAGTCAGCACTTGTCTGCGCGGCTATTCTTCGGAAGAGGAGCCAAACCAAGGGACGTTGTATGTTCCGAGCATGGAGCGACTATTCCGCTATATGCAGAACTGGTGGAGTGATCAAGGGGCGCTGGCCGTGCATATTCAAGTTACGGAGCTTGAAGGCGGTAATGTTCGCCTTGAGTATCCAGATGCAGCGTCAGTTGAACTTACTGAGAGTCAATTGTTCTCCCTGCTATTCGATCCGAAGGCAACTGACATTCTCCCTCCTGAATGGCCTTCTGCCGAGCAATTGAAGATCACAATACCACTTCCTTATACGATCGGACTTTTTTACGTATAACTTAATGTTCTCATCATCATTTCTTCTATCGCAGTTGTACTGCTTCAAAGCGCACTAAAATTAGTGCGCTTTTACTTTTGAAGTATACAAAGTTCCACACTGTTTCGCCTTGCCCCAAGCTTTCCTCTTGATGTGAACCTGAATTTTCGCATACAATGAACAAAAGTAGTAGGATATAATCAGAAGGTGAATCCTAGAAATGATTACCCCTTATACTTCCAAGTATCCACATCCCGATGCAGCCTTCTTTTAATTTGTATAATAGGAGCATTTTCATATGGCTACCATTTATGATATTGCGAGACAAGCCAACGTCTCCGCAATGACCGTATCACGCGTCATTAATAATACAGGCAGGGTCAGCGAAAAGACCCGAACCAAAGTTAAGCAAGTGATGGAAGAGATGCAGTACATACCAAATTCGGTTGCTCGCTGTCTCGTCACCCAAGAGAGCAAAATATTATCTCTACTTATTACAGATATCACAAACCCATTCTTCACAACAATGGCCCGTGGAGCAGAAGATGCCGCCATGCAGCATGGATATCGTCTTATGTTCGGCAATAGTGATGAGAGCTTAGTGAAGGAAAAAGACTATGTTCAAATGATACTGTCCATGCGGGTGGATGGTGTCCTATTTGCGCCCAGTGGAGACCAATCCAAAGAACATCTGGAATGGCTGACAAGACAAAATGTCCCGTTCGTGCTGCTTGATCGTGAGGTTCCAGGGATCGATTGTGATGCAGTACTCGGGGATAGTCGTGGCGGTGCCAAACAGATGGTCAGTGAATTAATTCGGTATGGACATCGACGGATTGCCCTATTGAACGGGTCTGAAGAAGTATCGACCGCCAGGGAGCGCAAAGCAGGCTATATCGCCGCCTTGCAGGAAGCCGGCATCCCATTTGACGAACAACTATGCATGCAGATGGGCTATTTACATGATCGGGATGCGCTCGATTTATCTCATTGGACGGAATTGGAGCCGCAATCTCGCCCTACGGCTATCTTTGCTGCCAACAACATGCTTGCGCTCTCTATCTTTACGGCGCTGAATCATGTCGGACTGCGAGTTCCGGATGATATCTCGATCGCTTGCTTTGACGATTTTGGGTGGGTAGAAGAAGCGAATCCGTTCTTTTCTGTTGCTTCACAGCCTGCATATCAATTTGGAGAGACCGGAATGCAGCTGCTGCTTGAGCGAATCAAGGATCGGGATCAAGCCTCCCGCCGAATTATTTTACCCTGCCAAGTCCACATGCGGCAATCTGTACGACAGCTATAGAACCATAATAAGCTCGAGCACGTTCACGGCCTACTCGAACGGGATTTCATCCCTGTTCAGAACAGGCCGTTCTTTTTTGTCCAGTGAATACCACGAAGCTGCCCAATCGTGTTCCTTGCCTCTTTCTCCGACTCGAATGTATATTCTTACCTGTAGACCTAGTAAATCAAGCGTACTAGAATAGAAACATTGACGCTTCTTTTGCTTTTATGCATAAAAGCGTGTAAGTGTAAAAGCATCTATCCGATCTTTACATACTAAAAACGTTACCATCAAGGAGTTGAATAACTATGAATACGAATGATGAACAATCAGTCAAGCAGCCACTCCGCTTCGTGCAGAGTGTTACCATCTTTGCGGTCATCATCGCCATTTTACTGCTTACAATACTTGGATGGGGTGCACAGCCGCACATCCCACTGCTAACAGCAACTGTTGCTACAGGCTGTCTGCTCTTGCTGTTCGGACAATCGTGGAATCTAGTAGAACGAGCATTGATTAAGGGACTTCAAGCTTCTGTTATGCCTGCCTTGCTCCTATCTCTTATCGGAATCCTGATTGCAGTATGGATGATGAGCGGGACAGTTCCTACGCTACTCGTATATGGAACCTCCTGGTTTCAGCCTCAATGGTTCACGATTAGCGCTCTGCTGCTTACGGTTATCGTCTCGATGTTCGTCGGCAGCTCAGTGACGACAGTCGGAACATTCGGCGTAGCCTTGATAGGCATGTCGGATTCCATGGGCGTCCATCCCGCAATCGTAGCAGGGGCAGTCGTGTCTGGTGCCTGCTTCGGGGATAAGATGTCTCCGCTCTCCGATACGACGAATTTCGCATCTGCCGTTGCACGTGTCAGTATGCCTGATCATATTCGCAACATGACGAAGACGACCGTACCCGCATTTCTTATTACCTGCATCGCCTTTTTATTTTTCGGTTCTTCCGCTCAATCCAATATGGATCAATTGCTGTCGATGCAGCAGGATATCCGCAGTGTATTTCATATTCATCCGCTAACTTTACTGCCGCTTGCTGTCGTGCTTATCGCTGCATTTAAGCGATTGCCAATCATCATTACGATGCTGCTCGGTATTGGATCGGGTCTGCTAGTTACTGCGCTCATTCAAGGAGACGTAAATGTTCCACAATGGATGGAAGTGATGCAGGGAGGATTCCAAGGGTCATTCCAGATGGAGGAAGTAAGCCGTATCGTGAACCGAGGTGGCCTTCAGTCTATGACTTGGGCAATATCGCTCATTGCGATTGCCTTCGCTCTGGGAGGATTGCTGCAGCATGCAGGCATCATTGAAACGATGTTCAATCGTCTGATTGCACCTGTAAAGACCAAGGAAGGACTTGTTGTCACAAGCGGACTTAGTTCAATCGGGGTGAACATGATTACAGGTGAACAATACATGTCGATTCTGATTCCGGGCCAATTGTTCGAATCCGAATATGATAAGCGCGGCATTCCACGACTCACCTTATCTCGTACATTGGAGGATTGCGGAACATTAGTGAATCCGCTTATTCCTTGGGGGGTCAGCGGTGCAATGATGACAAGCGCGCTTGGTCTTACCGTACTGGATTACATGCCATATGCTTTCTTCCTGTGGGTATCCCCACTGGTTACATTTGCTTTTGCACTATTGCCCGGGTTAAAACGTGTGACACTCGGTAATTCACAATAGCAACTTCATTGCAGGTCATCAGTCGCAACGAGATGATGACTAAGCGGTAGGATACAGAAGACCCTATTGCTTCTTCCAATCCAGTTATGATACTGTCTTCTTAACTAGTCATGGATTATAGACAGAAAGGAAGGGATAAGATGCGCCTTATACATGCCCGTATGCCAAGGTATATATTGCTTGTACTTAGTGTGCTTGCTATCGTATGTACAGCACTTACCCCTCTTGCTTCGAATGAAACGATGTTCATGCATCCTGATGAATCCGCATTTACGTATCCCGAGCATGTAAGCTCTGTAGTAGGCATTCATCAGGTTCAGTCTATTAAGCATTTTTCCATGCCTTTATGGTTCATCTTATTCATTCTCTATATCGCGATCGCCCTCTTGAGGAGCCGACTTCCCAGTTACAGATTTGATACGCCGTATATGATTTTACTGCGCAGTCAATTCTTGAGGCCTCTCAAATTCACTTCTAGGTTCGTGGCTCGTCCCCTCGCCTGTACAACTCAACAATCACTTACAGACGAGGAGAATAACAATGACGACATCGAACACGAACACGGAGAAACAAATGAAGCAAGAGAGCGGGCCTTCCGGCAAAGAGCAAGCATTGAAAACAGATATACAGGTTCTTAATCGGGATTTGAAGCATATGATATGGTTTATTATCCTGTCAGCGGTAGTCATTACCGCACTTTATTTTCTCATGTAACGAACGTACTACAAGCATCCCATTCAGCAGAGGCTGTGTGGGATGCTTTTTTATGGATCCCATCACGAAAGCGCATTCAAAAATATAGACACCCTGACGGCTTTCCACTCTGCATCTCAGTTCGATGTGAGGAAGGAGAGTGTGAATACCATTTTTTATACAATTTCGAGAAATAAAGAGCATCTTCGTAGCCGACAGCCGCAGCAATTTGCTCGATTGTTAACCTTGTCGTCATCAGCAATGTTTTGGCGCGCTCCATCCGGATGCGCAGCAAAAACTGCATAGGCGATTCCCCCATTTGTTTGCGGAACATCTTCGATAAATAGGTGCGGTGATAGCCTAGCGTATGTGCAAGTTCGTCTATGGATATGGATTTATCAAACTGCAGCGACAGCCAGCGAGCTGCTTGTTCTACCTGACGTTCGATATCGGAGCGTTTATCATCGTTATTCGCATCAGAACCTTTGTCAGTAGTACGTGCATATTCAGCAAGAACAACACGCATATAGCCCTCAGCTTCCATGTCCCCAGCACTGCCTCCGATTTGAAGTGCTTTATATACATTCCGGAACAACGCTTCTACTCGATGTATGCGATAGCCTTGAACAATTGGTGCATGCGGCCCAATGCCGATTATCGCCAACAGCTGTTCGACACCGCTGCCGCGATATCCTATCCAGCGGTACTGCCAAGGATCTGCTTCATCAGCTACATAATGATGAAGCTCCCCCGGGAAGATGAAGAAGCTCTCTCCTGCCCCAACTTCATAGGCAACCCCTCTAATCGTAAATTTCCCTCTGCCAGACTGTACACAATGCACGATCCCGTAATCATGAACGCTAGGACCTACGTGGTGCAGAGGTTCCGTGATTGATTGGCCGCAGAACAATACGGACAGTTCTCCCTTGGAAGGTGCTTCATTAATTGCGAGATTTGCTCGTTCACCCATCCGGTTCCCTCCTAACTGACAACAATCCTCCATATTCACATTCGTTTTCCCCATACCAAGCCTTAATCGATTCAGATACATTAATTGTACAACAATCATTTCCAAGTTGCATCACACCATGCCGATGTTCCCTTACATTTCATGACAGCAGCTCGGAACGAAAGGAGACAAGATATATGAGTAAAATTACATTTCTCGGAGCAGGAAGCACCGTATTTGCCAAAAACGTATTAGGTGACTGCATGCTCAGTCCATCACTGCAAGGATTTGAGCTTGCCTTGTTCGATATTGACCACGAGCGTCTTCGTGATTCCGAAAGCATGTTGACCAACATGCTTGGAACGACTGGCAGCACCTGCCGAGTTGTTGCCTACACAGACCGCAAAGAGGCACTGCGCGGCGCTAAATATGTAGTGAATGCGATTCAAGTTGGCGGGTACGATCCATGTACAATTACAGACTTCGAAATTCCGAAGAAGTATGGCCTTCGCCAAACCATTGCAGATACGCTCGGAATTGGGGGTATCTTCCGCAATCTGAGAACGATCCCTGTCATGCTTGATTTCGCCAAAGATATGCAGGAAGTATGCCCAGATGCTTGGTTCCTGAACTATACAAATCCAATGGCCGTGTTGACCAATGTGATGAACACATACGGCGGGATCAAAACAGTAGGACTCTGTCATAGTGTTCAAGTATGCGTACCTTGGCTGTTCCATGATCTTGGCATCGACAGTGAAGGTGTAAGTGCGAAGATTGCAGGCATTAATCACATGGCGTGGCTGCTCGAGGTAACTCGCAACGGCGAGGACTTATATCCAGAAATTAAACGCCTTGCCTTGGAGAAACAAAAGACAAAGCACACCGACATGGTACGTTACGAACTTATGTTCAAATTCGGCTATTACGTGACGGAATCCTCCGAGCATAACGCTGAATACCATCCATACTTCATTAAGAAACAGTATCCAGAACTGATCGAGAAGTATAACATTCCTCTGGATGAATACCCTCGACGCTGCATCAACCAAATTGAAGGTTGGAAAAATATGCGTGAACAGCTCGTCAATAACCAGCATATCGAACACCACCGTACCCATGAATATGCCTCATATATTTTCGATGCTATGGAAACAGGAACCCCATTCAAACTAGGTGGTAACGTTATGAATACAGGACTTATCACCAATTTGCCGCGCAATGCATGTGTTGAGGTTCCATGCTTCGTTGATCGCAACGGAGTTACGCCTACCTATGTTGGCGATCTGCCGCCACAGCTTGCAGCGTTGAACCTCACGAATATCAATACTCAGCTTCTTACGATCGAAGCTGCAATTACAGGGAAGAAGGAGCACATCTACCACGCGGCCATGCTCGATCCGCATACGGCAGCAGAGCTTAGTCTGGATGATATCGTCTCCTTATGCGATGATCTGATCGAGGCTCACGGAGATTGGCTTCCGAAGTTCGTATAGGGAAGAACTCATGCAAAAGCGGTACAGTTGATCGACAACTGTACCGCTTTTTCTACTGCTATATCTTGATGACCGTTCATTATTCCCCTTGTGCACGTTTATGCACTTGTGATGCCTGCGCTGCTTTCTTGGCCTGCTGGCCTCGTTTAATGGACAGTCCAGCTGCCACGACAACGATCACCAGTGCGATCTCAAATCCATACTTGATGAATGGATTCGAGAAGAGACCGGCTAGCGAATCGAACTTCATGAACTCACCGACGAACATTTTTGCTGCGGTCCACGCTAGCACCGCTGATCCGATGATAATAATGATCGGGTAGCGCTCGATGAATTTCAGTACAATTGTGCTTCCCCACACGACAATAGGGACGGAAATTGCAAGTCCCAGTACGACTAGCAATCCATGTCCATTCGCCGCACCCGCTACAGCCAGCACATTATCGAGCCCCATCGCTGCATCCGCAATAATAATCGTTCGAACTGCCGCCCAGAAGCTGCCTCCCGCCTGCACATTATGCTCTTTTTCTTCGACCATGAGCTTGATCGCAATCCATATGAGCACGGCTCCGCCAATCACGAGCAAGAACGGAATTTTGAGCAGCCATACAACCCCTAAAGTGGCCAGTGCTCGAATGATTACTGCTCCGATCGTACCGAAGATGATGACCTTCTTCTGATCTTGCTTCGGTAGGTTGCGAGCCGCTAGACCGATAACAATCGCGTTATCTCCTGCTAACACCAAGTCAATGACGACAATGGACAGCAGCGTGGTCCAGAACTCTAATGAAAATAGCTCCATTGATAGTTCCCCCTTGACATTAGTATGTATAAATACTGTAAAAAACATGAACGCCGCTACCACGATCGTGGTAACGGCGTTCCGATCAGAAAGAGACCTTCACCAACGCAACCATCGTGGCAAAGGTCTCGCAAACAACGTTATACGTTGCCAGTAGCGCCGAGGATGCGCGTTGTGGCGTATCCCGTAATGACGACGGTTACTGTGCTAGCTACTCCCCTTTGGAGTATTCGTTTTTTCAGTGAACTAATCATAACACCGGTAATCGAATTGTTCAACCATCATTTCTCTCTATTTTCTCGCTCTATTACAGATCTAGCGTTGTTCGAATGATAACAATTGGGTATGATGAAGATATACGTATTTAATCATAAGGAGGCTTCCCCATCGTGAGCAAAGAACTATCCAATCATCATCCTTCACTTGAAAAAGCAACCTTTGCCGGTGGCTGCTTCTGGTGCATGGTCACGCCGTTCGAAGAGCTTCCTGGCATCCATTCGATTGTGTCTGGCTATACAGGAGGACACACTGACAGTCCTACATACGAAGAAGTATGCTCAGAGACAACCGGGCATGCCGAAGCCGTCCAAATTACATTCGACCCTGCTCTATTCCCTTATAAGAAGCTGCTCGAGCTATTCTGGCAGCAAATTGATCCTACAGATGAAGGCGGACAGTTCCATGATCGCGGTTCGTCTTATCGAACAGCTGTCTTCTATCACAATGAGGAACAACATCAGCTTGCACTGCAATCCAAGCAAGAATTGGAGCAGAGCGGTAGATTCGATAAACCAATCGCTACTGAGATCGTTCCCGCTGGCACGTTCTACCCAGCAGAAGAGCATCATCAAAACTATCATCAGAAGAATCCAGCCCATTACAAGCGCTATCGCTCCGCATCGGGCAGAGATGCCTTCATCGTGAATCATTGGGGAGTCTCCGATGAAGAGCGTACAGCCCTTCAAGGGAAGCTGACGCCAATCCAGTATCGGGTAACCCAGCAGAATGGCACAGAGCCCCCTTTTTCCAATGAATACTGGAACCACGAAGCAGAAGGAATCTATGTGGATATCGTATCTGGTGAGCCGCTCTTCAGTTCGTTGGACAAGTTCGATGCAGGCTGCGGCTGGCCAAGCTTCTCGAAGCCGCTTCGTTCCAATCATGTGGAGAATAAGCTGGACACTTCTCACGGCATGGTTCGTGTGGAAGTAAGGAGCAAACTGGCCGACTCCCATTTGGGACATGTATTCGATGATGGCCCTACCTCAACAGGACTTCGTTATTGCATTAACTCTGCAGCCCTGCGGTTCATTCCGAAGGAGAAGCTGGAGCAAGAAGGATATGGGGAATTCGCATCCATTTTCTCGCACAACTAGGATTCTCTAGTACGAAGGCCCAAATGAGGAACGACTTAACCGTTCTCATTTGGGCCTATATCTAGATTCGCTCAATTGTTAACAAAATACCGCTCTTGTCGTCGCACATTTTGAATCGGGGTATTTGATTGCAGTAGGCATCTATTCGTTCACGTGCCTCCAAGGCGGCGGCACATTGCTCCATCCCAGTAGTAATGATGTATTGGAACCACCGCTCCATACTGCTCTGTTCCTCGTCAACACGCCAAGGATAAATGCCATCTGATACAAGCAGAATATGCGTAACTCCCTGGAGTGGGAGGGCTCCATATTCCAGGCGATGCTGCACGGCCTCATCTCCATTAAGGACGCTGTAACCGAACTCTGTATTCGCACGGGAACGATTCTGCCTCAGCAGCTGCCGAATCTCTTCTGGCTGCCTATGCTCCCTCCAATCCTCCTCATGCTCCATCCACGCTGACAAGGCTCGCTCATCGAAGGGGGCGACTCGATCATAAGTTACAGCTCGAACCTCCCCGGATTCATATAGCGCGTATATCATGCAATCGCCCGTCTGCGTCCAATACGCATAATACTCATCAAGCCACACAGCGGCATGAACCGCACCGAACCTTCGTCCTGTATCGTATGGAGCGATGCCGTATTGGCGCATCGTATTATCCAACTTGCGATTTGCATCCATGAGTCGAGCACACATCACATCGAGTGGAGAATCGATAGCTGCTGTAGTAGTGATAGATTCCAGACCACGAGCAATACTCATGGCAGCCATCTCTCCTGCCGTATGCCCTTCCTCATCTGTAATAGGCTCCAATCCAGATACACCATCGATGACCGCATATAGCTGCTGTTCGGGAAGTGCAATCATCCGGTCTTCATTTCGTCTGCCCTGCCCCTGTCTCGTTGCTGCATCACAATGAATTCGAATCATTGCTGTTCCCCCTTCAATTGTTCTTACGCTCAGCTACCTGACTTCTGCACCATCTTCGCAGCTTGGCCGAACAAACCCATTAGCATGAAAACAACGATAATATATAGCAAGAACATCGGCGCCGCCATTGCGGAGAACACCATCGGTGATGCAAACGCGAATCCGAGCATACTTAATGAACAAGCGAGTGCAACTGTAAAATAGATGGATCGTCTACGGGCCATATGTGCGATGTAGCCCCAGTCACGGCGCAGTGCATACTCCCGCAAACCACTGCACATGAAGGTTACTAGTGTAATGTTCAACCCCGTCTCTGCTATACTGCGAAACACTCCAATCCATGCTCTCGCTTCCGCACTGACTCCGCCTAACAGCATCGGCTGCAGCAGCTCATACACCGCTAGAACGATCAGCGGGATACATACTCGCTTCGCATGTAGAAAGCGATCAGATACGGATATCAATTGTGTTACACCGCTAAATACCAAGGCAAAGCCTACGATGTCCGGCAGCAGATCAACGCCCCTCGGCGCATAATCAATAAAAAATAACAAACCCCATTGAATTCGTCTAAATGCCTTTGCTTCCATATTCATCTTGTTCATCTTTGATGTCTGCATGTCCTTTCCGTATGTACTTCTACAAGCAAGCTGTACCCAATTATGAAACAGTTCAGCATGCTGTTATCTTGCTTCAGTATACCGTGACGTCTTAAGCGAACGCAATCTCGCGTCCTATTTGGAATATTTTTTCAGCCTATTCACTCAATTCGGATTATGTAAGTCCATTCCTTTTGCAGTATAATGGTTAAATGTCTAGTTGAGTAACATTTCCTTATAGCCTAATAGAAGCTACATACCTTTCAGGAGGAAGCATAATGAATCACATTAAAATATTTTCGGACAGCACATGCGATTTGCCGAAATCACTACTTGAACGTTATGACATTGGCATTATCCCTTTATATGTTACTTTCGGTGACGACGCTTATCGTGATGGAGTGGATATGACCCCTCCGGAATTGTACAAGCGTGTAGATGCATGCGGCAAGCTGCCGAAGACATCTTCGCCATCTCCAGCTGATTTTGTAAAGGCATTTGAGCCATTTGTGAACGAAGGCCGCAAAATTCTGTATATCGGGTTGTCTTCCCACTTATCGTCCACCATTCAGAATGCCATTATTGCCGGGGATATGCTCGGTGAAGGTACTGTAACTGTCATTGACTCCTTAAATTTGTCTACCGGTATCGGGATTCAAGTTCTCAAGGCAGCGATGGCACTGGAATCTGGTTCATCTCTGGAGGAAACTATAGAACTTGTTGAGGACGTTCGCGGCAAAATGGAAACCGAGTTCATTATAGATACATTAGATTATCTATATAAGGGCGGACGCTGCAACAGTCTGCAGAACTTGATCGGCAGCCTGCTTCGCATTCGTCCTGTCATTAAAGTTGTCGATGGAAAAATGATTGCGGCCAATAAAATTCGCGGCAAACGCGAGAAAGCACTTGAGCAGTTGAAGCAAAATGCGCTGGATCATGTGGATGAGATGGACAAGGATATCGTATTCGTCACTCATTCCTTATCGCCTGAAGATGCCAATATGATTCAGGCCGAATTGCAAGAGAAGACGGGCGCAAAACATGTGATCCTGTCGGATTGTGGTTGCGTCATCTCCAGCCACTGTGGACCAAACACAATTGGAATCGTATACGCGCGCAAATAAATATACAGCGGCTGACCTCGCCACTAGAGCAAGGTTCAGCCGCTGTATTTATGTAGAGAACGTATCGTATTTTATTCCATTGTACGAGTAAAAAAACGAGCAATCCCACCCGCCCCAACAGCAAGGCAGATCCCAAGAAGCATCTGTACAATCACTTCAATGAACTTGGCGCTGTCATCCGTCCAAGCCCGCTCTGCAAATAAAGCCACTTCTTGATTCGAGAGCATAATCAATAGCTTGATAAATTCCGGGATGCTGTTCACGAGAAGCATAATACCAGCAATACCTAGTCCGATTTGAAGGGTGGTGCGAAGCACCGGGTTCGCAGAATGCGTCTGGCTGCGCATCGGAAGGACACTTTTCTCGCCGCTACTCGATACGTCTGTATCTTGTGTCTTCACTAGAGTCACATCACGTAGTTTAGACGGTGCTAGCGCCTTCGATAATGATCCTGCCGTGCACCATAGGATGATTCCTCCTATAAGCGGAACAAGGACAGGAAGGAGCAGTATGACGAAATTGGTGATTACAATATTTTCACTTCCAACCTCCATATGAATCATCGAGGAGATCATATTTACCAGCGCAGCTGCAATCTTCGCCAACTCTAAGAAGGCGGTCACGATCCAATAGAGAGCGCCGAGCCGAACAGCCAAGAAGGCCAATGATCGAGCATTCAATTGATTTTCCTCCATTTCTGAGCATGGATTCATAATCATCTATTATACAGGATGTCTGGCGCTTATTGGGAAGTTATTTGCTCTGATGCCTCAGCTGGTATACGTATGGATACAGATGTGCCAATGCCAAGCCCGCTCACAATTGTAACTCCATACTCTGCACCGTAGTGCAGTTTAATACGTTGATCTACATTTCGAATGCCGTAGCCTGTATTCACATGGTCTCTTCCATCAAAAATATCATGGATTCGCTGAGCGGTCATACCTACCCCATCATCGATGATCCGGAACAGCAGGTCATCCACATCCTTCTTTGCTACAATTCGAATGAAAATTCGATCTCCACACCAAGCATGTTCCAACACATTTTCAATAAATGGCTGTACAATCAGCTTTACCGTACGATACGGCCATACTGCTGGGTCAATATCGAACATAACACTAATGCGATCACCGTATTTAATCTTCTGTATATCTACGTAAGCCTGTGCCTGCTCCAACTCATTATGTACCGGTATCATCAGTTTGCCGTTGTTAAGCGCAAGTCGGTAGAACTTAGCCAGGCCTAATACCATCTGCTGCAGCTTCTCATTATCCCCGAACTTCGCTAGCCGATTAATAGAGGACAACGTGTTATACAGGAAATGCGGATTGATTTGCGATTGCAGCATCTCCAATTCCGCTTCCTTCTTCTGCAGCTGTGTCAAATACACTTCCTTAATTAGCGCTTCAACATTTTCGCCCATGCTATTCAATGCGGTGGCAATTTGAGAAAATTCATCCTTGCCCCGATAGGAAATTCGTTTGTGCAGATCGCCTTCCCGAAAAGCATTGAGCACTGACACGAACTTCGTAATCCGAATCGAGAAATATCTCGAAATGAACACTCCTGCGAATGACAACACAATAAAGCAGATCAAGCAAATAAAAATAACAAACAATCGAACCTTCATCGAATCTTCTTGAATAATGGAAAGAGGCACATGTGCGACCAGCTGCCAAGATTGCTTCCCTACCGTCTCCTGGATCGTCAAATAGTTGCTCTGCGTATCCGCTTCATTAGCAGGCAACTTGCCAGACTGATAGATGCTTCTCCCCTGTTCATCCACTAGGTAGATTACGCTGTCATTTCCAATCTTCGAATAATTAATACTATCGAACAGCTCCGAGATCGCAACATTAAGGCGCAAAAATCCAACTTCTTGAAGCTTCAGAGGATTATTGGTGTCCACAAGCCGACGAAGCAGGGAAATTCGACTATTCTCTGCATCACGCTCAATTTGGCTCCACTTCATTGTGATGCTGTACTTCTCGGGTGGAAAGCTCTTATACCAATCCTTATCTGTAATTCGATTCAAATGATAAATTTCATACGGCCAGTTATAATCCGTAGGATTCTCTTTCCCAAATGTACTGTGATGGATCTCATTTATGGATTCATTACGAAAAAAAACAGAAATCCACAGCTTCATTCCAGTTGCCGAAGATGCCGCTTCTATCTTAGGAATAACATACTTCGTAATGCGATCATAATTTTCCCAGCCTTCCTCGTAGCTGCGCAAATATCGATACAGCTCATAGTCGCCGTACAATATAGAAGATATGCGAATTATATCCTGCATCTTATATTCAATATTATCGCGAATCTGCAGCAGTGTTCCTTGTATATTGTTCCGTGTATGCTTGCGAATCGATTGATCATACATGGAATGGGAGACAAGTCCTATGACTAATACAGGAACAATGATGAAAACCATATAAGTCAGCATGAGTTTGTAGCCAATCGGCAAATAGCGGAACTTCGGTCGCTGTTCGTTCATTGACTTCTCCCCTATCATGTTTCCCGCTTGCGATATTCCATCGGAGTCATGCCGTATGCTTCCTTGAATTGTCTGCTAAAATAGGGAAGGTATCGATAGCCTACCTGATTCGCAATTTCATAGATTTTGATGGAGCTCTCATGGAGCAGCTCGCGTGCCCGCTCCATACGAAGCTGTATAAGGACTTCACTGAACGATTTCCCAGTCTCCTCCCTGAACATGTACCCCAAGTAGTTCGGTGAGAATGAGAATTGATTCGCCACGTCCTTCAGTGTAATGTTCTCGCTCATTTTATCCTTCATCACTTGAATCATTTCTCGAATGAGCCGATTATTCTTGGAGGTAGATTTGCTGCGCAAATATTCAGATATTTCAAATGTCTTCCTGACGAGCCAGGAGCGAATATCGCTCACCGTATCAAATTGCAGCAGAATATCCAAGTTATGCAGCTCCATACCCAATATATCGAACAGATTCTCATCCTTTGTCTTCAATTGCTCATCCAGCTTCCATATGATGAACATCGCGAGATTATGAACGGTAAACTTAGAACGGAGCATGCTCACAGATTCGAACAGCCTCTCTATCTCATCGTAAATACAGACCAGCTCATATTCCATCAAGGCGTGAAATAGTGCCTCCATACGTTGTTCCAATGTACGCGCATCCATCATTTCGGGCTTCAAACTCACCGCTTCGTAGCGGATAAGCCTCCCTTTGCCAATAAACATTTTGCCATCAACCGCTTTGGTTGCCTGTTGGAACGAGAGATAGAGCTGTTCCAATCCGTTTACTGGTTCCCCTACCCCAACTGTCATCGTCACGGAGAACTGAGTCTCAATCACCTTATATAAATCATCAATGAAAGGGTCTAAATACTGATCATGAATCAGCACCATCATCCGATGAGGCGTCAACTTGCAGCAATGAGGCATATGATGCTTCAATCCAACCTCATTGACCGCATACAGGAATTCCTTCGTTGTAACCTCATGTGACAAGCTCGTATGTTCTTGCGTCCAAGTCATATAGTCAAGTTCCATAACAGCAACTCGGACAGGCCAATTCAGTTTGTCAAGCCCATAAGAGGCAACTAGCTTCATCATTCCATCCTGCTGCTCACTTCTCCACTGCCCGTCAACCAACCGCAACAGCAAATCATTCTTCGCCATCGGAATCATATGCTGATAGGCTTCCTCCACATCACGACGCTTCCGGTCATCATCAAGATCCTGCTTCACCTTCTCGAGTGCAGCGATAAGCTCATCATCATTCATCGGCTTGAGTACATAACTGTAGGCCTTCAAAGATAATGCCTGTTTCACATAACTGAAATCTTGGTGACCGCTTACAAAAATAATTCGGATATTGGAATTTACCTCAATCGCCCTGCGGGCCAGCTCCAACCCGGACATATTCGGCATATTAACGTCACTGACGATAATATCGATAGGCGTACTATCAATAATATGACAAGCCTCAAAGGCGTTATTTACCGCTGCTGCAACTTCTAACCCAAGCTCTTCCCAAGGAATGAATTGCTTCATTCCTTCCAGATCAAGCATCTCGTCATCAACTAACAACACGTTATACATGAATGAGGCCCCCCAAATGATGCAGTCATACAATTCTCATTCCAGCATTTCCCTAAACAAAGTATAACAAGTTCAACTATCATTTGAACAGTCAGATGATTTCAAAATAAAAGATTGGATCAAAAGAACGAAGACCCGCTGGCAGACAGCGAGCCTTCGTTCCGAAGATTATTTACCCATTGCTTTCTTATTCTCCGTCCAAACTTTTGTAACATGGTCAAGGAACTTCTGATAACCAACCTTCATGGAATCATCATGTGCTTTATCCAGAATTTGCAGTGCTTCTTCATCGGATTTCGCGTACATGGATTTTGCTCTAGCTGTCAACCAAATATCTCTAACACTTTGTCTAGCAATCCCCTCTTCACTATCTGGAGTCGGCTCCCAGCCGAGGAACTCCGTGAAGTCACCTTGTGAAGCCCATGTTACTTCCATTTGCCAGCGGTTGCTGAAATCAATCTTATCTGCTGGTACAGTAGACAACATTTGCTTTTTCGTATTATCCATGAACATTGTATTGCCCACCCATACCAAGTCGCCAGCTTTACCATTTATTTCAGAAAGCGTTTTCGGATCATTCATGTATTTATCCTTATTAAATTTCGGTGTCAGACCATCAGCTTCAAATCCATCCCAATAACCATCCGCTCCTGGAGGTCCCCAGTTAAGTACCATACTGCCTTCAGGGCCAGTCATCCAGTCAAGCATCGCGAATATGGCCTCTGGATTTTTCGCATTTGTCGTAATGGCAGCTACGTTCCATCCAAGTTGGTTATATGTTCCTGGATAGATTTTGCTAGCATCCAGACCTTGTTTTACAATCGGTTTAATAAACATATAGCCGTCTTCCGGATCCTTCTTCTTCAATTCCTCATCTGCTACAGCTAGCATCTTCATCGGATCGAAAGTTGCAATAACAGCAAACTTGCCATTCATCGCTTTTTCTCTTACTTGGTCTTCTGTTTGCGTATTCGCATCTTGCGTCATCAGCTTCTCACGCATCAGCTTCGCTGTATATACAACGGATTCACGGAAGCCTGGATCCTTATAGATGGAGACCATTTTATCCCCATCTGGAACTGCGAAGAAGCGAGTAAGGGACAAGTTATTTTCTTTAAAGGAAGAGAAGAGTTGGTCAATACCGTGACCGTCTTTTGCCAATCCCGTTTCAAATGGAGTGACGTCAGGGAACTTCTTATGAACAGCTTGCAAGTATGCATACAAGTCGTCAGTCGTCTCCAATTTTGGAGAGCCGAGCTCTTTATAGATTTTTTTGTTGATTGCATAGCCCGCGTTTCCGTTTGGCTGCTGTGTATAATAGTTCGGTACCTGATAGATCTTGCCGTCAGGCGAACGGAGCAATGCTTTGTGATTTTCAGTCAAATACTTCTTGAAATTCGGGTACTTGTCAATATACTCATCCAATGGTACGAGCATACCAGCCTCACGAAGACGTTCTATATCGGGCCCTCTGTCAGTCCAGATAATATCAGGAAGCTCATTGCCCGCAATCATCGTTTGCAGCTTCTGTGCATTGTTGCCACCTGAACTGATTCCATTGACCGTAATTTTCAAGTTGTCCTGTATCCACTTCGAAGCAGGGTCCTTACCCCATTTCGGCAGCTGGTACCAACCATAGTTGCCATAGAACGATACTTCAAGTGGTTCCTTGCCCAATTCGTACAGGTCACTCTTCGGAGTTTCACTTGATTCTTTGCCCGTGTCGCCTTGCTTCACAGGTTCATTCTCAGGTGGAGCACTTGTCTTCCCACTGCCGCATCCTACTAACAGAGTGAATACCATAAAAACAGACAACACACTCAGCAGAAGATTTTTTTTGTTCTTCACGGCTTTTTCCCCTTTCAATTTTGTAATCTATGTTTAAAGCAAGGTTGCTCTAAACGCATCCAAATGTCCAGCAGATTAAACAATCGCTACTCTTTCAACGAGCCAATCAATACACCTTTTACAAAGAAACGCTGCAAGAACGGGTACACACATACAATTGGAAGCGTTGCTACCATAATCGTGGCCATCGTCAATGCCTTTGAGGTTATTTTCTTCGCAGCATTGATGTGCACAAGCGCACTCGTATCTACATTGGACAACTGTTCAGATGCGATGTTGGAGAATAGTATCTGTCTTAGTATCGTCTGAATAGGAAGCAGATTCTCGTTCGTAATATAGATACTGGCTACGAACCATTCATTCCAGTGCGCAACCGCTGTGAACAGAGACAAGGTAGCAATAACAGGGCCAGATAACGGGAAGACAATACGGAAGAATGTTCCCCAGTTACCGCAGCCGTCAATCTTCGCTGACTCTTCCAAGCCTTGCGGCAAGCCTTGGAAGAAGGTTCGGAATATAATCATATTCCATACACTAATAAGTGCCGGAATAATGAACACCCAGAAAGAGTTGAACAAACCAAGTCCACGAATGAGCATATAGCTCGGAATGAGACCGCCTCCAAAATACATGGTAACAATACACATAATCATATAATACTTGCGGCCCATAAGCCCTCGCTTCGACATCCCGTATGCAAAAATGGCCGTCGCTAAGATGGATGCTACCGTTCCAATGACCGTTCGCAAGAGGGCAATCAAAAACCCATTCATTAATCGCGAATCTTCGAATACAATTTTATAGTTCTCCAATGTAAACTCGCGCGGCCAGAAAGTAATGCCGCCCTTAGACGTATCCAATCCTTCATTAAACGATATGACAAGTGAATTCCAGAATGGATAAAAGGTCGAAAAGGCCAATAAGGTTAACACTACATAGATAAAAACCGTAAAGATGCGATCTCCTATACTATCACGTATCATTATTCAGTCCTCCTAGTTATGGAATGATTCATTACCATAAGCTATTGCCCGTCTTTCTGGCAATGAAGTTCGCAAATGTAAGCAACGTGACGCTGACAACAGCCTTGAACAGGCCGATTGCCGTTGCATAGGAGTACCTGTAATTATCAATACCGACACGAACTACATATACATCAAGCGAGTCTGATACTTCTCTCAAGGCTGGATTCGAAGCGAGAATGAGAATGTCCTCGAAGCCTGCATTGAGCAGGTTGCCGATTGCAAGAATCATAAAGATGATCACAACTGGCATAATGCAAGGCAGTGTAATGAGCGTCATCTGCTTGAATCGACTCGCACCATCTATCGATGCTGCTTCATACAAATGAGGATCGATCCCTGCAATCGCTGCCAAATATACAATGGAGGCAAACCCTATTTCCTTCCATACATTGGTTGCAACGAGAATCGACCAGAAATATTCTGCCAATGACATGAAGTTAATCGGCTCATCGATAATCCTGAGCTTCTCTAACAGCATATTTATGCTGCCATTGTCTACGGACAGTAAGGATGTAACCATGGATCCGATAACTACCCATGATAAGAAGTGAGGCAAGTACGTAACGGTTTGAATGACCCGTTTAAAGGCCATCTTGCGCACTTCATTAAGCATAAGCGCTAACACAATTGGCGCTGGAAACCCGAAGATAAATTTCATAAAACTGATAATAATCGTATTTCGCATAACAGGTACAAATTCTGGTGAATTAAAAAAATCAATAAAGTGCTTTAATCCTACCCACTCATTGCTGAACAGATTGAAGCCTGCCTTAAGCTTATAATCTTGAAAAGCAATAAGAATGCCATACATAGGGATATAAGAAAATATAAAGATTAGAGCAAGTGCGGGCAGCACCATGAGTTGTATGTCTATTTGCATAAAAAATCGTTTTAATGCGCTTTTCTTATGCTTATCCAGGTTCAGGCCCGGTTCTATCTCTGCTCCCGTGGTTGCCTTCGCCATATGAAAATCCCTCCTTGATTCAATATAACTCTTGCTGAATAAATCTTAACTCCTTCCAGATGTTGTCTTCTTCATTGTAAAAGCAAAGCGCTTTCACGGATATATGACAAACCAACGATTATTGATACTTTGACACGTTCTTTTATAAAAAATAACAATAACTTTTACAGACATAAGGTATTGTTTCTTCAATACACCTCATTAAGCGGTATATCTACCAGCTTGCGAAGCGAACATTTTCGCATATTCGCCCTGTTTTTGAATTAACTCCTCATGACTGCCTTCTTCGATGATTTCACCATCATGAAGTACAATAATTCGATCAGCATTCCTGCAGCTGCTCAATCGATGGGAGATCATAATGGTTGTCTTCCCCTCGCATAATTTCATAAAATGATCATATACCTCCGCTTCAGACTTAGGATCCAAAGCTGCCGTTGGCTCGTCCAATATCATGAATTGTGCCTGCTTCATAAACGCCCGACTTAATGCAATTTTCTGCCATTGTCCTCCAGACAATTCATGTCCGCCTTCGAACATAGCCCCAAGCGCCGTATCCATGCCTTGCGGCAGTTTGCGCAGTATCTCCCCTGCCCCGGCATTGTCTGCCGCTTCCATAATCATTGCATCGTCATGAATATGGCCCAACTTTCCCATGGCAATGTTCTCACGTGCAGTTAGCTGGTAATTGACGTAATCTTGGAACACAGCAGACACATTCTCCCGCAGGCTTGCTGTATTTATTGCACGAATTTCTATCCCATCATATGTGATTGAGCCTTCGTTCGGGAAATAGAGTCCTAATAAACATTTCACAAGCGTACTCTTGCCTGCCCCATTCTCTCCTACGATTGCAATTTTTTCTCCAGCCGCAACACGGAAAGTAATATTTTTCAATATAGGCTTGGATTGATTCGAATATGAGAAAGTAAGATCGCGCACCTCAATACAATCATGCAGCTGACTTGGAAACATAACTGTATTCTCTTTTCTTTCCTTGTCTTCTTCTGTTTCTATATGTAAATATTGTAATACTTCACTGACAAATAAGGATTCTTCATATATCCCCGCTATATTACGTCCCAATCCTGATATGAACCCCTCTATTTGCACCAAAGCCTGCGTCAGTGAAACATAATGGCCTATTGTCAATAACCCCTGATAGCCAAACCATACTAATATACCGAAAGTACCTATGTTCAAAAATGATTGTACAGAACCAACTAATAAGGCTCTCCAGCTCGCTGTTTTCTCCAATTGATATCGTTCATCTGTTGTTTTCCAAAATAACTCAGTCCACTTCCCTATTACATAATCTGTATGTTGATAGATTCTAAATTCTTTAGCTGCATGCCTGCTGTGCAAAAGTTGGAGCAAATAGTGTGTTTTTCTTTGTGTTGGGGTTTGATTAATCATTTGCATGTATTTGCGCTGGCCGAAGTATAAATTGACCCACAAACTAGGAATCAGCATAAGCAGCACAACAAGTGCGAGTATCCAATGAAAGGATAGTAAGACAGACAACATTCCGATTATAGATATGGAGTTCCGCAGCGCGTTCATAAATAATACAAATATCGAAAATCCTCTAATATCCATGCCGAGAGCTGCTCGCTCAAGCTGATCAAAGTACTCGGGACGGTCAAAATAACGAAGCGGAAGCTTAGATGACTTGTGGACTAATAAGTGTTCAAAATAAAACTTTAAGTGCTGCTGCGCACGAAACCCTACAATCTTCTCACCAAATTGAATTAGTTTATCGAGAAGCAGCAGTGTACCCTGAATCCCTAACAGCAGATAGATTGTCAGCAGGGAACTGGAGTGGCTTTCGAATAGTGCGGTTATCTCATCAATGAGTTCCTTTACTAGATAAATTTGAACGACAGGGATTAACGAACTTATTATATTGCACACAACAATAATCATAGTCATTCCAGGAATGACCTTCATCATCGTGGGGATAAACTGAAATAGGACATTTGTAATAAGTCTTCTTTTTTCTTTAAAATTACGTTTCCCATCACTTGAAATTTCCATCGTTTATTCTCCTGTTTATACGATCTTTTCAATGCAATGAAAAAGAGAAGAGAGGGAGTCCCTCTCTTCTCCGTCTGACTACTAACAAGTACAATAATAAGTAGTAGTAGAAGAACCTGCGCATACATAAACGCTTTCATAAACAAATTTTTCTTGCGGATAGTGCGCACACTTCGACGAAGTGCATCCGCCTGTCGTGAAGCAACCTGAACTCATATGCATAGCCTCCTTTCAACATAGTCATATTTATAGTCAAAGGCAGACGCCTTAACTACCTATTGCAATTACTTTAAGCAGCAACTTTCATCTGCCCCTTTTCAACTAGCAAGTTCAACTGCTCTTCAAAATTGATAATGCTCTTGGTTCGTACTTCTGCGGCGGAGGATAAGTAATAGATGAACGGGTAGTATCCTGTCTGAAGTCTGGCCATATCTGAGGGAATGATAGGGACAATGGGCATCGTTAGCTGAAATTGATTAATTATTTTCTCTACGTCAAAATCATTGCCCTGCATCATTAAGATAATTTCTATGTCTGGCCTTAATTGATAGAAGCGTTTAAGGATTGGGTATACGAGTTTGCATTGATCACAACTTACAGAGGTAAAAGCGATGAGGAATCCTGTTTTGGTCATGCTCTTCAAATCAATTGATCCTTGATTAATCGAGTCAAATTGGAGCTGGGGAAACAGTTCACCCGCAGGCACTCCATGATGCTCATGCACCAACACTGGGCCTTGATTCGTATTGGCTTGCTGAATATTCCGTTTTTTTCCAATTTGGACAATATAATAGGTTTGCAATGTGACAATAATCCATAGTGCTAAATAAGAAATGTTAAAAACCTGTTCCATTCATGTCCTCCTAACTTAATAGGCTGCGATTATTCCATAACGTATAGACATTAATGAGCCCGATAGTGAAACCAGCAATACTGATCCATTCGATTGCTGCTGTTCCGCTCATGGAAGCAGGACTATGCAGCCAGATGCATAATAGAGAGGCTCCGAAGAATGGAGTGTTTCTTATCATTGTCCCCCAACCTAGTTGCTCTTCTGTCGTTTTCCCGAAGCAATTGCATGTAATCTTTTTCTTGTCCCATAGTGCTTTTCCAGCTACGAAATAGAATGAACCAAATAGGAGAAGCGAACCTACCGCTCCAGCATAATGAGTTGAATCAATCACTAGTAAGGCGGCAATGAGCAGTTCGAACACTATGACGCCCCAAGCCGTAAAAGAAGGAAAGTTGAGCTGTTGTACGGTTTTTTCAAAATCATGATAACTTACTAGCTTGGCAATTGAAGAGTACACAAGAATTGTACACAGAAAAATAGTCAATGCTGCTTCAAGTCCCATATGTTCCCCCTCTTCATTCAAAAAATAGTACAGCGTCATAGTAAGATGTTTGCTAGATCGCATGAGTCTAGTTCTTTAGTTGCACCACTCTAGTTATATTGAAGTATATGCCTTGCAATGAAATGTTGAAATATGACAAAACAACGATTATTGATACTTTTACATGTTTTTATCATCACGATGCATAAAAATACGAATATGATCCTGAGGTGAATGCGAAAAGTGCCCAAAGCGTTGGTTCGCTTTGGGCACTTGCGTTATACAATATTAAGAATACTAATTAAGATAAATTAATTTTCCACCTTCAGCTCTTCAACAGGACGAGTACGACAGCTGCCCTGCAGCACACGCTCGCTCACATTGCCGAAAGTATCTATTGCCTGTACCGCGATGGAGTATTCACAATCTGGCTTCAGCCCGGGTATCTCCAGACGAAGCTGCTCCGGAACCGGATATTTATAAGATTCGGAAAATGCAGCGTAATGTACAGCCTCTTCTAGTTCATTGCGATTCTCAACCGTAACGTTGTAGGCATGTACAAGCTCATTATCAGATGCCTGATCGAAGACGATAACGATAGAATCTGAAGTTGTACACTCCTCTTCTACATGCAATTGTGCGTGATCAGGGAAGCATGGCGCTTCTGTGTCACGATGAATGGTATATGTAAAGGTTGAAGTTGACGCTGGCAGCGACACAACCCAAGCGTCTCCAATTTCACGATCATATTCAAAATCAAGTCTGTGTATGGCAACACGATTCTCAAATACCTCGACAAGCAAGCCTTGGCTGAACTTCTCGAACCCTAATGGCAAATTCCCTTGAAGCTTGCCATGTTCCACTTCCATATAGCTAAGCGAAGCCGTTCCAACAGAAGTAAAGTCCTCCTGATGAATACTGCGCGGATCCTGAAGCGGATAGTGGGAGTGCCCGGAGAACGTAATAACCTGCGGATATGGCCGCAATGCCTCCATAAGCGGTTCAATATTGTCCTGAATGCCCCAGTCCTCGCTGCCGTACACGGTGTCCTTCAAGTGCTGATGCAGGAAGACGAATATAGGACGCTCTGCTGAATCGGCTGCAGCCACCTGCAGTTGTTCGCGAAGCCATGCAATCTGATCCAATGAGAAGTACCCTGATGTAACCTTATCCTCTGTCGCCATGACAATGAAATGGTAACCCTTAATGACCTGATGAAAATATAAGGATGGCATCTCCGTTTTTGCAAGAAAGCGAGCCTGCGCTTCTTCAATCGGAAGTCCGTTCCAATAGTCGTGATTGCCGATCGTGATGAGCGGTGTCGCTCCTGGCAGCTTATGCTTGCGGAATACTTCCAAATTGCGATCGTATTCCTCCTCAAGTCCATTGTTTGTTAAATCCCCTACAATAACAAACGCATCCTGATGAGGCGCCCTTGCATTCAACTGCAACATCGCTCGTTCGAACTTGGCGACACTACCTTCACCCGAAGGATCAATATGTATGTCACTGATTACCGGAAAGACGAGTGTAGGCTGCATATGTGTTGACATCGATCGTTCATCTCCCTTGTCCTGTTCATTCTATTCGATCTGCAATGCATGAAGCATGGATTAATTCACCTCTAGTCTATAACCTTTTTCTAGAGATGACCAGAGTAGAATATTTACTTAATTCGTGTTGTGAAATAGTTATGCTTTCTTAACTCGTCAAAAATACCATATTTCGCTATAATAGAGGTCTACATGAAGCAAGATGCCACCATTGTCCACCTTATCGTGAGGATGTGTAAATGCCTTGTTAGCCATTGAACGCCGAAAACGCATCATGCAGCACCTGTTCCAGGACGGCAGAGTTCTCGTTGCAGAGCTTAGCAAGCAGTTTCGAGTGACGGAAGAAACAGTGCGAAGAGACTTGGATCGTATGGAGAAAGAAGGTCTCCTGCTAAGAACACATGGGGGAGCATTTTTAGCAGAGACATCCGTAAGCTCTGACGTCCCTGCATGGGTGCGCGAGGACTGCTATTTGTCTGAAAAGAAGTGGATCGGAACAAAGTGCGCTAGGCTTATCCAACATGGGGATACGATTATGCTTGATTCGAGTACAACTTCACTCCATATCGCCAAAATAATAAAAGCGCGCAAGCAATTGACTGTAATCACAAATTCACTAAATGTCATCATGGAACTATCAGATGCTGAACATATTAAATTAATTTGTACCGGTGGTACTCTTCGCCGCCGATCACTGTCCTATTCTGGACATGCTGCTGCCAACGCCCTCGCCCGATATACTGCCGACAAAGCCTTCCTCTCGTGCTCCGGTATCGATCTTACACACGGCGTAACTGACGCCAATGAAGAAGAAGCTGAAATACGCAAGATTATGCTGCATCATGCGAAGCAGAGTATATTAGTCGCAGATATAACGAAGTGCGAGAAAATAGGGCTTGTCAAAATTGCTGAATTGTCCAGCTTCCATACGCTGGTTACCAATTGTCCGCTGCCATTGCAATGGAGAGAGGGACTGGCGGCACAATCCATTATTCTCGATGATCAGTGCGATCCGAATAAGCAATATGCCGCGACGGCTCGATGCAGTATGAACAGTTAAATGAAAACAATGATTGATGATTACTCCCTAATTGGAGACCTCATCAATCCGCTTCCTGCTCGTTCTTGAACTTTTCTACCAAAATATCGCGTATCGTAATTGCCGTGGGGGATAATTCATCCCTGCGGGCGCCGATCCACTGCTTATTATGATGACAGGCGCCCCTTGGTCTTACCTGTTGTTTCCGGTCGGGTTAGGAGCCGTTGTCTTAGTACTGGCGGCGTGGACATATCATCGTACACAGGGAAAACAATATCCTAAGCATTGGTTCACCTCATAATGTTGCAAATAAATAATAAGGAGCAGATCGCAACGGCGACCTGCTCCTATCTTTTTTGGACTGCTTGATTACAGTACCTTCTTCAGTTTTTTCACATAATTTGCTCGAATGAATAAGAAATAGACAACCTGAATAACGAAGAATGTACCTAATACTAGAATGATTTCTTTTAAAATAGAGATTTGCGAGAACAAATTTTGCAGTGTGTTCAATGCAACGGCACCATGAATGATAGCTACGACAATCGGTACAAAGAACAGCAGTCCGATTTGAGTGGATACAACCTTTGACAGTTCCCCTTCAGTCAGACCCAGCTTGGAGATAGCTCGATACTGCACGATATCGGAATCCAAATCCGAGAATAGTCGGAAGTACAGGAAGCTGCCTGCTGCCACGAAGAAAACAATTCCTACGAACAAGCCTGTCAGCAGAATTTGGCCCATACCCTGATTCACTTCCTGCATCGCAAGCGCTCGCGCCTGAAAACGATAGTGGGGATTGGTACTATCAGCATTCAACTGTGTATTCAGCTTCTCAGCAACTGCCTTCGTTCCCTGCCAGTCATCCATCGCAAATACATGCATCTCCATATCGGTTTTCGACTTTGGAAGTGCGTTGAAATCTGAATCCGACATCACAAGCACATGATTTCCAGTGATGTATTGACGAACATCTTTGCTCATGTCCGGTACATCTGTCAATTGAAGCTTGCTTCCACTGCTCAGAATCAAAGTCTGCCCCTTCGACCAGTCCTTCTTCCCTCTGTTATATCCGAAGTCATCCATCTTGAATTGCATCAATACCGCACTTCCTGCATCTACACGGATCTTATCCTCCGAGATCAGGTTATAATCCGTTACGGAAATTGCATTGAATGAGTATTTATCTTTAAGCTCCGCATCTTTATTATGAATAACGAAGCTGTCATAGTTAACGTTTTCTTCCTTCAACCCTGTCTCAATGTATGCAAGATGTTTTTGCTCCTGCTTATTGTCGGCATAGGACTCATAAGACATCGGCGGCATCGATCCTGCAACGCCTTCAGTCAGCATCGCTTTGAACCCAACAAGCGTGCCAATGGCTGTAAATGCAACGGTTGAAATAATCGCGACAAGGAAAAACATGCGCGCATTATCCTTCATCCGATATGCCAAATCGGACAGTGTCAACATGTTTGTATTCCGGCGATACAACTTCTTGTTCTTCTTCAATTTATGAATGATGTACACACTTAGCTGTGTGAATAAGAAGTATGTACCGATCGACACAAGAATGACGACAGGCAGCAGTGCAAACATAACAAGGGTTCCGCGTACGATAAAAGCTATCGCATAACCGATCAGCAGCAGCATGGCAGCCAGAATAGCCAGCCATACCGACGCCTTCGGTTCCGGTTTTGGCTTCGTCGAAGCTTTCAATAGATCAATAAGTGAGCTTGTTCGCAAGATCGTCGCCGTAAAGAACGAGATTACTAGGAACAACAGCATAAAGGCCACAAATGTAAACCAAAGCGCCTTTGTTGGGAAGTAGAACGATAACGAATGCTCCAAATACAACATGGACGAACCGAGCATAAGCATCCCTTTAGACAAAATCAGTCCTGCTGCTATACCGGTCACAGTCGAAGCAAATCCAATGATCGTATTTTCTAGAAATACGAGACGCTTCAGCTGCATATTGGACATCCCCTGCATGATGCAGACACCGAATTCTTTCTTTCGCGTCTTCAAGAAGACGCTCATCGAATAAAGAATGAAGAAAAACGTAAAGACGTAAATGATATACTGGGCAACCTGCATCCCAGTTTGTGCGCCTTTTCCGAATCCCCCACTCTCCGCCAAATTCAATTCTGGATGGAAGGCCAGCATCGAATATACGAAAAAGATCATAACAGAGAAAGCACTGCTTATAAAATAACCGGCATACAGCCGCGCGTTGCGAATAACGTTTTTAAACGCGAACTGACGAAAGTTCATCTTCCGCGCCTCCTATTGCCGACAACACATTCATAATTTCTTGGAAGAACACTTGTCGTTGATCATGCTTATGCAGCTCTCGGTACAGCGAGCCGTCCTTAATGAAGATGACGCGATCACAGTAACTGGCAGCAAATGCGTCGTGAGTAACCATCATCATCGTCGTGCCGTCTTCCTTATTGATTTTCTGCATCATTTCGAGAACATCCTTCGCAGACTTCGAATCCAGATTCCCCGTCGGTTCATCCGCTAGAAGCAGCTTCGGATTATGGATCATAGCACGAGCGATTGCCGTCCGCTGGCATTGTCCCCCAGAGATTTCGTACGTACGCTTGTCCAAAATTTGCTTGATGCCCAGCTTCTCCGCTATCGTTTGAACACGCTGCTCCTGCTCCTTAATGCTCACATTTTCCAGTGTTAATGGAAATACGATGTTTTCCTTCACCGTCAAGGTTTGCAGCAGGTTGAAATCCTGAAACACGAAGCCAAGCTGACGGCGGCGGAACAGTGCCAACTTGCGTTTATTTAAGGCGTGCGCATTGCTCCCACCAATCAATACTTCTCCTGATGTGGGCTTGTCGATTGTCGATACCACGTTTAAAAATGTCGTTTTCCCGCTTCCGGACGGCCCCATAATCCCGACGAACTCACCTTCGCGAATGGTTAGGTTTAAATTCGATAATGCTTGATAAGAGACTTTACCCTCGTATACTTTGGATACATTTTTAACCTCTAGCATAGCAGAATTACACGCTCCTTGTTGTTTTCGGTACCTTCACTTTACTCCCGATTAGCAAATACAACCATTGTTATTGCTTACATTTTCCTTTCAAAATTGTCACGTTCATTCCTCAGCTGCAATTCAAATAGAAAGAGAGCAAGCCACGATACGGCTTACTCTCTGATAAGGATATAACTGTGTTATTACAATACTTTTTTCAGCTTTCTTACATAGTTCGCACGAATGAGCAAGAAGTACACGACCTGAATGATGAAGAACGTGCCTAATACGAGTATGATTTCTTTCAAAATCGATACGTTCGGGAACAAATTCTGCAACGTATTCAGTGCAACCGCTCCATGAACGATAGCTACAATGATCGGAACAAAGAACAGCAGTCCGATTTGCGTCGTAACAACCTTGGAAAGTTCCCCTTCTGTCAACCCCAGCTTCGAAATTGCCCGGTACTGGACAATATCATTATCCAAATCTGAGAACAGGCGGAAGTACAGGAAGCTGCCTGCTGATACGAAGAACACGACTCCGACAAATAAGCCCGTCAGCAAGATTTGTCCCATTCCTTGATTGAGTTCTGACATCGATGTCGCTCTGGATTGGAAGCGGAAGTCTTGCTGCTTTTCTTTTTGGAACTGCTTCTCCAGATCTGCTGACAATGATTTTGTCGCCTGCCAGTTCTCCATGTTGAAGATATAATTTGTCTCGTCGAACTTCGTAAGCGGGATTGCCTTAAAATCCTCATCTGACAATACCAGCACTTCGCCGCCCGATACAAATTGTCTCACATCGTCGGTCATCTCGAGTGAGTCAACAAGCTTCAACTTGCCTGTCTGCTTCAATGTCAAGGCCTGCCCCTTCGACCAATTTGAAGCTGTGCTCCTATTGCCAAAATCATTGCTTTTCGTTTCCAGCATGAATCCTTCACCCTGACGGAGCTGAATGCGCTCTTTGGCGAATGAATTGTATTCCGTTGCCCCCATCACCTTCATAATCGATCCATCTTTGAATTCTGCTGTTTTGCTATGAATGATGTAGGCATCATACTTGATGTTTTCTTTCTTAAGTGCTGACTCAATCAAATCTACATGTTTCTGCTCGTGCTTATTGCTCATTGCAGTCGATTCATACGACATAGGCGGCATCAAATCTGCCACACTGTTTGTCAGCATTGCCTTGAAGCCAACGAGTGTGCCAATAGCCGTAAAAGCGACTGTGGAAATAATGGCGACGAGGAAGAACATCCGTGCATTGTCCTTCATCCGATAGGCCAAGTCTGACAAGGTCAGCATATTTGTGTTCCTGCGGTACAGCTTCTGCTTCTTTTTCAGCCTATTAATGATGAACACGCTTAGCTGCGTGAATAAGAAATAAGTGCCTACCGAGACAAGAACGACTACAGGCAGCATGGCGAATAGAACCTGTTCCCCACGGACTACGAACGCGGTTCCGTAGCCACCTAAGATGCACAGTGCTGCAAATATCGCGAGCCCCGCATTAGCCTTGGGCTCTGGCTTCGGCTTCGTTGAAGCTTTTAGCAGGTCGATCAAGGAACTTGTACGTAATATGGTAGCCGTAAATAATGAAATCGCAATAAACAGTGCCATGAAGGCTGCGAACGTGAACCACAACGCTGTCGTTGGGAAATAGAATGACAATGGGTCATCCAAATATAACAAGGATGAGCCTAGCATGAGCATTCCCTTTGACATTACTAATCCGGTAACTATCCCTGCAACCGTTGAAGCAAATCCGATAATGATATTTTCCACAAATACAAGGCGCTTCAACTGCATATCAGACATCCCTTGCATGATACACACACCAAATTCTTTCTTCCGTGTCTTCAAGAAGACACTCATCGAATACAGGATGAAGAAGAAGGAGAACACATAAATAATGTACTGCGCAACCTCCATCCCCGCCTGAGCACCCTTGCCGTACTTGCCGCTATCGGCCATGTTCAATTCCGGATGGAAGGCCAGCATCGAATACACGAAGAAGATCATGACCGAGAAGGCGCAGCTTATGAAATACCCGGCATACAATCGCTTGTTCCGAAATACGTTCTTAAACGCGAACTGACGAAAGTTCATCTTCCGCTCCCCCCAATGCTGACAAGACATTCATAATTTCTTGGAAGAATACTTGCCGTTCATCATGCTTGTGCAGCTCTTGGTACAGCGAACCGTCCTTGATGAAGATGACGCGGTCACAGTAACTTGCAGCAAATGCATCATGGGTAACCATCATCGTCGTGGTGCCGTCTTCCTTGTTGATCTTCTCCATCATTTCAAGCACGTCCTTGGCTGACTTGGAATCCAGATTACCAGTCGGCTCGTCCGCAAGCAGCAGCTTCGGCTGATGGATGATTGCCCGCGCAATCGCAGTACGTTGACATTGACCACCCGAGATTTCATAGGTGCGCTTGTCCAGAATATGTCCGATTCCAAGCTTGTCCGCAATCACTTTTACACGCTGTTCCTGTTCCTTAATGCTGACATTCTCCAGCGTCAATGGGAAAATAATATTTTCCTTCACGGTCAAGGTCTGCAGCAAATTGAAATCCTGAAATACAAAGCCAAGCTCTCTGCGCCGGAACAAAGCTAGTTTACGCTTACTAAGAGCGTGTGCATTGCTGCCGCCAATCAATACTTCTCCTGATGACGGCTTATCGATCGTGGACACCACGTTCAAGAAAGTAGTCTTACCACTTCCGGATGGCCCCATGATGCCGACGAATTCGCCCTTGCCTATCGATAAATTCAAATCGGAAAGTGCTTTGTAAGACACTTTGCCTTCATATATTTTGGATACATTTCTGACTTCCAACATAGATGCTAATTACACTCCTTCGCTTACCTGTTCTGTACCACATACTTTACTGGGTATGAAGAAATGTAACCATTGTTATGCCTTACAATTTCCTTTCATTTTTGTCATGTAATCCATTTTGACAGATCACTTCTCCTATCAAAATAAAAAAGGATCCTCGCATGACCGCATGCAAAGAATCCTTTTTATCGACAACATCTACAACTAGCTTACTGTCTACTAATGATGATCTCCTTTTCTCCGACTGAACGCAAACCCTCCAAAACCGCCGACAATCGCAAGATAGAATCCGAGATCATACCACCAGCCTGTATTATTGATCTCATATACACGGATTCCATCCTTGAAAAGCCCAAAAATCAGCGAGATCGGCGCAATCCAGCCATGCCAGATCCCCCAGAAGAAACCAGCTGGTGATTGATCCGTGTACGAACCGTCTCCAGGCATACAGCCGCTCAGCAGAATCGTCATGGTTATAAACACTACACATAAGAGAATAAATCGTTTGGAATGCTTCATTAAAATGTCATCCCTCCTATATTAAAATTACGCTACTGTTCAGATGATACATTAACAGCGATGTCCCCTTGACCATTTCTCAAAATTGGCGCATACATCATAATCGCATCGTTCTCAGCTATAGGCTCGTCTTCGCAGCACTCACCTGTCTCATTATATATGGCTCGGTGCAGTACATTATGACGAACCTAGCCTACTCGTCAAGCAATAGCTGCGATGTATCATTGAAATATCATTGCTTTTTCAGGGTCAATATGATATATTAATTCTTCTCTTTCCATATTTTGATGTGTTCCAACAAAGAAGTGGGAGAGATTACACAATCCTTTCTTAGGGGGTAACTGAAGGTGAGCGACACGTTTCAAAGTGCCTTTCAAGAAGAGCAGCACCGTCTGAAAGACACGCTCGACATCATCGAGCAGCAATACGACAAAGTTCATAATGTAGCCCCTTATACTGGGCACGACGGTGTCTAGTTCTTCCTGAACATAGAGCGGACGAGCCACCTCGACCGTTGGTTTGGCGTAATTCAAATAATCTGTAATGATCGAATTCGCCTGTTCAATGCCGGAAGCTGCATAATTCCGATAGGTCTGAATTTGTTCCGGGGTCAAGTTTTTACGGTTCATAAGCTGTAGAAAGCCTTGTGCAGTTGTCAGTGGATTGCGAATTTCATGAGAAATGGAAGCGGCGAGCTGACCGATAACTTGATATTTCTCAGCACGAAAAAGCTCTTCCCGCATCCGTTCCTGATTTTTGACATGATGATAGATGTAGCTTACATACATCGAGGACAAATAGGTTCCAATGACAGCAATCACCACCTCTACTCCCTGCACTTGATCCCATTGATCGAAGAAGAACAGATAGCCAGCTAAATATACCGTAATCAGCAGCAGCGACATGAGGAAAATCTTCAAATAGGTACTCTGCAGCACCTGCTTATAGTGCAGAATAAGTCCAGCTGCGAGCATCATCGTGGAACCAATGATTGTCGGTACCGAGTAAATCTGCAAGTATAGTAATGTGCACAGATTGAATGCCAACCATGTACATATCCCTGGCAGCAAACCCTCGAACAGAGCAGCTAGCGCAAGAGACACAGGAGTTAAATGCAGCCCGTACAGCAATGGATCGATATCTTCATACCCAATATAAAAACAAGTCAGCAAAATTAAGATAAAAATAAACAACAGCTTGCGACGGTAATGAGCGAACATGAATTTCGGCGTGATGATGAGAAACATAAGACTTGCGCTCATAATATAGAGCAGCCCTTTGAATTCATGCGCTAATATGGAATGGATCAACATCATTATTCCTTTCCCTATCGATTCAATGCCTTGAACGTTGAGCATTCGAGTCAGCCAATGATTTTCCCGTTCCATGGAAGGCCTTTATGGAATCGGGAGCGGTCATTGGAACGCCATGCCGATAGCAATGGATAATCATACATATCCCATATTTTGCAGGGTGGGGCATCGATCGACGATCGTTCGATGATGCAATTGACCGCTCTTCGCGCAGCCTCATTCGCCCCTTCCATCGTAGCCAAATCTGTATTCGTTCGAACATAATCCGACGCAAGGAACAGATTCGGAATTGCTGTATATGCATTCGGCCGCAAGTTCCACGTGTGGACATGATTCACGAGCAGCGGCTCCATGTTGATCACTTCATGCGGGTTCGGGAATTGAATATCTTCATCGAGATACCAATGCACAATCATATCATCGCTCAGTATGGTCTCACCTTGATTCAAGCTCCGCTTCAGCTGCTCCCACACTTCTATCTTAATTTGCTCGCTAGTGCAGTGCATTGCCGGCTTCCCGAATACAATACCAGGCGTTTTCCAATCCGATACATCGATCGAGATGATACCTGCCACATCCCCATTGCCGAAATTGCTCATCTTGAAATGCGGCCAGAACTGAGCTTGGGATACAGAAGTCAATGCCCAAGGGCTGTCCATATAGATGACATGACCATGGATGATAGGGACATCTTCTTTCAAATAAAATTGGACGCCGTTCATCCATTCTACGTTCTTCGCTAGCTCAGGCAGTCTGCCCAGCAATGGATCACCCTCGATTAGATCCTCCGTAATCAGTTCCGCCATCACCTCAACGGGCAGTGCTGCGATATAGTAATCTGCGGTTACAATGTGGGAGCGGCCTTCTTCTTGAATGGTCACGCCTTGAATCCGGCCATTCTTGCAATGAATATGTTCAACTTTCGCTCTTAAGCGATAGTCGACCCCCCCTTGTCTCAAGTAAGTCAGCCAAGGATTGATCCACACATCATTGGTAGGGCCGTTCAGCAAGCGATCCGCACTACCTCCTGGCAGTACCATATCCAGCATTACGGTTGCAGCTACCGTGCCTACTGTGCAGGCATTCGCTTCCTTCGCCCGTGCTGCGACCAATATGCGCGTTAGGCCGGTGAAGATGTGTCTGAATTCCGCTGACTGCTTCTCCGCCTGTAGAAAATCCCACCATGCTACTCGCTGATAATCCAGCAGCCGGCGTTCATCACAGCTAGTCAGAACCTGCCACAGACAGTTCACATAACGGTCGACGTCCTTCTCACTTAAACCAAGTTTATTATCGAATAGTGATTTAAGCAGTGTGCGCCAGCCGCGTATCGTTTGCGGGAATTCAGTAAGAAAAGGAAGCATAGGACGATTGAAGAAGGCAAGTCCCAAGTTCGTTCCTTCGATTAGATTATCAAATACGGTTAATCTCTCGGTACTGTTCGGCCGTTGATAGGGAATACGCTTCATGGTGTCCGTAACGTGCTTATAGAATTTTGGGAAGAACCGGAATCCGTGTTCTCCTGGCAAATCTGGTCGACCATTCGTCCCCGAATTGGGAACCGGCATACTTCGTGCCTTGCCTCCTGGAATGGTTCTCCATTCATACACAGAGACGCGAAATCCACGCTCCATTAGTTCGTGCGCTGCACTCATGCCGGCGATACCACCGCCTAGCACGATCACACTTGGGCGATCTTTCCCCACCATAAACAATTGAGCACTCCTATTCCATTATTATCATTGGAAAAATAAACTAGTTTCATATTACTATAAATCGACGGATTACAACACCTCTCAACGCAGATCTACAAGAAAAACAGAATGTAAGTTAGAAACGTGCCCCCTCCTACCATTTTACTTCATAGATTTGGAACCTATTTGCAAGAAATCAACAACAAAAAACCTGCCCTTTGATTCATTGAGCAGGCATGTATTTCGCTGGATTTCACGGGGAAGAACGGTTCATTTTTCATAAATATGGGTAATGACAATTTGTCGAATGCGAGTTCATCACCTAGATAACTTGAACGACCCAAGCAATCCATGCAGCAGCTGGATAGAACAGCAACTGAGCGATAATTGTACCTACCGCTCTTGAGAACATCAAGAGCGCGAATATTTTACCTAAGCGATTCCGTTCTGTCACATCGCCCATTGCACGATCGGTAAGCATTGCCATTTGCGGATCGACGAAGATCGTGAGTATGATCGTAGCTAGTCCGTTAATTAGTCCAGATGATTGCGAGGCGGCCGTACTATACTCTGGATTCAATGCAGATGCGTACAGTGCTGCCAGAACCCCGATCGTATAGATGCTGGTGACCAGACAATTCAATAGCAGCAAGCGCTTCGGAATTCCCATGATCCGCAGCGAGCGGAGCATGTTCCATGTTGGCGTTCGCAGATGATGCTTCACATGCCGAATCTGATCGAGGGATACGGATGAAATCAATTTCGGAATAGAGCCTGACACTTCCATATGACGTATCACTCTAGTTGCAATCAAGACAGCCGTTGGAAAAAAGAGCATTGCCAGCAGCGTTCCTACCGTTGATGAGCCGATTACAATACGGAACTGGCCTTCCAAATCAAATTCCGGATGCTGCTTTGCATAATCGATAATTTTCCCTGTCATTGGGCCCTGAAGCAAATTTGAAGTACGAGATACAAGGACAATTATGCCGGTTAATGATAGGGCAACTGCAAGTCTACCTGTACGTACGCCCGCGTAGCGAACCGCATAGGACAATGTCTCAAATAAATGGATAAGCATAGTTAGTAAGGAGATGATGATAATTTTATCCAACGTGAACTCCCCCACAGGAAATCGTTGTTATACCAATTATAGCTTAGAATCATGTTTTTTATTTTCTCACGTCGTTTCCGTACTTGTCCAGATCAAAAAAGACTTCTAAATGTTGCAACTTTTTCATTCTATCATCGTTATTATTGTTAAAGGGGGTTTCGGGCTTACATGAGAGATGTTACTCGTACATTGAAATACAGCCTATCCATTCTAGTAGGCTGTCTACTTATAACACTGATTGGTTCAAGCTTCGCCTATGCTGGTGATGGTGCCGAGCATAAGGTTCAAATGCAACCGGCTCCGATTCCGGTCGTACGTGTGGTAGATACGGATGGGAATACCTTATCCCATGACGCCTTGATCGAGAATGGGCTGACATATATCCCTATTAAGGATCTAAGCACGCATTTGAATTTGAAGGTACGATGGGAATCATACAGCCATACTGTATATATTGAAGGGGACAAATCAGATATTACGTGGAGCTCACTAACTGGCAAGATGAAGGTGAATGGCAAGGATACGGTGCTCACGACATTCCCTCAAATTATTAACAATAAAACCTTTATCCCGCTTCGTCTTCTGCAGAATGTATTTACTTATCAATTTGACTGGGATAGCAAAACGAAGACCGTTACCCTGCTCAACAATTGGTAGAAGGTTGGATGATGTACGCAGCAATAATGAGCGGATCGATCTGAAATCTAGAAAGAGCAATACGGGCTGTTCCTACCTGTACTGCTCTTTTTTATGCTTGCTGCCCATCCAACAGGTCTTCGTTAATAATGGAGAACAAATGAACATCCTCGTAGCGCCCTTTTACAAAAATATGCTTACGAAGCACTCCCTCCTGCTGAAAACCGCACTTCTCCAATACGCGAATCGAGGCAGTATTATCTGGGTAGCATCTAGCTTCAATCCGTACAAGCTTCATCGAAGTAAATCCATAACGAATCACCTCGTTCACAACCTCTGTCATGAGGCCATGTCCCCAGCAGGATCTGGACAACGCATAGCCGATCTCAACACGTGCATGCTGCTGATTCCAATTCCCAAAGCCGCATGTGCCGATAAGCCGCTCCGACTGCTTGCAGTAAATTCCCCACGGAGCAATCTCTCCGCGACTATAACGCTGGATAATCCAGTTCAGAAAACGATGCGAATCAGCAATCGTCTGGTGAGCAGGCCATGTTGCAAACCGCGAAATCTCTTCATCAGAGGCATATTCAAACATATCCTCAGCATCCTGAAGTGTCATTTCCTTCATACGTGTACGGGCTGTCTCTAGGACTGGAACGGGAAAGAACAGTTCGGTCTTGCGCATCATGATTTCCCTCCTTATGGATCTGGGGTTCACCTTATTCTTCTACACAAGATCATGCCATAACCTCCCGCTATTGTCTAACCACGCTCTATCTCTATCTATCTCTTCAACGTAACAAAGAAAAACAGCCCGTTACCTTCAATAAGGACACGAGCTGATGTCTGTTTTAGATGCTGTTATTAGAATTATCGCTTTGGATGATTGCGAAATAACAGAGGTAGAACTAGACTTGATTATGAACGAAGCTTGCCAACGAAAGTACTCCCGAATTGTCTACACAGTTCCTTCTCATCAGCCTTAGGCGTCAATTCTACCTTCAAGCCATCCAACACAACTTCGCAGCCGCGCTGACGCAGCTTCTCAATGAGAATGTCTACTGCGGCACCATATTGTGCGTACGAAGAATCACAAGAACCAAACACGGCCGCCTTCTTGCCCGTCAGATCCACATCATCCATCTCATCGAAGAAATCAAGGAATTCATCGGGCAGTTCACCATCCCCCCATGTGTACGCGCCAAGCAGAATTCCTTCGTACTCTGCCATCTCCGATGCATAGGCATCCATGACTTCCTTCATCGTAAGCTCCTCATCAGTTCCTTTGACGCCTTCGGCCACAGCTTCCGCCATTTCTTCTGTATTCCCCGTCATACTCGCATAAATTAACAATGTGCTCATGTATATAACCTCCAACTTGTTTATGTACATAATATTGATATTGATAATCATTATCATTATAATTGGAGTCGTTGCATTTCGCAAGCAGCAATCTTCTGCCAATTAAAAAAGGATAAGGCAGCTCTATCGAGCTCCTCATCCCAGATCTAGCCTTCAACGCTATTCTTAAATACCGAAGGTTAAACGTTAGCGTATATGTTAATTCGTGTCTCCCATGTAGACGTCTTTTTCCCCTCTACCCTGCAGCTTGGGTATCAATTGTGCAGGATAAACTCGAATGTGATCAAGGGCTGATAAGGCAACCCACTCTACACCAACCTGATACTCGTCAGGATTCGTTCCTGCAAAGATCTGAGCCTCTTGCTCCGCCGGAGGAATACACTCATCAAGTTCAGCGACAAAATAAAATTCAACCTGATGGACATCGGCATCCCATTCTGCAAATTGATGGTTTTTACCTATGTACTCACGAACGTACGCGAGGTCATGCACACGGATATGGCAACCTATTTCTTCCATACATTCCCGCTTCAACGCATCACTTAATTGCTCTCCATGTTCCTGTCCACCACCTGGGAACAGGTAGAAGAATCCTTCCTGATCCTTGTTTTTCGTAAGCAGCACTTTTCCGTCGTATATGATGATTGCCTTGGCTGAATTTCGTATGGGCTTCATATGTCTTCCCCCTTGATAAAAGTGTTCTAACAGTTAATTGTACCTTAATTGGCAAGCTGTCAATGCGGTAATCGTTACGAATTTGATAAATTTTTTATAAAATCATCGAAAAAGATAAAGACGAACACCTAACATTATGGTAGTATATGGTACAAACCAGGTGTCAATTATCTCCTCTGACCTGCATCTAGTAAGGTTGGCGTATGGTGTAAACGATTATTCCATTGAGAGGGGAACTGTACACGTATGAAACGTAGATCCATGATGCTTATGTTGACGCTTTTACTGGCAATAAGTGCGTTTGTAAGCGCTTGCGGAAGCAGCAGCACGCCTGCCCCTGAGTCCAAGCCGAGCGAGACTCAGAAACCTGGCGACAGCGGGACAGGTGAGAAAAAAGAAGAGAACAAGGACGTGGCACTCGCCTCAGATCAGACCTTCCGCTTCAACATGAAGAGTGATCCTCCTTCCCTTGATCCTGGTACATCTCAGGATACAACTTCCTTCCAAGTATTGAGCCATATCTTTGAAGGGCTCACACGATTGGATGAGCACGGAAAAGTTGTTCCAGGTACCGCAGAGAGCTGGGAAGAAGATGCTACGAAGACCAAGTATGTCTTCCATCTCCGCAAAGATGCCAAATGGTCGAACGGCGATCCTGTAAAAGCAAAAGATTACGAGAACGCTTGGAAACGTGTTCTCGATCCTAAGATGTTGCCAGCTCCACCATATGCCTATCAGCTGTACTACATCAAAGGTGCAGAAGATTACAACACGAAGAAATCCACGGATCCAAATTCCGTAGCAGTGAAAGCCACTGACGATTACACGTTGGAAGTCGAACTCACGACTCCAACTGCTTACTTCTTAAGCTTACTCTCCTTCCAATCCTACTACCCTGTACACACGGATGCCCGCGATTCAAAATGGGCTTCTGAGGCAAGTACTATCATATCGAACGGCCCATTCAAAATGTCAGACTGGAAGCATCAAAACTCACTTGAACTGGTTCCAAACGAACACTACTATGCAAAAGATGAAATCAAATTTACGAAAGTACAAATTACAATTGTCGAGGATCCTGGTACCGAAGTCAGTATGTATGAAACGGGAGCACTTGAATTCGCAGGTCAGCCGACTGGTGAAATTCCGGTCGACCAAATTGCGATGCTGAAGGAGTCGAAGCCAGATGAGCTTCAAATCAAAGGTATTGCATCCTCGTATTACTACCTGTTCAACAATAAGCAGAAGCCATTCGACAATGTCAATATTCGCAAGGCACTGGCAATGGCTATTGATCGTAAGCAAATTGTTGAGAAAGTCACGCTGGGTGGTCAAACACCTGCATTTGGTATTGTTGCGAAAGGTATCGCAGGGATAAATGATGAGTATCGCAATGAATCTGATGACAGCGCCTATTTCAAGGAAGATGCTGCTGAAGCAAAGGCTCTTCTCGAAAAAGGCTTGAAGGAATCCGGATTGACAGAAATGCCTGAATTTACACTCACTCACAATACCAATGAAATGCATAAGAAAGTTGCTCAAGCCGTCGCGAATATGTGGAAAAATACGCTTGGACTGAAAATAAAGGTTGAAAATCAGGAGTGGGGTGTCTTCCTAAAGAACCGGACGGCATTGAACTATCAAGTCGCTCGCGCCGGCTGGACGACAGACTATAATGATCCAATGTCATTCATCGATCTGTATACGACTGGCAGCGGCAATAATGATATTGGGTACAACAATCCTGAATTCGATAAACTGGTGAAAGATGCGAAGATATCTGTGGATCCAAATGCACGTATGGACTTGATTAAGCAAGCTGAGAAGAAGCTGATTGCAGACGATATGGCGATCATACCGATTTTCTATCATACAAATGTCCATTTACAGAAGCCGTACGTCAAAAATGTATTTATCGACTACCAAGGACAAATAAACTTCACTCGCGGTTATATTGCAGAACACTAATCGATCGATCGTGACATTGAGCATGTAAATAGTCGGGGTACATATGCAGGCAATGTTCATATGTATCCCGACTTTAGCATTATAGGTTGAAATTATCCTTCAGGAGGCTGGTGGAATGTGATTCGCTATGTCCTTACCAAGCTAATGTATCTCATCATTTCCTTATGGGTTCTGGCTACACTTACCTTTCTATTGATGAAGGCTGTCCCAGGCGACCCATTTCTGTCAGAGAAAGCCGTTCCTCCAGAAATACGTGCAAGGCTCATGGAACAATATGGACTCGACAAGCCATTATATGAACAGTATGTCGTTTATTTGAACAAGCTCGTTCAAGGTGATCTTGGTATTTCCATGAAAATGCAGGATCGTGAAGTCGTTCAGGCCATCCGCGAATCCTTTCCCTACTCACTTAAGCTCGGTATCTGTGCATTAATCGTGGCCGTTACGATTGGAATAGGACTCGGTATTGCTGCAGCAATGCGGCATCGCAAGCTGATTGATACGTCTTCCATGGTACTCGCTGTCGTTGGCGTGTCTGTCCCAAGCTTTGTTCTTGCCTCATTTATGCAATACGTGCTTGGGGTAAAACTGAAGCTACTTCCTGTCTTTGGACTAGCAGGCCCCCTCACCTATGTCATGCCCACCATTGCGCTATCAGCTCTACCGATTGCTTTCATCGCCAGATTAACTCGCTCCAGTATGCTGGAGGTTCTGCATTCTGATTATATTAAGACAGCCAGGTCCAAAGGTCTGTCTGCTGGTGTCATTGTGCGCAGACATATTTTACGCAATGGAATCTTGCCTGTTGTTACGTATCTTGGCCCACTTACTGCAGGTATTGTTACCGGTTCATTCATTGTGGAGCATATTTTCGGAATCGGTGGTCTTGGTAAAATATTCGTAATGAGTATTACGAACCGCGACTATTCTCTCATCATGGGGATCACTATGTTCTATGGCGTTATATTGATGGTGGCTCGCTTCCTTACTGACTTGGCTTATGGTGTTATCGATCCTCGCATTAAGCTTGCCAAAGGAAAGGAGAAAGCGGCATGATTACCTACAACAAACAGAATCCATTGCATCAGCCCCCTATCAAGCCCGAGCAATTCAAAAAAGCGAACATCGACGAACATGCGGCGGAGGCGATCGAACGCGAGAGTATATCCGCTTGGCGCGATTCGTGGCTTCGATTGCGCAGCAATTGGGCAGCAATGACAGGCCTCGTTATTCTTGTTCTGCTCATTATTATGGCCATCATCGGACCAATGTTAACTTCTTATGACTACGAAACCAATTATTTGGACAAGACGAATTTGCCACCTTCCTCAGAGCATTGGTTCGGCACGGACGATCTCGGCCGCGACATGTTCGCCCGTACTTGGATGGGCGCTCGTATTTCACTTATCGTCGGCTTCTCCGCAGCCCTCATTAACCTGATTGTCGGCGTCATATATGGCGGCATTATGGGGTATGTGGGAGGCAAACTCGATGAAATCATGAACAAGGCATCTGAAATTATATTCACACTTCCTGACCTTCTTGTAGCCATTCTACTGGTAGTAGTACTAGAACCAAGTCTTGGCGTTATTATATTGGCACTGTGCTTCACTGGCTGGATAAATATGGCCTGGATTGTGCGCGGGCAAATGATGCAGCTCAAAAATCAGGAGTTCGTCCTTGCCTCCCGTTCGCTCGGCGCATCGGGAGCACGGATCTTGTTCCGGCATCTGATTCCAAATTCACTCGGCCCGATTATCGTTACGCTAACCTTAGCAATTCCTGTATCGATCTTCGGCGAAGCGGTTCTTAGCTTCCTCGGGCTTGGTGTACAATCCCCTGCTGCCTCTTGGGGAACGATGATTAGCGATGCATTGAAGGCGATGACCGTCTATCCATGGCGTATCGCATTCCCTGCATTCTTTATCAGCTTGACGATGCTTGCATTCAACATGTTTGGCGATGGACTGCGTGATGCACTCGATCCGAAGATGAAAAAGTAGACGAGGAGGATGACGAATATGAAGCCTTTATTGGAAATCAACGACCTTCACGTCTCTTTCCACGTCCGTGGCGGCGAGGTGAAGGCAGTACGCGGTATCAATTTTCATGTGAATCAAGGCGAGGCCGTGGCGATCGTAGGCGAGTCCGGCTGTGGCAAGAGTGTTACGGCGCAATCGATATTGCGGCTGCTGCCAAGCCCACCTAGCAAGGTGAAGCAAGGCGAGATACGCTTCAAGGGAAATGATCTGCTGAAGCTGAAAGAACGTGACATGCAATCGATTCGCGGCAAGGACATCGGCATGATCTTCCAAGATCCCATGACTTCATTAAATCCGACGATGACGATAGGTCGACAGATTACTGAAGTATTAATGAAGCATCAACAAATGACCGCTTCACAGGCGAAGGCACGGGCTATCGAGATGCTGTCTATGGTTGGTATTCCGAATCCAGATTCCCGCTTCCAGCAATACCCGCATGAATTCTCGGGAGGAATGCGCCAGCGCGCGATGATTGCCATCGCACTTGCCTGCAAACCATCCCTGCTAATCGCAGATGAACCGACTACAGCGCTTGACGTAACTATACAAGCTCAAATCTTGCGCGTTATGAAACAGCTGCAGCAGGAGATGGGCACATCCATTATATTAATTACACATGATCTCGGAATTGTCGCTGATCTATGCGACCGAGTCATTGTTATGTATGCTGGTAAAATCGTTGAGACCGGAACGAAATGGGATATATTCAAAAATCCACAGCATCCTTATACGAAGGGCTTGCTCCGTTCCTTGCCTCGTCTGGATCAGAAGAAGGAGGAGCCGCTTATTCCGATTTACGGCACACCGCCAGATCTGATTAAGCCGCCAGCAGGATGCGGGTTCTGCGCTCGCTGCAATGAAGCGATGGAAGTCTGCATGTCCTACGATCCGGAAGTAACGAAGGTAGGCGATTCGCATCAAGCGAAATGCTGGCTTCTCCATCCGCTGGCGCAGGAGGTGGCTCGATGAGCAGAGAGGCATTGCTTGAAGTACAGGGATTGAAGAAGTATTTCAATCTAGGCCGCGGCAATATATTAAAAGCGGTTAACGATGTCAGCTTCACCATCCATAAGGGTGAGACCCTCGGTATGGTTGGTGAATCCGGCTGCGGGAAGTCCACTGTAGGACGAACTGTCCTGCGCCTTTACGAGCCGACAGGCGGCAAGACAATCTACAATGGAACGAATATTTACAGCCTGAAGCGCAAGCAGATGGCAGCGATGCGCCGTGAAATGCAGATGATCTTCCAAGATCCGTACGCTTCGCTTAATCCGCGGCTCACCATCTCTGATATTATTGGAGAAGCTATCGATATTCACAAGCTGGCTGCGAGCCGCGCAGAAAAGAAGAAGCGGATCGAAGATCTCCTTGATCTTGTTGGCTTGAATCCAGATCACGCTACTCGCTATCCGCATGAGTTCTCAGGCGGCCAACGACAGCGGATCGGCATCGCTCGCGCGCTTGCCGTAGATCCAAAGCTCATTATTTGTGATGAGCCGATCTCCGCGCTTGATGTATCCATCCAAGCACAAGTCGTTAACTTGCTGAAGGATCTGCAGGTTCGACTTGGACTCACCTACTTGTTCATCGCCCATGATTTGTCCATGGTCAAGCATATTAGCGATCGCGTGGCCGTCATGTACTTGGGTAAAATGGTTGAACTGACTGATAGTGAGACGCTCTACAATGAGCCGCTTCATCCTTATACGCAAGCGCTCATGTCCGCCATTCCCGTTCCCGATCCAGATATCGAGGCGCAGAAGGAGCGAATTGTATTAAGCGGTGAACTCCCAAGTCCAATCAATCCACCGAGCGGTTGTCATTTCCGTACGAGATGCCCCGCGGCAACTGAGCGATGTGCGGCTGCTGTTCCGGAATTCCGTGAAGCCAAGCCTGGCCATTATGTAGCCTGCCATCTCGTTTAGGATGTATCCAATTATTTCAGACCAAGCAATAAAGGCAGAGAAGAGAATCAGGAGACGTTCCTCCTATCTCTACTCTGCCTTTTCATATCGTTTCCAAGCTATCTTGGAAGTGACGTATACCTCTTACTTAATCAAACTTCACTAACAATGAGTGATGACACACAGTCTGCAAGTCCCGATATATTTGATTGATTGGCGCATCCTCCATAACTGCATGGATGCCCAAGTACGGGAAAAGCGCATTGGCCGATGATAAGGCTGCTTGTCCAGCTTCCTTACACCGAAGTGATACTTCCTGTACATCCGTGTCCGTGAGTACCTTGCCTTGTGTATGCTCGTTCCACGATTGCTCGATAGCTTGATAGAACGCACTTATCGCTTCCGTCAGCAATTCGTTCTGAATGATGATTTTATTCGATATAGAATCATAACGGTTCACCGAAGCATTCTCCCATACAGTGCGATTCCGCTCCGCAATATTTCGTGCCTCTTCCAGGAAGTGCATTGCCAGCCCTATGCTTACAGCAGCGAACGATGCTTCTGCAAATGGCAGGAACGGATAGCTGTATATCGGGTTATCGTAAAGACCATTTGGCTCCATAATGCTAAAGGTTCGTTCGTCAGGTACAAATACATCATGTACGACTATGGAATGACTTTCAGTAGCCTTCAGGCCAAATGCGTTCCAATCCTTCACGATCTCAACTTCATCCGGCCAGAATACGAATGAACGAATGACCGGCTCCGCTGCTGATTCCCCTCCAGTATCCGATTCGGCATGCTTTTGAACCACACAATTGGCGGTGAACACAGTCGCATATGTGGAGCCGCTGCAGAACTTCCAGCGCCCATTCACCCGGTATCCGCCCTCAACCTTCACAGCCGTGCCGCTTGGATGCCCCGATCCTGCTACAACCGCTTCCTTCCTCGTATAAGCATCCTTCGCCACTTCTGGCGTCATAAATGGTGCAAAGAAGCCACCTCCAGAGCCAATCGTTACGAGCCAGCCGAAGCTGCCATTAATCCAGGACGTATGCTCGAACCATTTCAACGCTTCGGGAAGTTCTGTCATATTCCCCTGTAATTCAACTGGTACGAACAGCTTGAACAATCCACGCTCATAAATCCATTGCAGCAACTGCTGCGGAAGCTTCCCCTCTCGCTCAATGGACAATGCCTGATCTCGAATGATGCGAATTTCTTCATCGGTAAAATGATTCATCGGTAACACGCTCCCACTCTTATCAACGTATGGATAAATGCAAATCTATCTATCTATTTATCCATTATAGTACACGTTTACAAGATAAGGCGGAGACGAATCATATCTACGCAAGGAATTCCATTCTCTTCGATCGGTTCATCATAGTGAATGACGAAGAAATCGGTATCGATTCCGCAAATACGGAAGCCGCATTTCTGATATAAACCGAGCTGTGACAGACTGGAGTTCCCAGTGCCTACCTCCAGCACTTGATAACCAAGCTCTCGAGCGCACTGAATGGCATGCTGTACAAGCTGCTTGCCATAGCCCTTGCCCTGCCACTCTTCTGCAACCGCCACATTCACAAGCTCAAGGGTGTGGGGGCGCGTCGGAAGCAGAAGTACAGCTCCAATCGTCTCTCCATTCACATTCAATGTATAACCGATACTGCGATGCAAGTATTGATTCACGGCAGCTTCTTCCGGATCAGCAAGCAGCAGCAAATCTAGTGGGATGTTGCGAGTTTCCGTAGGAATAATGAGTGCTTCCAAGATGATTATCCTCCTCTAAGCTGTCTCTCACTTCTCACCTGCATGGTTGAATCAAGTGAATGACAGAGTTTGTGTGTGGATTCATTAGCATGCAACTTACGCCATCTGACCATATTCCTGGGCATATGCACCATGCTGTAGATAATGCTTGTATAGGTGGAAAAACACACGTATTCCCCCATAAAAGTTAGAGTCATGCTCACTCTTGCGTATTAAATAAACTGTATCCTCTATCGAAGGTACTTGCCCTTTCTGACACATCCGTTCATACTCTACAAAGTCGACTTCGAACAACCCTTTCTTCTCGCCTGCCTCCGTAGCGTAAGCGTATAATGCCGTGGAACCTTCCAACTGCTTTAATTGATAATGTATCGTTGAAGCCATTGCAAATCACCTACTTATGTATAATGTAGTATCTGTCCCGCTTCACGTGTGCGGTGAGCAATTGTTCACAACGGAGTAGTCGGATCCTACCTGTTATATCGACAGTTGTCCCCATTCCATAGCGATTTCCGTATGCGGTTCTCCGCCAATCTCAATTTCTTTCTCGCCGACGATTATTGCACCGGTACGACGATAAAATTGAAGAGCACGATTCCCTTTCAAAACCCATACCAACATATTCGTATGTCCGAACGATTTCGAATGCTCCATCACGTGTGAAACGAGCTTGCTGCCGAGCCCTTGTCCTTGAACGGTCGACAGCAAGTAGAGTGCATATAATTCTGCTCGATCCGGAAATTGTTCGCTCCGGCTTGGGCCACCCATCGCAAAACCTGCGATTTCCTCAGTATCCTGTACTGCGACATAAATACACTTGTCCGCTGTCAACTGTCCTATTGCATGCTCCCACATATTTTGTCTAGCTTGTACAGATAAGCTAGACAAATAAGTATCTGATACAATCCCTTGATAGGCAGTGCGCCAGCTGTCGACATGAACACGCGCAATACCAGGCGCATCGCCAGCCATCGCTTTTCGAATTTGCAATTGACACCCTCCTCTACAGGTGAGTTCATCATCGAATATATTCAATACACTTCAACAGAAAGTCCTACCTTGGATAAGAAATGCTGCATCCATTACAATGCACACAGAGGGATTGCCTCCAACAGCAATCCCTTCCACATATGGCCCATCAATTGGTACGGTTCAAGCATGATAAAATATTCAAAGTCAGGTGTCATACTTCCAAGAACTAGCCCCGTCACACTTAAGTATTGCCGCGCAAGACACTGAACAGGCGCAGCATACAGTAGATGTGCGAAGGTAAAAGGCATGATTATCTGCTGCCCTTCTCCGATTTCTTCATTGCATATAGATCCTCTTCAATGCCAGCCATACGCTGCTCCAACATCGCACGCGCATCCTCGATAGCCTGATTATATAAGTACGGCTCGAACATCTTCAGTAGATAATCAACAAGCTCCTCTGCCTCGAACATGCCCAGGGATTCTCCACGCTCTGTCTCAAAATACTGCTTCAAATCCTCTATCCATTTTTCCTTCTGCTCTCTAGGCAGCTTCTTTACATTCATGATGTCCCTCCTAAGTTGCTAAGTCGCTTGTTTACTTCCTTCTATCGATGAACTTATTATAGATTACCTACGAATTCAACAGACAGCGAGTTGAAATACTCCATCTTCTCATCAATAAAATCATCGCCCGAATCGATGCTTCCGACAATATGCAAATCATGGAGACATAGTCCCATTAACCACAACTGACGTGCAGCAACGAATACGGGAACTGCTCGAATATCGTCTTCGTGAAGTTGACGTACAGACTGATAGCCTTCTAGGAATGCATCCCACAACTCTGACAGCTTTCCAGGATCATTGCCTAAGCGCACCTCACGAGCCAAGCGAAATTCTGCTATATCATAAGCGCGGTAGCCATAACCGCACAAGTCAAAGTCATAATGAGTATACGTCTGATCGCCGCTGTAACTAATATTAGTATTTCCATGCAAATCCCCGTGACACACTCCCCAATCCAGCGCTGAGAACTGTGTAATTTGCTCCTTCAATGCGCTGCCAATGGCCATCAACTTCTGAACATCTTCAGGCCTATGCTGAATTCGGTCAGCAATCACCTGCAGCGGCTTATCGATTAGATAATTCTGATCCATAACAGGGCGCTCATATGAACTTGTAAACGTATCTGCTGCACCGTGCAGCTGCGCTACTGCTTGTCCGAACAATCGGCTAATGTCGGCATTGTCGATTGAGCGTTCTTCTCCCACAGCATAGGTGAACAGGACGCCAAATCGAATACCTTCAGGCGCTTGGAGCGGATGAACACGTTCCCCATTCAATGCCGTAATCGGTAAGGATACGGATATCCCCTCAGCTTGTAGATGAAGAAGGAAATCCATCTCAAATTCAACCACTGCCTGGTGTCTTCTCCAATCTCCACGATATACACGGAAAATATACAGGGCGTCATCGCCATGCACCTTATAGGTATCGTTCATTCCGCGCAGCAAAAATTCAACCCGCTGAACCTTGCCTACAGCATAATTCTCTTCTATCCATTCCTTAAGTGCTTGCTCGCATAATGTAGAATATACAACTGGAAAATGCATTTGACCCCACCCTTTTCATGTCCGGCTGACTTACTCTTTTACGTTTCCTTCCTATTTGCGCAATGTGAGTACAGCAGCGATAAGAAGCAAGGCCAGTGTGAGCGCATACATGACAATTGCTGTTGGGCTGGTCTGCTGACCTGGAAATGCATCCTCTGCTTGATATAACAAACTTGGCTGACCTAACTGAGTTAAATCTTCTTGCGCATGCACGATTTGCAAGGTACATATCTTAGACGCATCAGGTATGGAAAAAGTTTCAACCCTCATCCATCCCTTGGTCAAATGAGAGTTGAAAATTGGTTGGCTAATAGGTGACTAGAACTAGACTAGCCTACTGTTTCCCAATACGAAATAACTTCCAGTTATAGATAGGATCTAAATACGGGTCAAGTTATGCAGAAATGCGAACAAGTGCTATAAAGAATAAAGAAGACTGATATCAGTCTTCTCTCATGGCATAAGCAATTGCTGCATCATTATAAAGTCCTCTTTACTTCGTCTAACTAATGGGTGTTCCTTCACTTCATGAACGAGTCGGGAAGCTTCTTTCACAGCTGTGCTGTATTGATCATGGGTAATGCGTCCCCACTCCAGAGCTTCTTCCAGCTCATCTTCATCCAAGAGGAAGATATGGCCCGATGGCAGCAGCACAACGTCCAGGTACAAGTCGTCGAAATAGGGGATGCCCCGATCATCCGTTCCGACCGGTTCACAAACATCCACGTACCACTGCATAACCTCTCCCTGTTCATCAAATACAGTCGTAATGGAATAATGCTCATGCAAGGGGAAATATTGCATCCAGCAATATCCTGTATCTACGAGCTTTATTCTCTTCCCGTCCATTGTCACTGTTAACGGCTGCCGCACCGCATTGAATTTAATCAGAGAGATGTAGCCTGTAAATTCCGGAGAATCTACTTCAGTTAGCGCGAACTGCTTGGACAAAATCCGTTTCCAATCGTAGCGATCTGCGTGTTTTCTCTTCATGTGGCAACCTTCCTCAGCTCGGATGCCGTCTCTTTATTTCCCATTTGTCGAGCACCGCAGTTCGTCACCTGTATCTGCAGATAGACAAGAGAGGCCCAGCTTCAAATTTCCTTTGCTACGATTATACCTTACTCGCAAGCGTTCGGCATGTGATATATTGTCATATCTCCTTATTTTCCGCAAGATGACCAGCTTATGTCGAGCAGAGATACATCATCCTCCAGCATTTCTCCATTTCGATGCTCCAGCTTGTGGCGAAGCAGTTCGTCTGCAGGCGGATACGGCAGGCTGTCCAATTCGGATAACCCGTCGGTATACACCATCAGCCGAAAGGGTGCATTGCCTTCAATATGGTGGTGCAAGGTATGAGCTCTTCCGCCGATGAGACCACGATAGACTGACCACCGTTCTCCACTTGAGCTGGAAGTCTCGAACAGATTGCAGCTTTCTTGTCCATGCTGCCATAACCGACGTCGCCCGTCCCCATGCCATGCAAGCCATATTCGACTATACGGCTCTGCTTCATCCGTTCCATCAGTGCCATCGATCCGCCCGCAGGTGAACATCGCCTCGCTCCCGATTCGTTTCTTGTCTTCCAATACTTCCTTCACAAGTGGAGGGAGTCCCGAGGGAATCGGCAGCCCAGACATTTGCTCAGCTGCTGCATCACGTAGAGAATCCAGATAAGCATGCAAAGACTCGGCATTCAATTCAGACTGAACAGCAATCCAGCCCAATAGATGGGCACCTAGAAACCTCGCAGCAAAATCTCCTTGGTAGCTCAAACTGACCCCATCGCATAATACAAAGCTGAGCGAACCACCATCTATGCGAAAGGCCAAATAATCTTGATTGTTATCCTTATATTGCGCCGTCTCTCCCGCTCGTGCGTAAGCAAATCTACAGCGAAAAGAGGATTGCTCGATCGTCATTAACGGCTGATCCACCTGTTGGGAACAACGGTAGTGAAAGGATGTCAGACTCAATCGGATTCACCCTGCCTTTCTTACGTAATCCAAGCTGTATCGTTGTACAATAGGCATACGGAGATTGAATAGCTTCCTGCAATCTCTCCTCATTGTGAATTCCCTTCGTTAGGAATAATTAGCGCACAGGAGTAGCGGCAGACATTTGGAATCCGATCGAGACCAGCTCTGGACAATTTCCGGGCAGCATCATGTAGGCTCCTGATGAGAGGTGATAATCCGCCTCCACCAACATCTCACGATAGCTTTCCGGCAAGATCGAAGACATGCTTCGCAGCTTCTGTGCATGTTCATCGGTAAGAACGGTATCCTGCACGATTCCCTTCCACCTGCGGGGTTCTTCAATTGGTGTATCCAACATGTGATCCGTAATAAATATATTCTCGATAAGCACATTGCCGTCCGGCACACTCATTTGCATAATCCGCCTAGCAATTGGCGCTGGATCATCCCCGGTAGCAACTCCGTCCGTCATATGGCAAATAAGCGGAGCGGGACAGTCCTGCATATGAGACAGCTCGGCCTCCAGCAGTCTCTCTGCCTGAAGGAACGCCTTGGCTGCATCAGAGAAGCGAACCGGCGTCAAATCAGGTAATGCCCCCATGCTTGCAATCTCGTCAATTCCCTTGATGCCATTCAGCACATCATAGACATCGTCACTGTAGGCCAATATTGCAATGCGATAGCGCGGTGTCAGACGATTTCCCTTCGTAGAACGGAATACCATCTGTCGAATCGCTTGGGATAATGCGTCATATACTACATCGATTCGTCGTCTTCCGGCCATCGTCATATTCATGGAAGCACTGATATCAATTAAATAGATGAGAAGTGCAGGCGTGCGCTGTGAAGCCTGTATCGTGTAGTTCATCCGTCCAATTCACCTCATAGCATGTTATTTCAATCGTGCCTGATCCGCGCTAAATGTCAGGCAGCATATAGGACGTATCATTCAAGAACTTATAAATATGTCCGGCCCTCGTCCCCACCTTGCCTACATTTTTGAAGTAGTCTGGATCCTTTTCATACCGTTCTGTAAACTCTAATGCATACTTTGAAGCATTATTCACATTATTTCTTGATAGTGCATTATACGCCTTATTGTAAGAAGCAATCAGCAGTACCACATCACGACTGCGAATCTTCTTTAATTGAGCAGCTTTCTCCGCAGCCTGTGCGGCCTGTGCCGCTTCCAGCCGTTTGCGCTCCTGCTCGCGAGCCTTTTCTATTTTCAGCTGTTCATCCCGCTTCTTCTTCCACTCCACATACTTCTCATATTGCTCTTGTTGATCATACCGGGCCTGCAGGCGTTTCCGCTCCGCATCCTTCTTCTTCTGTTCCTCCAGCTTATTGATGCGCTGCTGTTCCTCTATGCGCTTCTGCTCATCTTCCTTGCGTTGCTGTTCCTCTTGCTTGCGCGCTTCCTCCTTGCGCTGTTCTTCCTCACGAAGCCGTTTTGCTTCTTCCTGCTTCCGTTCCTCTTCCGCCTTCAACTGTTGAGTCTTCGCGTCAAGCAGCGCTTGTTCTTCCGCAGCCTTCTTGACCGCATCTTCGTTCATCTGATTCACCACAAAAGCTCCACAGCCAAGCAATAGGAGTGCTGACGCTACACTAATGATCGCAATCGCTCGATTCCCTAGCTTGACCTTAGACCGTGGCATTTGATCGGCTTCCCTTGCAAGCTTCTGCTCCAAGTCTTGAATCGCCGCAGCCAGCTCAATATGCATCGGACTTTCCTTCTCAACAAAATGATGAGCCGATCGGTATACTTCCAAGGCACTTTGCAGTTGATTTTGCTCTTCTAATTCTCTTGCCTGCCGGAACAGGCGATTGACCACATCCGGATCAACATCAGCCCGAGCAGGAATAAGGGGGACGGATACTGCATCGGGTTGTACAGCAGAATTCTCTGTGCATCCTTCCGCCTCTTCATCTATCGCTTTATCCTCTGAACGCTGCTCATGAATCGCTTGCGTTCCTTCTGGCGCATTCTGCTGCTTAACGTCTATAACGATCTGTTCTTCCTCGGCTACGCCATTAAGCACAATCAACCATTCACCGAAGGTCGGACAACTGCTCAAATCCTGGCTTTCCCAAGCGCGTGAGAACAGATCCGATACTTTGCCGCCATATCGTTCTGTTAATACATGCTTCAATCCCTCATAACGCTCGCAGGAGGTTTGCATTTCACGTTGGTCGAAATAGCTCTCGCCCCATGCCTTATCCACGATCTGCTGAGATGACCAACCAAGCATCTCTGCAAGAAGAATGCTGCCTGCGAATCGATCTGCATATGCACTCCACATCCCTGTCAGCAGCGCACGATGTGCAGCATATCCTGGAGAGCCACTGAACAGCACATCCGGTCGATCCATCTTAGGACTATAGAGCTGCTCCACATCTACCAGTTCAATCGATGATGCCTTCGAACTCTGCTTAACTTCCGAGAAAAACGGAAGCATGACATTCGGCGCAGACAAATCGCAATGTGCCAGACCTCGCTGCTCCATACCGGAGCATACTCGTGCGAGCGATTTGGCAATCTGCAGGCTGTCTTGGCGTGTCAGCCGATTATGTTCTGCAACGATATCCAGCCACGTCGGGCCATGTATCCACGGCATTACCACTGCATAGAGCAAATCCGTGCTCTTCTGGATAAGTCCTCCGTTTTTCTCAGGGGTCAATACGTTCCGACTGCACACGCTTAGTCCTGGAAGCTCACTATAGGTATCGAGCAGCTCAGATTGATATACCATCGCAGGGATACGATACTTCGGATGGAACACTTTGAGCGCCTTTGCCTCTACAGCATCTCCTCGGGTTGGAAGCAGCTGATAGATGACACCCTGTCTGCCAGCCTGCGCATATACGAGGCCAGGAGCTGCCGGATGTTCGCCGAACCGATATTCGATATCTTGAATAATGATCGTATCTCCTGATTGTGGCTGAAATGACATAATTCCTATCCTCCCGAGATGATGCATCTGTATGATGTAAGAAAAACCGGGAGTGTCTTACGCCCGGCTTCCTCTTCGTATTCAAGTAAGAATTGAACGATTAGCGCTGTTCATCCACAGAGCGGAACTTCTGCGCAATAGCCTTCAATTCTTCGCTAATTGTGTTCAAGGTTTGAACGAAGGATTGCATCTGCTTGCTTGCTTCTTGGAATTCTTGGAAGAAGCGCTGTTTCGTCATCCCTTCCCATTGACCTTCCATTCCTTGAATAGCTTGTGTCAGGGTAGCTACGATCTGTTGACTCTGATCTCCACCCTGCTTGAATTGATTCGACACTTGATCAACCTGTTCCGGTGTAATTAAAATGCGACCTGCCATGTTTGTTCCTCCTTTTGGTAGACATAGACATTTGAACGACAAATAAATTATGCAAATATTTCTATTAATAATTGTACATGAAATCTATTACAAATTTAAAAGAGTCTGCAGTCCTAATTCTAAAATGTGGACTCCTGAGCCTGAGGAACGCTCTGAAGTACGAGTTGGAACTGCTCTTCTTCCACATCGGTATAGCCAACGTGGACAATCATTTCAATGTCTTCCTGATTGAACAAATAGGAGTAGTTCTCATCAATATACCCTTCAGGATATATGACTCCCAAATAGTCGAACAAACGGTTCGTAGTGATCTGCAGCTGCTTGCGGCCATATATCATTAATTTTTTGCTTCCTTCATGCAGCAGTACGATAGAGCCGAGTGGAAGCAATGCATCCTCTCCATTCCCAACATGTTGTTGTTCAGTCTGATTCCCCATAATTCATCCTTCCCTTTCTACTCTTGCATCCTACAATTCTTATCGAAGCTGCACACGCGATGCGACGAGCTGATCATATTAACCAATATACAAATAACATGAGCAGTATTCTGATCCTACAGAGCGATAAATAAATATCATAATATAGTTCCTATGTCATAAATTAGGTTAGTCTATTAGCCCCGTTTTAATAGCTTCAACTAGGCAGTAGTTTACCTACTGAACCGAACATATCTGAAACCTTATTCACGACTTTGCCAGCAGCCTTCGTTGCACCGCTCTTCACCGCTTTAACGCCATCTTGAACAGCATCAGTTGCCACTTTCGTTCCGTTCGCAACGGTATCAGTCACGGTATCCACCACAGTGTCAACGGCATCAACCGCATGGGTCTTGATAGACTTGCCATTAATGGTTACCTCCGTAACCATAGAGATAGCAGCTCCTGTTGCTAACCCTACTCCTGCCCCTACAATAGTGCCGGCAACAGGAACGACTGAACCTACCCAGGCTCCCACGGCAGCACTCGCTGCCATGGTACCTACTCCGATTGATCCATTCACAACAGTACTGGCAGCTGCACGACTAGGGCCACCCTTCTCGTAATCCGTCATGACTGCGGTACCTGTATCGTATGCAAGCCCCGCATATCCAAGCTTGGCACTCCATCCCTTGATAGAGAGCGATTCCTTTGCTGCAACTACTGGATCAACGAATTTCCACACATTTGCATGATTCGCTGCATTCGATGCCGCATATCTCGTTCCTTGAATCCCCTCAGACAGTGCGAATTTCGATCTTGCACCACTGATTGTCACGTAGCCGTCTCCACGAACATTCACATTGAACCCGCTCTTCGCCATATTGATCATGCGGTATCCGTCTTTGCCATAGCCATACATTTCAGGAGTCGTTGGCTTCCAATTCCAACCGCCTGAACCTTTATCCTCTTGTGTGCCAATCGCCCGAACAACCGCATTTGGGTTCGATATGGCGCCTACCTGTGTCCCTAGAGCAGGGATAATCAGTGATGCCCCCCCAATCCCTATCGTTGAATATAATGACGCCGCCGAACCGATTTGATAGGCATGGCCTAGAATCGGGTGCGCTTGCTGATCAGCTGATTGAAACTGATCCGCCTTGGACTGAAGCTGCTGGCTTAAATCAAACAAAAGCGTATGTATTTGAGCCGATAACCGAGAAGCTTGCTGCCATTTTTCTCCGATCGCAGCCTTAATAGAAACCTCCCACTCCAGCGTCTGCAGAGAACGTTCCAATGACGATTGAATCGCATTTAATTGCTCCGCTGTTGCCTGCAACTGACGGCTCCCCTGACGAAGCGCATCCGGCGTTACGATAATGCGCACGATGTCACCTTCCTTCTTCTATAGAATGCTGGCGTTCCCACTCGATTAACAGGCCTTCAAGTTGTTCCTTTGTTGTTAATGTAGCAGTCAGCCAATCCTCATCACCTTTGGAGCTTTGCCGAATAAGCCAATTGCGGGAACCTCCGACGAGAAAAGCAGCTCCCTGTACATCCCAGCTTTTCTCATTCCACACAAGAAACAAGAGCTCCCCTTCTGCGGTACGATGCTTCAGCGAATGCGCCAGGGCCATTGCTCCCGCTTCCTCTCCATCGAAGGTCATTAGCTGACTTGTCATTTGCTCTACGGTAAGATCATCTGCATGCTCATAGAGTTTATGGAAATGCCTTTTGGACAGCATAACAGCAGCTATCTCGCTTTCCGGCTGATCAGCCCAGTTCATGCGGTTCACAATGACAGAACATGCCTCATTCGTCGAGTCATATTCTCGAAAGGAGCAAATTTCCGGTTGGAGCCGCTTCTGTGCTCGTTCGATGACTAGTTCATTCGTAAAATGAAAATAGCCTTCGTATACTTCGCGATTAGGCCCCTCATCTGCTGCATTTGAAAACCGAACCCAGCAAGAGCGATTTGCCAATCCCGTTACCGCTACCGTTGAATAGACGTGAGATGGCATAGCCAGCTCTCTGCCTCCAGGCTCTTCCGTTAAGTATCCCTTGCGCAGCAGCGCAGCTTTGACCTTATTCCATTCTTCTGCAATTTCCTCAGTTAGATAGCCCCGAAATGGATCCTCAATCCCAAGCAAGCGATCAGATCCAATGATTCCAGCAAGAAAATACAATTCTTTTACGTGAAGCTCAATACCACTTCTGCCATCTTGCGCTTGTAGATATGGTTCGTTACTCGTCACCAATGTGTCCACCCCCCATCAGACCCGCACTTTCCAACGTTTATGTATAAGTGTTGTCCATGCGGCCGGAGTCCATATTTCATCGTAGGGTATTGCTGTCTTTATTTTTGTAAATTTACGTCTAACAAAATATCCTTGACCAGGAGGAAGTACCTTCGACCCACTAGGACCAGAAGACTGCGACTCTGAGATCGGGATTCGGAAGAAGGACAGATCATTCGCATCAATCGTCCCAAATAAAAATCCAGCTTGCGATGCTTTGACATCGTTAAACCAGTCCACCCCGAAGGTTGGAAAATCAGATGGAACCCCTGCCAATACGAGATGTACCCCTTTATCCCGACCTTGGCGTACGATCGCAGACAGTTGATCTTTGACCGTGTAATCCGTGAGCTGCTTGCACAGCATATCTGCATCATCCATAACCAGCAGTAGGATTGGATCCCCTCCATCCTTACTCCGGGACGAGACCTGATCATATACTTGCTGAATGAATCCAGGAATTCGCTCTTCCTCTGTTACAATCTCCCTTACATGAGGCAAGTCTCTTAGCGAAGCAACGCCATTGTCCCCATATCGAACATCAATCGCATAGATATGCAAACGTTCTGGAGACATATGATAAGCCAAAGACAGCATCCAGCTCGTAAGGAATGAGGTCTTGCCGCTCTCCATAGGACTTGCGACGACGAAGTGAGGACCTTCCTTCAAATTGACCAGATATGGCTCCAAATCATCTGTGCGCACGCCAACAGGCACGGGTTGCAACCGTTCCGAGCATTGCAGCTGCTCCGCTTCTATGATCTCGCTTTCCTCGTATGAATCGTCGTGCAGCTTCAGCAGTTCACTAAGACGCACACGCTCAGGCAAGCTGCGAATGAGTGGGGCTGCAGCCCCTTGCCAGGAATTGTGCATCAATCGAATCTGTGAACGCAACTGAAGAACACGTTCTACATCATTGTTCCCATCCGCAGGATAAGCAGTCTGGAATTCGATCGGTACCCCGTTATGCTTAATGAGTCCGCGACCTGCCTGCAGCCGCGCCGGCGTTCTAGCCGGTCTGCCCACAGCAAAGTAATAGTCGCTTGGATCAGCTAATTCATACGAAATCGCATTCGATATATTGCTACGGAATTTGTCAAAAATATCGGTTACGCGATTGGCTGTAATCACGAATGAAATGGCCAAGCTGCCGCCTTCTCGAAGCAAATATTCCAAACATTCATTCTCATCCGGATAGGAAGTTCGGAAATTCAAATACCCGTCAATGATAACAACAATATTCGGCACCGATAGCTGTGTTACCTGCCGATAAGAAGCAATCGTCTTGACGCCGGCTTCGGACAACATCTCTGTTCGTTCCTTCACCTTCGCAAGAAGATAGCGGAACAGCCGCTTGAGTCTATCTTCATCCTCACCTGCAATTACCGCGCCCACATGAGGCAAGTCAGCATAATCCTTCAGCATGCGCCCCATATCCACAACATAGCCGTGCCAGACATCAGGTTCATACTGCTCAGCGAGAGACATGAGAAGTGTCTGTACAAATGTTGTCTTTCCCGTTCCCGGCATTCCGTATACTGCCCAATGTTCATGATCCATTTCGATGCCAAGCGGCTCCTGCCGTTGGTTCATGACGTCATCCAGCAAGCCTACAATTGGTTGTATTCCCTTAAAATCACCGGGAACACCTGACAACGTCCGTGTACGCTTGAATAATTCACTGCGACCTAGCTCTTGTGGCAGCGGGGCGAGCCATGGCCCTTGCAATCGATTAATTTCCTCACAACATGCCGCCTCGGCAACAGCATCAATGAATACTTGAAGCTGCTTCAGCTGATCTTGCTCATCATAGGCCGACAATAGTGTATCACTAGGCAGCAAAGCCTCCATCTTCCCGTTCAGACGAACCTCGCTCACTTCAATTCGCAGCGGCTGACCTTCCTGACGCTTTACCAGATAAGGTGCACCGCTCCATGCGAATTGCATCTCCTCGAACACTTCGTCACTGCCCACCTGAAAATACCCGCGCCCTGGATGCGTAATCCAAGCTGCATTCGGAATTTTGAGCATATCCCGACTATCGCCTTCACTCTGAACACGAAGGCAGATGCGGAATCGTGTATTGCTCCATATCTTCTCATCCACTACCCCGGCAGGCTTCTGAGTCGCCAGCAGCAAGTGAACACCTAATGTACGTCCAATAGCTGCTATACTGATCAACTCATCCATGAATTCTGGCTGCTCCTTCTTAAGCTGAGCAAATTCATCAATGATGATGATCAAGTGAGGCAGCGGATTCTGATAGCGAAGCGGCGACTTGTAATACTCGTCAATATGCTGCATGTTTCCCGCATCATTCAAGATGCGTTGTCTGCGAATCAGCTCAGCACGAAGCGATACCTGTGCACGCTCGATCAGGCTCTCGTCTAGATTCGTAATGGTTCCTACGACATGAGGAAGCTTCTCGAACGTATTAGACATTCCTCCGCCCTTGTAGTCGATCAGCATGAAGGCCACATCATGAGGGTGGTAATCAGCTGCCAGTGAAGCAATTAGCGATTGAATAACCTCACTTTTGCCTGAGCCTGTTGTTCCTGCGAGAAGTCCATGTGGACCATGTCCCTTGCGTTCAATCTTGTCATGGAGATTCAAAGACACCAGCTTGCCACCAGCACGCACACCTACGGGCACTGGCAATGTATCTGGATATCGATTTCGATTCCAGCGTTCCACCAGCTTCAATTGCTCAACTTGTTCTACACCGAACATATCGAACAACGTTAGAACGGGTGGAAGATCTGAAGCAGCCGAACGCTTCAAGCGAATCGGCGCCATATATCTTGCCAGCGTATCGATCTTGTCAGCAGATAAATGATCCATATGGAAGGAATGCTGAACGATCCCCTCCTGATCCGTTTTTTGCGTAGATACAGCAGTATCTGCACCGACTTCTACAATAAGGCGGCATTGCATCGGAAGCCGCTCCTTGCGATCAGACAGCACTAGGGTACAGCTGTCCACTCGGCTCGCTTCTTCTAATAGAAGAGGATATAGCGGCTCTTCCTCGATCATTTGGCTATCCTGCAGCAGAACAACATAAATGGGAAGCTGCTTCTTCTTCTCGCCGGTCGTCTGGAAACTCTTGCGACGATTTAGAATTCCATACAATTGATCAGCCAATTGATGTGCCGTACTACGCCGATCAGCCAAATAACGCTGTGTGCGATCATCATTCCATGTATGCGGAAGCCATCGCAGCCAGCCCCAATTCTCTGCTTCCTGCTCATCGTAGAGCGCAGCTAGCTTCACCTCATCAGGCGAATGCCTTGTCGTCAGCTGAGCAATCACAATCCGTACTGCTTCCATAACGGAAGCTTTGTCTCCAACGATTCCGACTACCTTCGACTCATACAACGGCAAGGTAATTGGAACCTCATCTACACTGCGAGAATCTTGTTCGAGCTTATGAGCCGCCTCGATAAGTGGATCCTTCTCGTAGCCATCGGTTCGCGGAGTAATGATTGGCATATAAAAAGGCACTTCTCCGGTGCCAATGCGAACATCCATAAAATCAACATCAAAAGGCCCGCGTTCCCACAGGCTGCTGTTGCGATTTTTCACAATTTGATGGCACACATCTGGATCACCATGAATCGCATACATCGCTGTTCGCTGCTCATGTTGCTTCTCGATAATCTCCAGGCGATGCTTCTCCAATTGAGCCAGATACATCTGACTTCGTTCCGCCTGCTTGCGCACGTACTGTCTTTTGTTGCTCAAATACAAGAAAAATGGAAGCGTATAGGACATAAGCATCATCGAGATGGTAATCATTTGAAACATCATATAGTTACTATTGCCCATCTTCCCTGACATGGACATATATATGTAGAATCCGATACTGACCAAGGTCATCACAATCGGAATAATCAGTGTAACGATAGAGAACGTCGGACGCGACGGTTCAGCAGGAGGCCGTAATATCTCAAGCTTCTCCTCTGGTAATTCCGGCTTAATGCGAGGCGATCTCTGATACATCACGTTCACATTGAACAACTCCTCGTCTCGTTCCTCTTGTCACGACTACTCAGTATGTTCATCAGCCTCATCGAGTTGGAACAATGCTCGGCGACCAAACGATGGTGCTGAATCTGTAGTCGTGGAGAACGCTCGCTGTACGCGAATGTATGCCCCTTCACGGACACCTGCCTCCAGCAAACGCTGCTGCTCAGGAACAGTACTCCATAATCCTTCTGGCTGCTTGACTTCCAATATATATTGCATATGATTCTTCGGTGGTTCTCCGAATAGCTTCAGTCCAAGTATTGCCTTCAACTGAACTACTGTACAATCATCCGCTACATCAATATCGAACCACTCACGGCCTTGTCTTCCAAAAGAGACGGTAAGTATCATAAGCTAAGGCACCTCTCACACCAGCACGTAGTGATAAGTCAACTCTAGCACCATTTGACTATTATTGTCAATTTATGTGAAATAACACTCTATTAATTCGTTATTCCTACCAAATTTACTCCAAATCTATTACTTCTCTGTTTAGTATATATTGGGATCACACAATTACAATAAGCCCAAAGACGGGGTTTAACCCCAGAATATCCCTCAAATAGACTGGTAATAGAGATTCATAGTGTACCTCTCTTAGTGTTGATATTGTGCAATTAACTGCTCCGCCTTCTGCTGAATCAACTCTATAATCTCTGGAGGTTCGATGACATGCGCATCTGTCCCCATTCCAAACAGAATGTCCGCCAAATAGCCTACCTCAGTCGCCGCGATCACGTGATTGATCACACCCGTCCCATCTTCGCGCACAGTCAGCGACTTATCCAACCATGGATCGGCTTGACATTTCCGAACCCCAAGCTTCGTCAATTCCACATAAATGGCAACAACATCGTCCTTCAGTTGGGGAGGCTCGAACCACTCTTCCAAGCTCATTAGCTCTAACATAGGTACCGTATGCTGCTCAACCTCGATCACCTCAAGCATGCAATCCGCACGGAACAACCGATACCCTTTCCGCTCCATACAGTAGGCTGGGCAATACCAATAGCCATTATGGGCATATAGGCCGATTGGGACGATATCGCGCAATTCCTCTCCTCTGATGGAAGCATAACGGATCTGGATCACCTTATTGTCGAGCGAAGCATATAGCAATTGCTGCAAATGCGGTATATCCTGTTCACGAGGAGGAACCCAAAATCGTACACAGCGCTTCATCGCGTCGATTTGCTTTTGTGTATGTGGAGACAGCACCTGATAGAACTTAGATAATGCCCTCGTGGCATCCTTGCCAAATGGGATTGTCTTATATTCTTGCAGCAGCTGAACGGCGAAAAAGATAGCAAACGCCTCCTGCTCCAGAAATGTCAGCGGCGGAAGCAGCTTCTCCTTCAACAAACGAAACCCGCCCCTAGGTCCATACTCCGTATATAGAGGAACACCAAGCTCTTCTAATTGGCGCAAATCCCGCAATATTGTCCGTACGGATACACCACTTTCTTCCGCCAGCTCACGCGCGGTAAACTGCTGCTTCTTGTTCACAATCATCATCAACTCAATGAGTCGCTGGGATTTGTTCATGTCCGAGACTCCCCCTATCGCAAAACGATTTCATAACTATGACATCATTTGTCATAGTTAGATGGTACAGTATGTGCAGTACGAGATACAAGGAGGAAATAGAATGATACGAAAAATGGAATGTGCCGCATTATATACTGCCAGCATAGAGGAATCAGTTGCTTTCTACACCGCAATTGGGTTAAAAGAGAGTTGGACGATCACACGCCCTCTTCCAAATGGGGAACCATGGACAATTGTGGGGTTGTCTTTCCCAGATGAACTCAGCTCAGAGCTTGTGCTGCAGAACAACCCTGAGTTGAAAGAAATCGATATCGAACTTCTCGTTGATGATGTACGAGAGACGTATGCGAAACTGCAAGAACGGACTGATATTCATTGGATTCGAGAACCGTTCCCTACCGAATCTGGACACGTTGCCGTCATGGAAGCTCCAGATCACAACGTGTTCGTTCTAGTTGGCAAATAGTGAAGAATATTGAGGATGGGATTGCGGTGTACATACGACTGGCAAAATGGGAAGAAACGAGCGCAATTACGCATTTCTTCAATGAAAGAATAGATCTGCACCATGATGGGTTGACAAGCGGAGAGCTTCGCTGTCCAGATGGGGTTGCTGCTGCAATAAGACGCAAGCAGCTGCTTGTCGCCGTCGTCGGCCTGCGATTGGCTGGAGCATTGCGGTTCTACCCTCGCAAAGGGAGTGAGCGCATCTCTCTCTATCAATTTGCTGTAGCGGAACCGTTCAGGGGGCAGCATCTATTGCGACAAATGCTGGATACCTTAGCTCCTCATCCGATAGAATCAGCCTGCCCTATTCAGTCCAGCTTCAATGGATACTATGAGCAGAATGGATGGAAGCTGGAAGGTTCGAGTGCAACCCGCAATCGTTGGGTTCTCTACGTCTAGATGAACAAAGAGGAAAGAGGGAAGGATGCATACTCGCTCGCTCCTTCCCCCTTTATTCATGGTTTGATGCTAGACAGCCTTAGTTAGCTGTTAGCCAAGTATCCCTTCTCCACTGAACTGCGGATGAGTTCTTCTGCTAGCTTCCCCAGTTCCGGAGCCCCATCTCGGATTGCTTGAATCCGCGCCAACACTTGATCACTCGTTACCTTATGCTCTTTCCACGACTTGCCTTCTGTCACATAGTTGTGAAGCAGCGGCTGCAAACGATCAAGTGCAACGGCAAATTGCGCTTCCGGTGTCTGACGCTGCTCATATTCCGTCCATAATTGTGTTAGCGCCAGTTTCTGATCCTCTGGCAAGATGCCAAACAACCGCTTGGCCGCCTTTGACTCGCGCTCGAACTTGCTTGCATTGCCTTCAGCGTCATATGCAAAGGTATCCCCTGCATCAATCTCGACCACATCATGAATAATTAACATTTTGAACACACGGAGCAAATTCATATTGCGTTCACTTGTATATTCGTGCAGCAGCATTGCCATCGCTGTCAAATGCCATGTGTGCTCAGCATCATTCTCATGGCGGCTTCCATCAAGCAAATACGAACGACGAAACACCTTCTTTAATTTATCCAATTCCTTCACAAATTCAAGTTGCTTCATTAATCTTTCATTTATGCCCGCCATGAACGTCATTCCCCTTCGTCATCCTTACGCTATCCGTGCAGGATTCCCCTGCTGCAGATGCTTCTACATCTCATTATCTCACAGCCATTCGAAATTGCATAATGGCAAAAAACACGATAATCATTGACCTATCTCGTCATTTCTCAAATATTTCCTAGTTCTTAAGAGGTAGTGGAACTATAATAGAATTGATCCATAATACCTATGCGAATAGAAAGGGGTTACCACGATGAAACGTGTAAGATGGAGTAAGCTGATAGCCGTAAGTACTGCTTGTATCGTTGCGATGACGACATTCTCATCGATCTCAACCGCACACCCTGGCCGAACAGATAGCAACGGGGGTCATACGTGTAGAACGAATTGCGAAAAATGGGGACTGGAGTATGGGGAATACCACTATCACAATGGTGGATCTAAGTCTTCTTCTAAGAAGAGTTCGTCATCCAAATCATCCAACTCTTCCAAATCTTCATCATCTAGTAAATCAACAACAAAAAACAAAAACAACGCTAAACCTAGTAACACAACTAATAAACAGGCAAAAGAAAACAAACCTGTCGTCACGGAAGTAGCTGCTGCCATCACTCTTAACAAGGAAGCAACTAAACTGCCTATTCAGGCTATACGCCATGACAGCCAGCTTATGCTTCCACTTATCGATACCTTAAAGGCACTACAAGCAAACTATTCGGTTAAAGACAACAAAATCTACATATCTTCATCGAAACGGCAAGTGATTGTCCCAATTAAGCATAACCATTACACCTTCTCCATTGACGGAACGATTAATAAACTTACGGCTCCCATGATTGTATACAAAGGCAAGTTCATGGTTCCACTTCAGTTGCTTCGTGATGCATTGCCAAGCACTGTGGAATGGAATGAGTTAGCGAAAACAATAAATATCTCCCTTTAGAAAAGGTAACAGCCCCAAAGATATCGCATCCGATGCAGCTGCATGGATTGTGACTATTCTTTGGGGCTGTATGTGTCTGAAATTAGAATCAAAATCCATCCTGAATTTCTAGTAATCCCTTCACCCTGCCGACTTCGGGATCTGTCTCGATGAAGCGCATATCTACGAATTTAATTTGGATAACACTCGTTCTACTATCTTATCCGCAAGTTGATCGAAGAGGGTGTCTTCCTCCCGCCGCCTTAACGATGGATTTCCACCGCTTGTAACGCCCATCCGGCTTCGTATGTCTACGAGTTCCGCGACCTGCTCACTTGACAATTCATTCGTGCGACCAAGCAACCTGCTCGCATACATGTACATCAGTGCATAATGCTCTAGCGATTCCATTCGGAAATAGGCTTCTGTCATATCCCTCCCCCACGTTAATGCACCATGATTCGCTAGGAGCACAGCATGATATCCTTTGCAATATGGGGCAATCGAATCGGGAACCTCCTGCGTACCTGGTGTCGCATAGGGCGCAACGGCTACTCGTCCCAGATTAACAATTGCCTCGGGAGAAATAGCTTGATCCAGATCAATCCCCGCAATAGCAAATGCCGTTGCCACTGGAGGGTGCGCATGAACAACAGCACGTACCTCCGAGTTCTCCTGATATACTCGCAAATGCATCTTAATTTCAGAAGAAGGCTTGTATGTACCCGACAAAACATTACCCTGCATATCCATCTCCACCAGCATGTCAGGTGTCATATAGCCCTTGCTTACCCCTGTCGGTGTAGCCCAAATGGTACCCACTTCGGTCTTCATCGTAATATTCCCATCATTTGCAGCCACATAATTCCGTGCATACATCCTTCTGCCGATGTCACAGATGAGTTCTTTCATTTCCGTATCTGAGTTAGCTTGCAGCTTATTCAATCCTTCCCCCCCTGTGTCTCTGGCTTGTCTCCACATCAAACATAAAGAGGCTTATATCTAAAGTTTGAATCCTCGTATGCCACATATTTAATATTCGTACTTTATATCCGTTTTGTCAATGTATTGTGTTGTTTTGTGTGGATTGTTTATGTATGAAGTTGGCAAGCTATAGAGAGGAGATATGATATAATGGAGTTAAAATCAAACATAAGCGGAGAGAACGGACAATATGCTGCCTATTACGAGAAAAGCGAAAATTAAAGATATCATCCAAGAGGAGAAGAGCGTTACGGTCGCCAAGCTTACTTCACTATTTCAAGTCACGGAGGAGACCATTCGTCGAGATTTGAAACAACTAGAGGAGGAAGGCGTATTGACTCGAACTTATGGAGGTGCGTACATACCTGATGGTGTTCAAAATGATATCAATATCCAGCTCCGAGAACATATCCATGTTGATGGCAAGAAGCGAATTGCAGCGCAATGCGCTCAATTTATTTCAAACGGAGACTCCATTTTCTTAGATGCCTCTACCACCTCACTGTACATCGCACAACAAATTCAGGAGCAGCGTCTGACGGTCGTAACCAATTCAATTAAAATTATTAATGTATTGATGAACAGTCCACAAGTGCATCTTGTTGTCATTGGCGGCGGCATATCCTCCAGCTCCATGTCGGCTCTGGGTAGAAATGCGGAAGTGAATATGAAGAGCTATTTCTTCGATATGGCATTCATCTCCTGCCGATCAGTCAGCATCCAGCATGGACTGACAGACTCCAATGAACAACAAGCTGAGGTTCGGCGCATTGCCGCAGAACGGGCAAACAAGGTATATTTGGCTGCGGACTATACGAAATTCGACCGAACTTCTTTCGCAAGTATTTGTGATTTGGATCAAATCCACACCATTGTTACTGATCAGCGTTTGGATGAAACATGGCATGAGGTCACTAGCACGAAGGGGATCTCCTTATACGAATGCGAATAAATACATGTACAATAAGAAAACCCCTGACAGACAAATCGCCTTGTTCGTTGTCGATTTGCATGCAGGGGATTTTTGTTTAGAAACGGATTCGTCTCATTAATATAAACTCGATTACTTTAAGCAGTCGATCAACCCTTCTTAGACGCAGCTTCCTTGCGGAACATCTCTGACAGAGAATCTGCAAACGGCGGATAAGCAATGCCATGCTGCGTGATGATTGCTGTGATGAGAGAATGATCGGTCACATCGAAGCTAGGATTGTATACCTTAACCCCTTCTGGCGCCATTGGCTGCTCATACCACTTGCTCGTTACTTCACTGTCAGGACGCAGCTCGATATGAATATCGTCGCCTGTCTGGCACTCCAAATCCACCGTAGATAATGGCGCGCATACATAGAACGGGATGCCATAATGCTTTGCCAGGATGGCCACACCAGAAGTGCCAATCTTGTTCGCTGCATCACCGTTCGCCGCCACTCGGTCGCAGCCGACCAATACAGCTTGTATCTTGCCTTCCTTCATAACGATAGATGCCATATTGTCACAGATCAACGTTACATCCACGCCCGCTTCCTTAAGCTCCCAGGCCGTTAAGCGAGCCCCTTGCAGCAATGGACGCGTCTCATCTGCGTATACCTTGAACTGATAGCCCTGCTCTTGGCCGAGATGGATAGGTGCAAGAGCTGTTCCATACTTCGCTGTTGCAATGGCCCCCGCATTGCAATGTGTCAAGATGCCCCAGTTCGGCTGAAGCAGAGACAATGCATAGCGGCCGATGCTCTCGCATACCTGTTCATCCTCTGCGCGAATCGCTTCTGCTTCCTCTTTCAACGCTGCCTTAATCTCAGCAACAGAGCGATCTTGCACCTGTTCCAGCCTTGCTTCCATACGATTCAGCGCCCAGAACAGATTCACTGCCGTTGGTCGCGACGAACCCAAGTATTGCTTCGCTTTGCCGAAATCTTCGAAGAATTCCTCATACGTGTCCGCAGGGGATCCCTTCACACCCAAATATACCCCGAATGCCGCCGCAATGCCGATAGCAGGCGCACCACGCACCTTCAAATGATAGATAGCATCCCAAATATCTTCGAGTTTCTGTAGCTCGAGATATACGGTTTCATTCGGAAGACGTGTCTGATCTAGAATGACTAGCGTATTCTTCTCATCCTCTAACCGAACTGATGATATCATGCTGACTGTTTGACTGCTGTTCATTTGACTCATCCTTCCATCCTCCCATTCTATCGGCTGTACATCTCGCTGCTTGAACTGATGATACGGAAATAGTCACTGCCTCGCTTCATGTCAGAACGATCCATAATGAGCTGCTTGCCCATGATGAGACACATCCGCTCAGCACGTTCTCTTGCATCAGCATCAGCAATGGATGCAATCTCTCTCACATGCGCGATGCCGAGTGTGCGACGGCACAATTCAAGCCCCGCAACACCCGCTGCATCCTTCATAATCAGATCAAGATAATATCGATCGAATCCGGGATACGAAGCTGACTTATCTAGAACAGATGTTGACCATAAGGATAAGAATTTCGTTTGGAATTGGTCAACAACGTCTTGAATCGTTTCAATGATCCATTCCATATGACGTTCCTTCAAGTCGCCCGCTTCCATTGTACATTCTGCATTCACATAGGCAAAGATTAAGTTTGCAATAATATTGCCCACATCGTATCCTGCTGGCCCGTAGAAAGCGAACTCCGGATCAATCACTTTGGTCGAATCCTGCTTCACGAAGATTGATCCTGTATGTAAATCGCCGTGAATAAGAGATTGAGTATGCGTCATAAATTCAAACTTCATCTTCGCCGTTTCCAGCAGCAACGCTTCATCTTCCCACAAATGCTTAGCTGCGAATTCACGAATCGGCTCGTAGACATCGTTTCTCGCACAATTGTAGAATGGCTCCGTATATACAAGATCTTCGGTAATCTCACACAAATCAGGATTAATAAATGTTTTAACCCGTTCTTTCTTCTCCTTATGATTCATGACAACATCAGATGTCAACAGCAATGTGTTCGCCATAAATGTCGTAATATGCTCCACGAACAGAGGGAACTGCTCCCGGTTCAATAACGCGGTGCGCATAATGACATGATCGGACAAGTCCTCCATTACACAGCAGTTCATGATCGGATCATAGTTGTATACTTCCGGGACAAGTCCAGGTGCAAGCTCATTTTGGATTTTCAGAATCTCGCTTTCGATGCGATTACGGTCAGGAGATACTTTGAATTCATCCGAAATCCGCGCTACAGGGCCTGCTTGCTTAATGATAATAGAACGCTTCGACTGCTCATCGACGAGCCGGAACACGTAATTTAAGTTGCCGTCCCCAATCTCCTTGCAGGTCAAGCTCGCATCCTCGGAGAATACATCCAGCTTCGTTAACGCATAGTCGATTACATCTGCTTCTTGCATTGTAAAGTACGTTGTATATTTCATTCCTTTTCCCTCCCGTAAGCCTTATTTTTTCTTGTAATACGTTAAGGCCAGTGCAAATGCGAGCACCGTCCCCTTCACGATGTCCATCGCATAGTATGGAACCGACATCATGACAAGACCATTTTGCAAGATCCCAATCAGGATTGCTCCAATGAATGTACCGAATGCATTCGGTTTCCCAGCACCTGCTACAGAGAAGCCGATGAAGGCTGCCGCTACTGCATCCATCAAATACGGCGCACCAGCATTCACCTCTGCAGTCATAACACGCGAAGCGAGTATAATGCCGCCAATCGCTGCGAACCCCGCTGATAGAATATAAGCAAGCACTCGGTACTTATTGACCGCGATTCCTGACAGTTTCGCCGCCTCGATATTGCCCCCGATTACATACATATATCTGCCATGCTTCGTGTAGTTCAAGAATACGTGCACAACAGCGACTACAATGAGCATTATGACAATAATCCAAGGAACTTGCCCGATCTTAGCAAATAAAGCACTTATTTTCCCCGTTGCGAACGAGCCATCTGGCATCACCATATTTTGCGAGACAGTCGCCCCTCTTGTATAGGTAAGCGCCAAGCCTTGTATAATGAACATCGTTGCCAGCGTCATAAGCATGTCCGGTATTTTCACCTTCACAATCATGAACGAGTTCACTACACCTGCAATCAGACATACCAGGATCGCAGCAATGATCGAGATGAATGTATTTTGCGAATGCCATACGAACATAGAAATAACGATCGCATTTGCAAGCGAGGCGACGGAACCAACGGACAGGTCAAAACCGCCTACCGCAAGCGAGATCGTGATCCCAATAGAAATAATGGTTACAATCGAGATCGAACGCAAAATATTAATAATATTGGACGGCAGCAAAAAGCTGCTTGACAGCGTTCCGAACACAGCGATCAATAGCAATATTGTAATAATGGTGCCGTATTTATATAAAAAATCGAAAAAGTCAAACGACTTGGGTGTCTGTCCTTGAGCTTGACTACGTCGAATTATGCTCATACCTATTTACCTCCTGTTGAATAGAACAATAATTCTTCTTCATTCGTATCGTTCGTGTGCAGTTCCTTCACAATCTGTCCGTCGTACAGTACATACACACGATCCGTAATGCCTACGATTTCCGACAATTCACAGGAGGCGTAGATTACACTCTTCCCTTGCTCCGCCAGCCTCGTAATTAGCTCGAAGATGTCCTTCTTCGCCCCGACGTCCACGCCCTTGGTTGGCTCGTCAAATATGTATACTTCCGCATCAGCCAGCAGCCACTTTCCAATCGCAACCTTCTGCTGATTGCCGCCCGATAAATTTTGTACTTTCGTATGTTCGCTAGGCGTCTTAATGCCGAGTTCCTCAATAAGCCTTCTTGCCTCTTCTCTTTCTTTGCGAAATTGAAGGAACGGCCCCCACTTGCAATACCTCGATAGATTCGCTGCCGAGATGTTATGCACGACAGATTCAAATATCAATATCCCTTCCTTGCGCCGCTCTTCGGGAACAAGCGCAATTCCTGCCTTCACGGCATCATGTGAATTGCGAATGGTTATCGGTCGATCATCGAGCTTATGCTGTCCCGACTGAATCTCGGAAGCCCCGAACAGCGCTTTGCATAATTCCGTCTTGCCCGCTCCAACCAATCCTGCGACGCCGACAATTTCCCCTTTGCGCACATGCATATGAATATCTGCAATCTTATGAAAGTCAGATAGATTGCTAACTTCAAAATGCATGCCTCCAATGGAAGTTGCACGCTCGGGAAATTGCTCGCCAAGCTTCTTGCCCAGCATGTATTCAATCGTCTCAACAGGGGTGGTATCCGCAATCCGCATCTTCGTCACGAGTTCCCCGTCGCGCATGATCGTGATATCATCGCAGATCTCGAACAGTTCCGGCAAGCGGTGAGAAATAAAGATAACCCCTACATTGTTCGCCTTCAGATCGCGTACAATGCGGAACAGTTCAGTCGTCTCTGCATGACTTAGCGGCGCTGTTGGCTCGTCCAAGATAAGAAAGCGGCATTTCGTAGAGATTGCTCTCGCGATTAACACCATCTGCTTCTCCGCCAGTGTTAATTCACTGACGAGTTTCTTGGTTGGTACCTGAACATTCATTCGCTTCAATATGTGCCCAGCGGAATCATGAAGTCTCCTCCATCTGATCCATTGCTTCGGCCCCATATCATGAACCATATCTTCCAACATGATATTCTCGCCTACTGTCAAGTAAGGAATCAGCGCAGTATCAACTTCCTGATAGACAATCTGAATCCCTAGGTTTTTCGCCTGACGCGGCGAACGGATCGTCACCGCTTCACCATTAATCCAGATTTCCCCGGTATAGTGACTATACGCACCGGACAATGCCTTCATTAAAGTAGACTTCCCTGCCCCATTAGCGCCAATCAGCGCATGCACATTCCCCGTCTCTGTTGTAAAATGAACGTTCTTAAGCGCTTGTACACCGGGAAACTCTATCGAGATATCCTTCATTTCCAGGAGTATCTTGCTCGTCTTCCCCATCTCCCTGACCCCCTGTTCACGATGAGCAGGCAAGCGCTTCGCGCGCCTAACCAGTTGTCTGATCCGACGCTTGCCTGTTCGCTATCACTGTGCGAGACTAGCTTCGACCTGTTATTGCGCCTTGTTAGCCTTCTTAAGCGCCTTCATCCAGTCTTCTTCGAAGTCCGTGCTTACACCCCAGCCCGGAATAATCTTGTTCAGGCTCTCCATGTTGACAGCATCACCTATGGAGTTCAATTGAACTTGAGTAATCAAAGTCGGCTTCAAATCATATTTCGGAGGTGTATCTTCACCAGCAATCTTCTTCGCCAGCAAGCGCAAATTGACTGCACCAATTACCTTCGGATCAACTGCCGCCGTGGAAGCCCATGGACTGTTGTCCTCTTGCATGAGCTGCAGATCAGCATTCGATACATCGATACCGTAGATTTTAATCTCTTCACGACCCGCTTCCTTCAACGCCCGTGCTGCTCCAATTGCGAACGCGTCCCATGTTGCGAAGATCGCATCGATTTCCCCTTTGCCGTGCTTAGTCAGCATCGCTGCAACCGCATTCTGTGTCTGAACAGATGTGTCTGTTGCAGCCACACCGAAACGCTCCACTTCCTTAATACCAGGATTATCTTTCAAAAATTGCTGATAGATTCCGTTACGAGCTACCATTGGCGGAAATCCATCTACCCACAGGTATACAATATTCCCTTTGCCGTTCAGCTGCTTATTCAAACTTTCTAGCGCTAGACTTGCCAATTGGCCATCATCCTGTGATGTCATGGTTACCCCATTCACCGAAGACACTTCTGGAACAGAGTCAAATGTAACGACCGGGATTCCTTTTTCCGTCAGCTTCTTCACATCTTCAACCGTTGCCGCATCATCACCGTGCGAGATGATAACGCCGTCATATTTTTTATCCATCGCTTGAGCGATCGCATCATGAAATTTGGCAGAATCGTTATTCGCGGAGAAGGTATCTACTACGAAGCCCAGCGATTCACCCTCTTGTTTGGCTCCAGCTAGATACTGTGCGGTATGGTCATCACCGCCGATTTTGCGAATAACCATAATTTTTATGTCTTTGTCTTTAATCGATTGTGGAAGGTCAGCAATTGCCCCCTTGTCTACGGCGGCCTTGCCTGAGGATGACTTGCCGCTTGTTGAACAGCCTGTTGCAACAAGAACGACAGCCATTAATGATAGGATCAGTACTTTGAACATGTTTCTTTTCATAGAACACACTCCTCGATATCATATGAAAATGATGAATGCCCCGCACTAAAATTGGTTTGTTTTTCCTATAATTGATTTCATACTAACACCTACATTGTGGAATCGCAACGAATAATATTGTTTATTATTGATTGTTGTTGTTTCTTGTCTGTTTCGCTGCGGCGAAATCCCCCCTCTTGCCTAATTACTCTTCTTACCCGTGTTCATCGTTATGCAGGCATCCCTCCTTGGCAAAATATAAGCCAATACCAAAATGCGAATGGCAAGTGATAAGAATAGGAAGAGATGAAGAGATAACCCTCCTACCTAATTAGAAGCAAGCTCCTAACTGATGGGTCATCATTCTCGATCAAAAACGTGAAATTCAAGGATTGCATGGAATAATGTCAGGAATGCAGCAGGATGAAATATAGTCAGGATACCGTTCGGGGGTTCGTTTCTATGGTGAGTTTCCTTAAGGAGTCCCGATTGCAGAGATCGAAATCTGCTATTTTTTGTCATGTGGTAGCCTATATTATACTATAATTATATGCTTACTAGTGTTATTTTTTTCAAAGATTCGACATCGGTTTTCACTTCAGCTGCTGTCACATAGATATTGGTTTTTATTGCCGATATCCTCCATTCTATGAACATGGTTACCATCGTTTTTTGTCAATTGAAGACAAAAAAAAAGGATGACTGCACCATACAGTCATCCTTCATCCATTTCATCGATATGAATTGGAGCTATTTATAAATTCACATGACGTAAATCCCAGCGCCTCATGCTCCATTCGCATTGCTTCCTGTCCACACATTGACTCCCGCCTCGTCATATTGATCCTGAACTTCCTTCAGGAAATCATGCACAGCAGACTCGTACTTCTGACGATCGGTTGGGTATGCATTCGCATGCACAGCATCGTCGATAATTACCAGCTTCGTTAATCCCTCTGTCTTCTCTTGATAGATCTGTTCGCTCATCCGTGTTGGCACGAATGTGTCTGCCTTGCCGTGTATCAGCAGTAGAGGGATGTCCTTGTTCGCAACCTCTCGAATCGGCTTCACCTGCTTCATCGAGAACTGTGCTATCCGATTCAAGCTCCGTTCCAACAGCGCAATAAATGGAAAATGTGGAACATGGTTCAGTTCCTTCATTTGATATTTCATTAATTCTTCCATGTCCGAATAGGGGCAATCCGCAATGATGAATTTGGCATGCTTATTAATGCCTGCATACATCAGTACTGTGCCTCCACCCATCGATTGCCCATGAAGACCGATGAAGGCATCATGACCAACTCGTTCACGTACCCATGCAACCCAGCGATCGAGGTCTTGACGCTCATAGTAGCCATACGTTGCATACGTCCCTTCGCTTCGCCCATGGCTCCGCTGATCCACAAGGAGCACATTATAGCCTTCCTCGGTAAATAGATTGATAAACTGCGAGCCAATAATATGATTTGCCGTATAGCCGTGGACGATAATCATGACTTTCTTGCGCTCTGGATAGGGCTCGATATAGTACCCGCGCAGCGTCAGACCGTCCTCCGAAGTGATGAATACATCTTCCTTGGCCATTTCAGCGAATTCCTGCCTGCTCATCAAGCCGAACCCTTCAACCGCGTCAAACGCTTTGTCCAGCGTGCTTCTCTCCCACATCGTTACCTGACGGAAAGCATACCGGCTCACTGCAATCGTTGAAATCACAATGATCAGGATAAGAATGAACGCAGCCGCTCCAATCCACCACATGTACAATCATCCTTTGCAAAGTTCCTATTCTGTCTGTCTCTCTATATGATAGCTGCTCCAACATCATTTCGCTAGTTCCATGCACACTGGCACTGTATCGTCTAGCTGTGCGTATGATACCATCCTTCTTTCAACGAACGTGATACCGCTCGAACTCATAAAACCTCGTCCCTTGAAATGTCAACTTCCCGCGATCTCCTGCGGCCAGCAATCCGTAGTCCGATTTCTTCACATGGAACTCCATCCGATCCCCGCTCTCCACCTCGAACGTCGCGTAATAATGGGTTGAATAGTGGCTGAAATGATCCGCGTCATGACTATTGGACACCTCTGTTCGCTTATCCGTCACTATCGCTTCCACAGTTAGAACTGGCTGTTGATTGTTGTAGTTCCATTGCATAATACCCTTAATAATCACAAAGATGAAGACAGCTATAAACAGAACAATGAAAATTGGGAAGATCGTAGACATCAGATTGAACATTGATGCTGGCTCATTGAATCCTCCTACGCCCATGCAGTACCCTGCTCCTTTACCTGTTGACTCTGAGTATAACCCCGGCTGATAAGGCTGATAACTTACCCCGTCTTGATCGTAATCCAATACTTGCAAATTCCATCCTTGGTGTCGCTTAATACACCCTCGTTGCCTTCAATCACTCTTCGTGAGCGAAGATTATCTTCATCGACTGTCAGCAGCACTTCTGTCAACCCAAGTCCCGCTGCTTCACGAACAAGTTCACGGAGTAAGAGCGTTCCATATCCTTTGCCTCGCTCATCTAGCCGGATGACGTAGCCAATATGACCGCCTCGTTCAAGCAGCGCTTCATTCAATCTGTGCCGAAGCTTCCCATATCCAACCGGTCGACCGTCCACATACAGCCAATATATCGTCTGCTGCACATATTGCGGCATTAGATTTATCCCTTGCGATATATTCCAATGCTGTCTCAGGTAGCTTCGGAATTGGCCTCTTCTTATGCCGTACGCACTATTGACGAAGCCATTCTCACCTGGGCCGATCCCCTGCAGCATCTCATAAATATCATAACCATCTGTAAGCTTGAGCGATCTCAGCTCTATCATCTTCTCAGTTCCACCCATGGTGTAATGCCTCCAATCCCATCTATTCAAACATTACAATCTTAGGCTCCGCCGCATGCTCACACAGCAAGGTGAACAACTGACCCCGGTGATGCGCCAGATGAAGGATGATTTCCAGCATCCACTCAAAGCGCGAATATGCAACTCCCCAATACGCGGTTTTGATTTCAAGCCAGTGCTCTTCCGACCACGAACGCATCGCTTCAACTAATGATTCGTGAGCGTCTGCCAACGTTTCCTTCATTTCTTCGATTGTATGTGGTGTATGTTCTTCATAGAAACGATCCATATCGGTCTGAGTTGCTTCGTTCATAATATGCAGATCGGCCGCACAAATGAGAGTCAAATGAGCGAGCATGTCTCGTAAACAACGTTTATGAGACATGGGCTGCAAATCCAACTGCTGCTCTGTTACCTGTTCCAAGATGCCGCGAATTGATTGTACAGCAAGATTCAATTGATGAATAAGTGATTGTTTATGAGCTTCCATGTCGATTGAAATCTCTCCCTGTGTCAATGATGTATGTCTTGCAATTTGATATTTTCGCACTCCAATATGAACGTTTGACAACATATTCATGGGTGCTATAGTAGTATTGTTAAATCATTACATAGAAAAACATAGAAAAGGGGTAACAGCTATGAATCTCTCAACAGGTGTGTTAATCCGCTTTACCAAAGCATTAGCCGTGATGTTCTTCGGGCTGTATGTGTTCCTCGTTGCCTTCGGCAATATTACAGATTACAATACGAACTTCCAATTCGTGAAGCATGTGCTTAGTATGGACACCACATTTCCCGATAACAACATTATGTACCGCGCCATAACAGGAACGACGATTCATCATATTGGTTATATTGCGATTATCATCACAGAGGCAGCTGTCGCATTCATTTGCATCTGGGGATCACTTCGCCTGTTCTCCCACTTGCATGCAGATGCAGAATCCTTCCACAAGGCGAAGAACGTGTCGATCGCGGGTCTTATTCTTGGCTTGTGCGTGTGGTTCCTAGGCTTTCAGGTAATCGGTGGCGAATGGTTCGGCATGTGGATGTCCTCAGAGTGGAATGGCTTGTTCCCTGCGGATCGACTGACTACATTCATGATGGGTGTTCTCATTTTTCTAACCATGAAAAACGATGAAGTGAACTAATCTACCATTTTCCCTATTTTGCCAATCTATTATAATACGAAAAAGGCGACAAATCCAATTTGACGCCTTTCTTTTCGATATATTTAGTTGTTCTTCTCTTCGTTCCATCGCAAGATTATATACAACATTCAGCTTCCTACGATTCTTCCTTCTGTGTTCTGCCCGCTCCACGATCCAGCAAGCGGCTTCCCTGCTCCATCGCCATGCACAGGATCATGCCTACGATCAATCCGTTGTTCGCCATAGTCTTCAGCAGTCCTGGCAATTGCCCAACTGCTTCAGCCGGGATGAACATACAGCCAATCCCCATCATAATAGATACGCCGAGGATGAAGCGATTGCGCTCATTCATAGGAATCGATTGGAACTCCTTCAATCCCAATCCGACCATCGAAGCGAATGGGATGAATATCGTTGCATACCCTACCGGCATGGGAATCGATGCAAAAAAGGCCGTTGCTGGCGGAAAGAAGCTAATCCCTGCAATGAGCACACAGGCAATAACGAATGGCAGACGCTCATAAATTCGAGTCGTCATGATGAAGCCCGCTGTCCCTGAAATCGGAACACATCCCATTGCGGAGAAAATGCCTCCTAAGCCTGTATTCGCACCCATCATCAGCATTGTACGATCATAATTGACAGGTTCGGATGTCTTTCCTGAATTATCCATCACACCCTCCATGACGCGAATGCTCGTCATCATATTGGCAATGAGAAGAAGACTGACGAACAAGGACGTCATCAAGATGCCGGAATCCAGTTCAGGCAGGCCCCAAGCGAATGGCATGGGCGCTGATACCCATGAAGCAGAAGGCTGTATAGGCTCAGTGATGCCGAGCAGATAGAACAGCAGCCAACCAATGCACAAGCTAATGAGCACAGAATAGTTGCGCAAAAAGGCCTTCGAACTCCGCGGCAGCAGCATGGCACACAATAATGTAATAATTGCGGGAATCGTAACCTGAAGCTCTACATGTGTAGAGGCACGATAGCCAACTCCGAGCATTCCCTTCATGAAGGAGCCGCTAAGCTGTGCAACAAGCAGAAGCAGATACGTCCCTACGACAAGCGGTGTGAACAGCTTGCCAATTGCCGACGTTAAGCGCAGCACAGCAATGATAATGAAGAGCGCGCCTGCAATCAGCATCCCCATCTCCAGCTGCCGCAGTCCGCCTTCGAGCGATATTGTTCCTGCCGCGATGAGGCCGCCGTAGACTGCGAAGACGCCCCACCATAAACCAGCCGGATTCTCCATAATCGGCAGCCGATGACCGAACATCGTCTGCAATATACCTGATATCCCGATAATCAAAAACGTGCGCTGCATGAATTCCGCAATATCCTGCGGAGAAAATCCAAACGCATGTCCAACTGCCAGCGGAGCAACGAGGCTTCCCGCCAAAATAAATACGAGCCATTGGAATGAGGCCAATCCTAATTTCATGATGTCTCACCTGTTCCTATCTCTATCTAAGTTGTCTATTCTATGATGCAGTTGTAATACTATGAACCTTCCAGTCCATACTGCCTAATCTTATAATACAACGCTCCGCGCGATATGCCGAGCTGTCTAGCTGCCTTGGCCTTGTTGCCCTTCGTTCGCTGCAGCGTCTCCGAGATAAGCGCTCGTTCCATCTCTTCCGAATGAACGCTCAGCGGGAGTTCGGGCTGCGTCAACTCATTCAGTGTCGTAAGCCGGGCATAGTCGGGCAGATCCTGAGCAGCAATGACCCCATCTCCGCCGCGCCCTAGATGAGACGCTAGCGCATATTGCATCGCATTGGCCAATTGCGCCATGTTGCCGGGCCAACGATAAGACGTTATCGCCGCCATTGCATCCGCGCCTAGACTCGGTATAGCCGCGCCAACCTTCTCTGCAGCTTCGCTTAAGTAGAAGCGTGACAATTCCGGAAGCTCCTGCTGGCGCTCCATGAGAGAAGGAATATGCTCGATCTGAAACACATAGTACATCTCCTTCAACAATTGAGCAGATTGTTCCCGCCGCTCAGATCCAGCCCACTCACCGTTCTCTTCTGGAATCGAGGCTATCACATGCGCATCGAGCGTGACGGCTTCCTTCGATTCCATCTCTCCCGACCGAACATATTGACCTTCTTGCAGTGCTTCTATTAACCTCTCCTGCACCGAAGCCGGAAGCATATGCACATCCTTCAAATACAAGGTTCCATTCTGCGCCAGCTCAAGCTTGCCTATTCGTGGGTGCTCTCCTTCATAGCCGAACAATTCAGCCTCCAGCAGGCCTGCTGGAATCCCACTACAGCTTACATAGACGAACTGTCCTTCACGACCACAGTGAGCGTGCATCCACTTCGCAACCGACTTCTTCCCTGCTCCTGCAGATCCGGTTAGCAGCAGCGGACACTTCATCCGAGCCAAGGCCCCTAGACTGCTCTGCTTCTCCGCGGTCAGCGGCAGTAAGGCTGTCGTCACTCCCTCTTCACTTGGACGGCTGACCATCTCTGCGCTCAATTTCACATATTGTGTTACATTCCGTTCAATCGAAATGGCGCCCATAAGCTCCTGATTCTGATCGAATACAGGAATGGCATTGATCATCACATGCATTCCCGGACGCGGTTCATGATAGACCTCGCGCACTTCCTGTCCGCTCTCCATCACATGCAGCAGCATAATCGATTCCCGTTGGAAGTAGTCTCCGATCTTCCGCCCTACGATGACAGTCCGCTCAATGCCATACGTACGCTCAGCGGCACCATTCCAATAGATAACCGTACCCTCAGGATCAACAATCGTCACTGCATCATTCGTCGCTTTCAACACGCCTTCGAGCCATGATTGTATTTGTTGCGACTCTAGCATTCTATCACCGATTCTTCTCTATTTTTTCTTAAATTATGGCAAAAAGAGTGGGAAAAAGCAACGAAAACACAAATAGACACCTGTTCCGTGCACATGTAGAGCCCAACCCATTTTCCATATGATGCTAAAATAATGATTTACTTTATGCGCTTGATGTGATTATAATTAATCATAAATTGTATTTGTGTATAATTTTTGAACACTTATTCCAGTGCTAATGAACGTATTGCGAATGAGAAGAATGTAAAAATACCATTACAGTAAAGAGAGGAAGCTGCACGCCATGGAGGCAATCATGCGCAATGCATTTCTCTTTCTCTCGAAGAATCGGCTGGCCAATCGCACAGCGAAGAAATACGGACTGCGATTTGGCGCTAAACGATTCGTCGCGGGAGAGCAAATTTCGGAAGCGATTACATCGGTTAAGCAATTAAATGATCGTGGAATCGTAGCCACGCTCGACCATCTTGGCGAGTTTATTTCCACCAAAGAGGAAGCAGCAGAATCAGCACAGTATTGTATCCGTACCTTAAATGAAATAGCAGCGCATCAAGTTACGTCCAATCTCTCAGTCAAGCTAACTCAGCTCGGCTTGGACATCTCGCCACAGCTCTGCATGGATCATATGCGCTCCATCCTAGATACTGCTCGCCGTCATAATAACTTCGTGCGCATCGACATGGAAGACTACGCTCGCAACGAAGCCTCCATCGACATCTTCAATCAGCTTCGCGAAGAGTTCGGCAGCACGGTTGGCCTTGTCATTCAGGCTTATCTGTACAAGAGCAGCGAGGATATCGAACATCTTAACCGCTACAAACCCAATCTGCGGCTGGTTAAGGGAGCATACAAAGAATCACCACAGGTTGCATACCCGAACAAGGTTGATGTCGACCGCAATTTCATCCACATCATTGAACAGCATCTAGCCAACGGCAATTATGCCGCGATCGCCACACACGACGACCACATCATCGATCACGTCAAACAAATCGCACAAACTCACAATATTCCACGCACACAATTCGAATTTCAAATGTTATACGGCATTCGGACTCAAGCACAGCAGCAGCTTGCTGACGAAGGTTACACCATGCGCGTATATGTCCCATACGGAAATGACTGGTATGGATATTTCATGCGCCGACTTGCAGAACGTCCTGCGAACGTCGGGTTCGTTCTCAAATCGATGTTTAAGGCATAGCATCCTGCATGCTATAGCAGATCCATTTCATACAAATTGACAGCACTCAACTCCATATTACTAAGTATCCATTCGTTAAGGAGGTCATCTAGATGACAGTAATCGATTATCGGAATGAGCCATTTACGGATTTCACAGCAGAGGGCAATCGCACGGCAATGCAAGGAGCATTGCTCAGAGTGCGTGAGCAGCTGGGTAATACCTACCCATTGGTCATCGGCGGCGAGCGAATCTTGACAGAGAAGCGAAGCACCTCTTCGAACCCAGGCGACCTTGATCAAATTGTGGGCCATGTTGCTCAAGCTGGCGTCGAGCTCGCAGAATCAGCAATTGCAGCAGCGGATGCAGCATTCTCCAAGTGGCAGCACGTTGCCCCAGATGTGCGTGCAGGGTATTTGTTCAAGGCAGCTGCCGTCATGCGCCGCCGCAAGTTCGACTATGCTGCTTGGCTTGTATACGAGGTCGGCAAGAACTGGGCAGAAGCAGATGCGGACGTGGCGGAAGCAATTGATTTCTTAGAATTCTATGCGCGGGAAATGATTCGTCTTAGTGGTCCACAGCCGATTACAACAATTGCTGGTGAAGACAATCGTCTCACTTACATTCCACTAGGCATCGGAATCGTCATTCCACCGTGGAACTTCCCGCTTGCCATTATGGCTGGCATGACCTGTGCAGCTATCGTATCTGGGAATACTGTCGTGCTGAAGCCTTCTTCCGCCTCTCCTGTCATTGCAGCGAAATTCGTTGAGTTATTGGAGGAGGTTGGCCTTCCAGCAGGTGTAGTGAACTACGTTCCTGGTTCTGGCTCAGAGATTGGCGACTTCTTAGTTGATCATCCGCGTACTCGCTTCGTATCCTTCACGGGATCACGCGACGTTGGGCTTCGCATCAATGAGCGTGTTGCTAAGACACAGCCAGGCCAGCTGTGGATCAAGCGCTTCATCGCAGAAATGGGCGGTAAGGATGGCATCGTCGTGGATCAAACCGGAGATGTGGAAGAAGCAGCAACTGCGATCGTACAATCTGCCTTCGGCTTCCAAGGACAGAAGTGTTCCGCCGGTTCGCGCGCCATTGTCCATGAGGCGGTATACGACGAAGTTGTTCGACTCGTCACCGAGAAAACACAAGCTTTGCGTGTAGGTCTTGCTGAGGAGAACGCCCCAATTGGTCCAGTCATCGATAAGCATGCGTACGACAGCATTATGAAATATATTGAGGTTGGCAAAGGCGAAGGCAGACTCGTAGCTGGAGGCAGTATTGCCGATGGCAACGGATACTATATCCAACCGACAGTGTACGTAGATGTTGATGCAGAAGCAACCATCATGAAGGAAGAAATATTCGGTCCCGTACTGGCGATCAGCAAGGCTTCGAACTTCGAGCAAGCGATCGATATTTTCAACAATACCGATTATGGCTTGACCGGTGCAGTATACAGCATGAACCGCGAGCATCTGGAATATGCGCGCCATCATATGCATTGCGGCAACCTGTATTTCAACCGTAAATGTACAGGCGCACTAGTAGGCGTACATCCATTTGGCGGATTCAATATGTCAGGAACCGACTCGAAGGCAGGAGGAAGAGACTACCTGCTCCTCTTCACACAAGCGAAGCTTGTATCAGAGAAGTGGTAATCTCCAATTCACTTCAATGATATGATTTACTAAGATTAGCTGCACTTATCCTACGATAGAGATTAGCCGGCAGGCCTCCTCCGTTACAGGGACAGCTTGCTGGCTTTTTTATGATCAAGAACCATCTGGATGCACTCATTCTCATCTGTTGTACAGAAATCCAATGAGCCTTCAGCCTAATACCACGATGGCTAGAGGATCAATCCCATGCTAGAACAATTCAACTTGGCTTGGTATCTATTACGAATCATGTGATATCCGGTTGTTTTGAGTTGAGATATGCCGAGCAAAAGGGTTACCGGTAACATTATTGATGGCTTTTCGTTATCTCTTCCCAAGTATTAGGGCACCCGCAATCAAAAATCCGAGAATTTCTGCAACAATCCAAATAACGCGAGTATACCGATTTTCCACATGATCCATGTCCTTCAGCTGTGTAACTTGATGATTATATTCATGAGGGCGCATCAGCTGCCCAATCCCATCCTCCGTATGCTTCTGGGCCGCATGATCCAGCTTAGGCGCAATTCGAACAATCTCACCATTGTCGTACCTACCTAGAACCCGTTCTCCATCAATTACAAACGATAATGACTTTCCGCCGCTATTCACATAGTATTGCAAGGCTGCAATGTCCGGCTCTTCCTGTGCATCCTTCAATAACGCCTTACCTTCTGCAATCTTAAGCGGATAACTTCCCCACTTCATCTTATAGTTCCTATTTGTTGTATCCGTCCTATCGAGTGAGAATAACGCCATATCCCCAACATTCCATGCATAGCACACATTCGCTTGCTGAGCATAGGTAACTGTAATGTCTTGCTTCGTCTGCTCACCTGACACGATATAGATGACTTGAATCGCCACCCCTGCCTTCTCATTTCGTATCACTTGCCCAATAAGCAGCGTATCTTGGTCGTTGTGAGTCAATCGGTGTAGTACATCTGCAGCTTGAACAGGGATTACGAAGGATAGAGCCAGCCATAGAAATAAGCCAAGGCAACAAATCCTTCTCAAGGCCACACCTCCACACAATAATTACCTTCCTGCCTGCTTCTGTAATGTATTGGAATTCATTCACGTTTCCGTATTATACCATTCCATCTCGTGAAATGTCTTCCTTCCATTCAAAAAATAAAAGGATATGAAGCTGCTGCATCATATCCTTTACCCTCTTCAACTTATGTCCTGCCTTCATCCAAATATGCTACACGTCGGTTGCAGGTGCTTCAAGCGTATCCCATGCTGCAGACAACAATTCATCGAACAAATCGTCGTCTCCTTCGAGCTTCGCATCCAACTCGTAGAATTCTTCTTCGTCACCAGACTGGGCTGTGAAGTGCAGGTTGTAATCCCAATCCTTCCCGTTCTTGCTGAAGAAGCTAACTTCATACGGTGATTTCAATTGCTCTAACTGGAAGACTACTTGTCCGATATAAGTCTTGTCTTCATTCTGACGCATCGATGCCTTCGTTATTGTTACACTCATATATTATCCCTCACTTCATCCTTCAATCTCTATCATTATAGGTAAAAATCCGATTCGATGCCAGTCACTTAGCTTAGCTTGAAATGACGTACAGAAGCTTGCAGCTCACCAGCAAGACCGTTTAATCGCGTAACCGATCGATTCATATCTTCCATAGCCGTCGATGTAACCTGTGATGCGGAGGATAACAGCTCACTTTCTTGAAATGCATGCTGTGCAAGTTCGCTCAACTGCGACAACGCAGCTGCTACCTCCTCTGATCCTGCCGACAACTCTTCCGTAGATGCGGACACGTCTTGAATTTGCGACGCAACCTGCTCCGTCGATTGAGTGATACTATGGAAGGATTGCCTAGTTTGCAGCACTGCCTCTTGCCCGAGGAGAACTTCTCGTGTGCTCTCTTCCATCGCTTCAACCGCTGCATCCATCTTCTCATTTACTTGACCTACAAGGCTTGCAATTTGCCCTGCCGCATGCTTAGACTGATCTGCCAGTTTCCTTACTTCTGATGCCACAACAGCAAATCCCTTGCCATGCTCCCCGGCTTGTGCCGCTTCAATAGAGGCATTTAGAGCAAGCAATTGAATCTGCGCAGCAATAGTCGTCATCACGTTTACCATCTGTTGAATTTCAGCAGATTGCTTGCTTAATTGCTCGACCGTGTATGAGGCATTGCGGTTCGCCTCATGAACTGCCACGATTTGCTGTTCCGCTTGACGAATGAGCTCATCCCCACCTGAGGCCGATTTTTCTGTATATAGAGCGGAATCAGCAACCTCAGCAGATGTTGCAGCAATTCTTGCAATTCCTTGAGCCATTTCTTCCACTGCTCTTGCACTCTCGGCAGATGCACGCATTTGTATTTCGGCGCCTCCAGCAATTCGATGCATCGACTCCGAAAATTGATTGGTCGCGTCCGTGGTCTGCAATACTGACTGCTGAAGCTGCTCTGACGAATCCGCCACCATATCAGTTGCGGATTGAACATGACTAATCAATTGGGATAAATCAACACGCATCTTCTCAAATGATTTCGCCAATTGCCCCATCTCATCGTTTGTAGACCGAATAATAGGGTGACGCAAATCACCGTCTGCGATTACACGGGCAGATTCATTCAACTGCTTCATAGATCGAGCGATGGATCGGGTCAACACCACCGCAGTCGTAATCGCAATGAGAACGGTTGCAAGCAGCAAAGTGAATAAGACCGACTGATGAGAACGATTCGCCTGCTCCACGGCATTCATCTCCTGCTGAATACGGTCCAATTGCTGCGACCGTATGTCGTCCATCTGCTTGTTAATTTGTTCAGAAGCTTGGTCGAAGGAGCCCATCGTCTGGTTCCCCGCTTCCGTTCCTTTATCAATATAATCATGTGCCATCTGTTGGCCCATCTCATAGAAATTCCTAAACGATCCCTCAATCTCATCTAATTTGCTGGACAACTCTGGATGGAGCTGCTTGAAGTGCTGAACATCCGCTTGGAACTGTGAGACATACTTAGCGGCTTGGTTGAATCCATCGTCCATACCATCCTGCGCTCTCGTAACCCCAATATCGGTAAGCCACTGCTGAACTTGAACGACCGACAGCTTCATATTATCTGCGAGCAATGTTGATTGAAGTGTTCGTTCCTTTATCTCTTTCATTGTGCTCAGCTGATTGCTCGACGCCATATATTGATACGTAAAAATTGCAAACATGCAGATGACAATAATCGAAAACCCTATTCTGTTTTTCCACCGGATGCTCATTTATGCCTCTCCTTCTTATGTCAATCGCCTCGTCTCCTTCACATCTTAGCGTAATATATTCCATTTGTCAGTTTACAATTTCACCATATTTCCGAGTGATGTCGTCTACTTAAGAAAAAAGTAAGAAAGTTATTTACTTTTTTCAGTAAAAGATTGAATCCTTACATTTGCTATCGCGTATGGAATGTCATATGCTTGAATACAGTGAAAGGAAGAGCGTTCTCTTCTAACAGATGTGGCAAGGGACCGAACTGCTCTCACAAGTGACAATCAAAGGAGCCCCAGATTTACGATGGAAACAGTGAAAGAATTTTTCAAAGGTCCTGGTGTCAAACGCATCTTTATTCTTCTTGTTATTATCGCCTTGCTCTTTGCAATGCGAAGCATGATCCACCTCATCCTTATAACGTTCATCTTAACGTACTTAGTGGACAGGCTGCACACATTCCTCCATCGGAGGATCAACAAGATCATAAAGGTGAATTATAAAGTAACCGTACTGCTTCTCTATGCAGTACTGCTGCTCGCCATCATCGGTGGAGCATACAGTGTCTTCCCGAAAGTGATTACACAGATTGAGCAGCTCGTGAACAATATTATTCAGTTCTATAATTCAAAGGCCTTCATGAATTACGATTTTGATTTCGAGTTCATGCAATACATTACAGACTCGCTGCAGAAGATCGACCTAGCGAGCTATGTGAGTAAGGGCTTCGACTTTATCGTGAAATCAGTCTCTGATATTGGACAATGGGGTACGAGAGCTATCATTTCCTTCGTCCTCAGCTTGTTCTTCGTACTGGAGAAGAAGCGTGTCATGGAATTTACGGAGAAGTTCAGAACGAGCAAGATTGGATTCATCTATTCGGAGTTGGAGTATTTCGGAAATAAGTTCTTGTATTCATTTGGCAAGGTCATTGAAGCACAGTTCCTTATCGCCATCGTGAATACCATCTTGTCCACAATCTGCTTGTGGTTGCTCGGCTTCCCGCAGTTGTTCGGCTTAGCTATCATGATCTTCCTGCTCGGGCTGATCCCGGTAATGGGCGTTGTGATTTCACTCATTCCGTTGTGTGCGATTGCTTTCACCATCGGCGGCTTGATTAAGGTCTTATACGTCGTCATTATGGTCATCGTCATCCATGCGATCGAGGCGTATATCTTAAATCCGAAACTGATGTCAGCGAAGGTTCACTTGCCAATTTTCTATACGTTTGCCGTTCTTATTATTGCAGAGCATTTCCTCGGCGTATGGGGATTGATTCTCGGAGTACCGATATTCATGTTCTTCTTGGATCTGCTTGAGGTTAGCGTGAAGCAAGAACCTGTGAAGACAGAATAACAGCTGTTCCATAACCACTATCATCTCATATCTCATGGCGAAGGGCCGGTGCGTTAAGCACTCGGCTCTTTTTGATAAGTCATTTATGTTTCACAATGTTAAAGACTTCCTAAATTTCACTGTTCCACGAAAAATGACAAAAATGCTCGTCTGCTCACGATTGAAAGTGATGTATTCGTTTTCTTGAAAGTTAAAGCGGTTTTACATATGGTAATCATTAGGATAGTTTGTGATTAGGTAGAATATGGCCTAATTAACAGATTGGAGGATAATGGAAACACAAATAAACGCTTGGTCAATATTTTCCACACCGCAATGCTTTTCCACCTAGACCACATCATCACGGCACGATACCCTACTTTGTTGAAGCAGCATCAAATTTATTCATCTCGCGCATACATACACCTACACACTTTTTCGCTTTATCACCACAAAGCAAGGAAGATTTTTCATGTTTCGTTCGAAGTAGAGAGAGAAGGAGTGAAACTACATGCAGTATTTTTTCTATGTGACGACGTTCATCTTTTTAGGATTTCAGCTCTTGTATACGATCGTTCCCTTATTGTTCAGCAAGGTGAAGCAATTGAATAATGACCTGAGCGAAAAGTCAATCAGCGTACTCGTCCCTGCCTACAACGAAGAGCTCACGATCAAAAATTGCATCGAGGCAATGAACAGTGTCAATTACCACAACTTCGAGGTCATTATTATTAATGATGGCTCGAAGGATAATACCATGCAGCGTTTAGATGAGCTCCTTGATTTGAAGCCAGTTCAGCGTACGGGCGACGGCAAGCTAACGTATCAAGCGATCAAGAGCATCTATGGCTCTACTACATATAAACATATTTTCGTGATCGACAAGCTTAATGGCGGCAAGGCTGATTCGCTCAATGCCGGCATTGACTGCGCACAATCGGATATCGTCATTACACTTGACGCAGACAGTATGCTGGAATTCAATTCATTGAAGTATGTCAATCAATATTTCCACAATGAGGATATTATCGCACTTGGCGGTACGGTCAAGATTGTGCAAGGCGCTGAGAAGAAAAATGGCGTCATCGTAGAGAAATTCATGGGGAAAGGCCTAATCAAGAGCCAAATTCTTAATTACATTCACGGATTCTATGTACGGAAGCTAACCCAATCCGTATTCAATTCGATCGTCGTTATTTCTGGAGCGTTTGGCGCCTTTTATAAAGATGTGCTGGTTCAAGTGAATGGCTTCCGCAGCACCGTTGGCGAGGACATCGACATTACTTTGAAGATTCATGAATACATGAAGGCCAATCAACTGAAGAAGAAGCTGGTCTATGCACCTGAAGCCGTATGCTATACGGAATGCCCTGAGAATCTGAAGAACTTCAATAAACAGCGGATACGCTGGCAGAAGGCTTTCGTAGACTGCATCTTGATCTATTGGTCCCAGCTATCGCAGAAATTCAGCCTAGGCGTCAGTCTATTTTTTGCTATCGACGGCTTTGTGCTGGGAACCCTTACGGCGTTCACGACGATTATCTATCTTATTAACATGCTTCTATTCGGCGGCAGTATCACACAAATGCTCATCCTGTTCTCCATCATTGTTCTCGTAAATGCCGCTCAAATCATCACCTCATTGTATTTATGCAAGAAGTACGACAGCAGCTACTCGCTCCGAGATTATATCTATATGTTCTTGTTCAGTCAGTACGAGCTGCTCACTTACCGTAATCTACTGCTGTACTTAAATATTGTCGGCACCATTAAGTACTTCGATAATGATGAGGGCTGGGGCTTCGTAGAACGCAAAGGCGTAGCCACCATTAGTTAATACCTGTATCTGCGCAACCAGCATTGCGGCCATATAACAAATAGAATGCCGCATGTTCATTTTGGGAGGGAGAATATGGAGAGTATTTGGAAGAGCAATCGGATCATTTATGTAGATATACTACGCATTCTGTCGATTCTTGCCGTCATCGTGCTGCATATTACTGCAGATTTGCTGACGAGAACGAATGATTTCGACACATCGTCTTGGTGGGTCAGCAATATTTTCAACTCCGTATCGAGATTTGCAGTTCCTGTGTTTTTCATGATAAGCGGCGCCATGATGCTGCGGGTGAACATTACCACATACAGGGATTTTTATATAAAACGAGTACTTCCACTCGTCATCGCACTAGTCAGCTGGTCACTGATTTATGCGCTTTACAATCAATACGTTATCGTTAACAGCAAGATGAATGCACTTGCGTTTCTGCAGGATTTCGGCTATAAGCTGTTGACGGACGGCAACTACGTCCATCTCTGGTTCCTGTATGCGATCATCGCCATTTATATGACGATTCCCTTAATTAGCAAGCTTGTTAAGACATGCAGTGAGAAGGATTTGCGCTATTACTTATCCTGGTGGGCTGCCATTAGCATCGGCTACCGATTCATTTCAGACATTATCGTCAAGCTGACGGGACAGTATATCAATATCCCGCTATTGAACATTCCACTGTTCACAGGGTTTCTCGGCTACTTCATCTTGGGACATTATTTATTTACATATGGCTTGCCGGACAAATGGAAGCAGGTATTGTTCAATTTAGGCATCGTCTCCTTCTTCCTAACACCAGTGGCCACCTACTTCGCTTCTAGACATCTAGGGATATTGGATGAGACCTTCTACGGGAACTATTCCATTACGACCTTTTTCATGGCTGTGGCCATGTTTATTTGGTTTAAGGAGAAGGAACCAACCCTGCATGAACGAGTCAATTACAAGCTGCAAAAAATGATTGGCTCGATTTCGAAAGCAAGCTTCAGTATTTATCTCATTCATTTATTGATTGAGCTGCTCGTATCGAGAAGGGCCGAAACAGAAGCGTCCCTACTCCAGACATCATCCAATCTCGTGTTCAATGTTATCGCCGTATTCACTGTCAGCTATCTGCTTGTGAAAATGTTGAATCTCAGCAAGGTCATGACTACCGTTCTGTTCGGTGGAAAGGGGTAAGCGCGAATGAAGGTCAGTCTCTATACGAAATTATTTATTGCTGCTCTGCTGGTTGGAATGTCTCTCTATGCTTACAATGTGAGCAGTCAGGCCGAACAGAAGATCACTTCGGTGTATATTCCAATCTGGAAAGATATCAGTCAAATGAACTGGAAGGATCAAGCGATTGATATCGCCTTTATTGCATTTGCCCGAATTGATAAGAACAACATCTATTTCCACGAGAACAAGGACGAAAATGAGCGGATTAAGCAGCAAATCACGAAGTTGAAGGAACAGCACCCTCAGACTCGATTCGTGCTCGCCGTTGGCGGATATAATGCCGATGGCTTCTCTGACGCTGCGATGGATGGAAATCGCTATTCGTTCACGGAAAGCATTATTAGCATGGTAAAGGAACTGGATTTGGACGGTGTCGATATCGACTGGGAGTATCCCGCCTTCGATGCCTGGGGTGCAATTAAGGCACGTCCTGAGGATTCAGTCAACTTTACAGCGCTGATGAAGGAATTGAGGGAACAGTTGAACCGACTTCCGCATGTGCATAAGAAGTACTTGTTAACCTTTGCCGCGGGCACGCAGGACTGGTATTTCGAGAAGGTCGACGTCAAGGAAATAGAGAAATACGTCTCCTACATCAATGTCATGAGCTATGACTTGACAGGAAGATGGTCGGATACGACCGACTATAATGCGAATCTGTACAAGGATGCGAAGGGCAAGGCCAAAGAGAGCGTCCATGACATTATTCAGCGCTACAAGGCTCATGAGGTAGACAGCAAAAAGCTGCTGCTGGGCATCCCAGCTTATTCTTATGGATGGGAGAAGGTCAAGAGCGAGCCGGGCAGCAATGGCGCCTTCTCCATCGGCAAGCCTATCGACATTGACAAGATCGATCTGAGCTATAGCACGATCGTAAAGAAATACTTGAATCAGAAGGGATTCAAGCGTTATTTCGATGAGACCGCTAAGGCCGCTTACTTGTTTAATGGTGATACCTTCATCTCCTATGAAGATGAGGAGGCCTTGAAGGCTAAGATTGCATACATTAAGGAGCATGAACTGGGCGGTGCAATGGTCTGGGAATATTCGCAAGATGCGAAGGATGGAATCGTCAATTATTTAACGAAGCACTTGAACAAGTAAAGTGAATGAATGAGAGTATGCAGACCTCATTGCCGCCACATACAGCATGGGGTCTGCTCTATTTTCGCGATAAGCAAGGCAAACTAAGGAAGCTTTTTAATCCTGATCTTCTTGTTCCAGCTTTAGCATCCTGCCAGTACCTGCAGAATGCCTATAATGCCCTCCACTGAACTTCATAATTCATAGCAACCCCATTTGCATCTACCTGCAGATGGGCCATATATCCGCTATCGATGGAGCGATAGATATAGGTGTTGTCACCTGTCTTCTCATAGGATTGCAGCAATGGCTGCACCGTGAATTCGGGGAAACAGATCCAGGCCGCCATAACCTCGGCACATTGGCCAATCTCGAGCTGCAGACGCCGAATAGGCAGCACATTGGTCGATGGCGTTACACCGATATCAATATCCTTGGCGCCTGTTAGTTCTTCTCGAACTACCCCATTCACTGTCCAGCGATCTTGATGATCCCGCTCCAGCCTGAGCATTCTTAACTTCTGTTCTTCGTGGTAACGCACCACGACTTCCTCAGTTCCCCCCTCTGCATCGCACTTCACTTCATATTCAACGAAGCAGCGATCCGCATCGGCACAGATTACTTTGCCTTGAATTACCGTTGCAGGCTGCAAAGTAACTGTACAGTATTCAAGGCCTTCGCCTTCAAGCCGTTTCCATATAACATCATATGTCATCATGATGCCTCCCTTTTCCATGTTGTCGCAACTTCCTTGTCCTTCCGTATCTATAAATGCGTCTAGCACCTATCCATAGATTACCACTTCATTCTACCTTACCTGAGGTTTGCACTCCAACTAGAGAATTTGGGCTCACGTCTTGTAGGCGAATACATATGATATGGCATACAAATTCCCGTAAAGGCAGGTTACGAGCAGTGGCTACCAATAACTCTATTGATTTCGCTTCACCGGATGCTCATTTTGCTTATGATGTGAATCAGTCCTTATTCTTTCGCAAAGATGCAAACAACTACATTAACGTATTAGGCGTAAGCCAATTAAACACGCTAGGCAACACCTCGTTACTGGATATCTATTTAAGCAGCGGCAATACCGTAGAACCCCATATTCATCAGAACGCGAGTGAATTGGTCTATTGTGTAGCAGGAGAAGCACTTGTCAGCCTCATTAATCCGTTCACGAATCAATTATTAAACTATCAAATCAAGCCAGGCCAGGTCGCCAATGTGCCCCAAGGCTGGTGGCATTATGAGGTTGCGAACCAAGACAATACGCATCTGATTGCGATCTTCGATGCACCTACTCCAGAAGTCATCTTCGGCTCAGATATACTCCGATTGACCCCTCCAGCAGCCTGGGCGCATTCGTATTGCCTTGATGAGGCGAAAGTAAAAGATACATTAGCCCCAATTACAAAGACCGTTGTCATCGGGCCACCGGCAGATTGCCAAGCATGTTGTGAACAGGAAGTCGATGATACGACGCATTCAACCTACAGCTATTCCTCTAACTCGTCTTCACATCCACACTCCCCTTACTCCCAGTATCAACACCCTGCTTATTCAGCAAATGGATTTCCTCCCTATTATCCTTTTCAACGAACGTTTTTTTGAAATCAATCACAGCGGCAAGCAAATTATAGATATTCCGCAAACAAAGAAAAATCCCCCGATGGCAACGCATGGGGGGATTCCTCTTTCCTATCTATGAAGTTAACCGAATAACCGCGGCGTATTTTTCCTTTATTGAACCGCTTGACGGCGCAAGCGATCCACTTCGGCAATCAGCTCTTCTATTACTTGATCTGGAGTACGGTGAACGAGCCAGTTCTGACCGAACATTTGCAGCACCTTAATCGCTGGGAAGTCTCCCCAGAATCCGACAAATCCTTCATTCAAAACCACCTGATCGATAACATGCTTATTCATCTCATTGAAGCACTTTTCCAATACCGATTTGGCAAGCGGATCAGCGATCCAGTCATTTAAAAGGCTGAACTTGTGGAAAGACACCTCTTCCTTGCCAAAGTCACAGAATACGCGCTCCGTCAGGCGAATATCCCGGGAAGAGCTGCCTGCAACAAGCTTGAAATAGCCCGTTTCGGCGACCCAACGATTGTACTTTGTATTGTAGTAAGCGAAGTCCCGCTCTTCCAGCTTGAACACGACTTCCTTCTTCTCATGCGGCTGAAGCTCGATCTTGGCAAAGGCCTTGAGCTCCTTCTCTGGACGCGTCCACTTGCACTCCTCGTCGTGAACATACAGTTGGACAACCTCTTTCCCTGCTACGGCTCCCGTGTTTTCTACTTGCAGAGACACGGTTACGCGGCGGTCATGCTGTAAAACCTTCATGTCCGAGTAAGCAAAGGTCGTATAGGACAATCCATGACCGAACGGGAATTGCGGTGCAAGCTCCTTGCGGTCATAGTAGCGGTACCCGACAAACAGTCCTTCACGGTAAAACAGCTTGCCGTTCTCGCCGCGGATGCGCATATGGGATGGATTGTCAGACAGCTTCACAGGGAATGTCTCGGACAGCTTGCCGGATGGATTCGTCAAGCCGAACAGAATCTCCGCAATTGCACGGCCTGAGCCCTGCCCTGTCAGCCAGGAGTGGAGCACACCCGGTACATGCTGCACCCAAGGGCGCATCGCCATTGCAGTACCGCTGCTCGTTACGACAATGCATCGCGGCTGTGCAGCCGCTACCGCCTGAATTAGCTTCACCTGATGCTCGGGAAGATCGATGCTCTCAAGGTCATGCATTTCGGACTCCGCATATTCGGGTTGTCCGACGAACAGAATCGCGAGATCAGACTTCGCTGCAAGCGCTGCGCTCTCTTCGATCATCGTCTCATCGATACGCTCATCCTTCGGGTAGCCTTCCGCATAGCTGAATTGTACAGACTCGCCAGCAATCTTCTGCACCTCTTCCCACGGGATGTCAACACGTGTTGGCGTAACTTCGGCACTTCCGGCGCCTTGAATTCTCGGTTTCTTCGCGAATGCACCGATCACGGCAATAGATTGAGCTTTAGCAGGGTCGATCGGCAGAATGCCGTTATCATTTTTGAGCAGTACAATGCTCTCAGCCGCTGCTTTTCTCGCCAGCTCGTGATAATCAATTGCAGCCGTATTCAACTCCTCTTCATTGGCCGTTACCTGTTCTACCAGTGTAAGAATGCGCCGTACGCTCTTATCGAGCTGCTCTTCCGGCAAGGTGCCATTCTGAACCGCCTCTACAATCGCAGTCGTATTGTAATGAGCAGGTCCTGGCATTTCAACATCAAGTCCTGCCTTGAGACCGCGAATACGATCGTTGACTGCTGTCCAGTCCGACAGCACGACGCCTTCATAGCCCCATTCTTTACGCAAAATGTCATCCAGCAGATGCTCATTCTCGCTCGTATAGGAGCCGTTAAGCAGGTTGTAAGAGCACATAATTGTCCACGGATCGGACTTCTTAATAATCCGCTCGAACGCACTCAGGTAAATCTCGCGCAGGGTACGCTCATCGACCTCCGAGCTTGTCACCATCTTCTCGAACTCCTGGTTATTGCAGGCAAAGTGCTTCACGGAAGCGCCAACGCCTTGACTTTGAAGCCCATTTACGAAGGCTGCGCCGAGCTCACCGGACAGACAAGGGTCTTCGGAATAATATTCGAAGTTTCGGCCGCCTAGTGGCGTGCGCTTCATATTGATGCCAGGCCCAAGCAGAAGCTCCACGCCCATTTCCTTCCCTTCTACACCAAGCGCTACACCGACCTCGTGCAATAGCTCTGTATTCCAAGAAGACCCGATCGCAGAGCCTGTTGGATAACACGTGGCTGGAATATTTCCCTCCGTAGCAATTCCCATCTCTTCATCGCTATTCGTCTTGCGTATGCCATTCGTACCGTCATACATGTGGATCGGTGGGATGTTCAAGCGGTCAATCCCCTTCGTCATCCACATGTTCAGTCCTGCACATAGCGATGCTTTCTCTTCAAGCGTTAGTTCCTTCATCCAATCGTTTATCTTTTGATTCATAATATATCCCCACTTTCTATGTTTTATTGCTGTTCCGCTTCTTCCTGCTCCTTCTTCAACTCTTGCGCGTCATAAATCTTGTAGAACGGATACCATACGGCAAAGATGATAGCCAGTACGACTGCCAACAGGATAAGCCCATTGAAGCCGGACATGAGGTATGTGGAGATTCCAATCGGCGTATACCAGAGTTGGAACACCTTGCTTGGAATCTGAGCGAATCCAAGGTCTAGCGCCAAGTATACGATAATCGGTGTAATGATACCGTTGATCCACATCGGAATCATCAAAATCGGGTTAAATGCGATCGGTGCTCCGTATATCACAGGCTCGTTGATGTTAAATAAAGATGGAACAAGCGTCGCCCTGCCAATCGATTTCAGCTTCTGCGACTTGGCAAACAGGAACAAGATGATAAGCGGCAGGGTCGCACCAAGTCCGCCTACTCCGAGCCAACCGGAGAAGAATGTTTCAAACGTATTAATGTTGACCGGTTCAAGACCTTGCGCCACCAGGGCTGCGTTCTGCTCAATCGCCGGAATCCAGATTGCATAGAAGATTGGGATGATCACCCACGGACTGACCCCGAAGGAGTACAACGCAACGCCAATCATGTTAAAGAGCAGGAAGCCCCATAGCGTTTGTCCTAATGCGTTAACTGGCTCGAATACGCTTACAATCAGATTAAAGATATCGAAGTTCAGTTGATATACGAGCACCCATCCTAGCGTAAGAATAATCGCAATCGGAACGAGGAAGTCGAACCATTCCATGATGAACTCCGGCAAAGTCGAATCCTCTTTGAAAAATGAGAAATTGTTGAACACATTAAGTACTACGGCCACCGCAACTCCGACAAGCAGCGCGGTAATCATTCCAGAAGGCCCGAAACGTTCCATAATGAACTGAATCGTTCCGTCCTCGTTCGTGACGGGCTTCAGCAGCATCAGGAATAAGGAGATGCCTGTCGCTCCGGCAATGAGCTTGATTTTGTCGCGCCCTTTCTTCTGCATGACCGTATAGGGCGTTAGGAAAGCGATAAAGATCCCCAGCAGGCCGAAGCTGAATGTAGTTATAGGCGTTAAGTCCGGCATCCCCGGAATAAAGTCTTTCAGAATCGAGATCAAGGTAACAAACGATCCAATAAAAATCATAGGTAGGGTAACCATAATGGCTTCCTGAATGGAAGATACCCATACATTGTTTGTAAACGCCTCCAAACGCGGCGCAAATTTTTCGTTCATCCACTTCATGAGACGATCCATGTATATTCCCCCTTCGCAGCATATCTATTGATTGGTTATGTCATGTCTTAAGTATAGAATTGATTGAGAGCGCTTTCCCGTTCTTCTTTGCTGCAATTAGGGACGTTTCTTGTTCTCCTACACCCGACCGGATTAGCATTTGCAGAATGGAAACCGTTTACACAACAAAAAACACCCCTCCGAGAAGGGGGGCGCTTTGTGTTTCATGGTACCAGTAATTAAGAAACAGAAGCCTCCTGCTGTAACAGAGGCCGACTAGTATTGCCTTGCAAACGTAAGCAGCATCACACCATGAGGTGGAAGGGTCACTTCTTGCTGCCAGCCCTGTTCAGCATGAATCATCTGGGTATTCATCACCGGCCCGCTTCTGGCGTCCAGATAATGAAGCTCCTCCTCGGTTAGAAATTGAGGGGTGCCAAGTCGAACCCATTCATCGAACACAGATCCGTGTTCGCGATCCAGCAGGTAGCTTGTCATTTTATAGCTCCCAACAAGCCCTTCGAGGCGGATATGGAATCTTTTATCCCCCTTCTCCTCGAATACGGCATATCGATTCGTATCGGACAGCTCCGACCAATCTCCACTTGCGAATAGCTGATCGACGTGCACGTAATGGTACAGAAGCAGCTGCACACTGCCGTCGCTGCACCTTGTCGCGAAATAACCGTCTCCGCGAGCGATAATCTGATCCCCAAGCCTGTGCAGCAGCTCAAAGGCATAGTAGCTTGGCTTCCTTAGTCCGTCCCGATTCATAAGCCCGAATCCCCCGTAGAAGTGGGATGACGGAACGATGCTTTCCTCGAATACGTCTGTAAAAGACCAGAAGGCCAGTCCCTTCATAGTGCCAAGCGTTGTGAGCGCATGATAAATGACGAACGGAGCCATAAACGCCGTATCATGCACGAGATTGCGGTCATACAGCGAGAAGTTCCACTCGGTCATGAACAGTTCCACATCGCGATAAGACGTAACCGAGAGCTTGGCTTTCAATCGTTCAATGCTCTCCATATAAAAGGACGGCTGCATGATCGTGGTCAGGCGATCGTTCTCATCCTTCTGGAAAGGGTACTCCGAATACACATGGAAGGAGAAAAAGTCGAGCGGCACCTCATGATCACTGCAATACGCCAAAAACTCCTCTGCCCAGGTATCGTTCCATAACGAACCGTAGCCTAGAGCAGGTCCACCGACCTTAAGCTCCGGTGAGATGGACTTAATCGCCTGCGTCGTCGATTCATAGAACGCAAAGTATTCCTCCTTCGTCCCTGCCCAGCACACGCCGGACAGATCGGGCTCGTTCCATACTTCAAAGTACCAGCGGCTCACCTCGTCCCAGCCATAGCGGTTCAAGCAGTGTCGGACGAAGGCCTGAATCAGAGCATCCCATTTGGCCTGCTCTTTAGGTGGGGAAATGCATCCCTTCCACCAAAAGACCGTCTCATTCGACCTTCTCAACAGGCTCGGCATAAACCCAAGCTCGACAAACGGCCTTACGCCCTGCTGAAGCAAATAATCATACAGCTTGTCCACGTAGGACCAATTGTAGATCGGCGTACCGTCAGCCTCCTCGCTGTATACCATCATTTCATCATTAAAGATGCCGTGGAAGCGAATATATTGAAAAGGAAACCGGCGCTGCATCCCGCTGAACTGGCATCGCCAGTCCTCTCTTAATCCCTCGACTGCCCGTCCTGCCGTCGTGACGACGTTCCAGTGCTTAGCGAAAGGCGCGCACTGCTCATTCGCATGAACCATTACGTTCACCGACGTTGAAGCAGCCGCTGATATAGTTCCCGCCACCGAGGAAACGGGCCTAGACTCAATTCCCTCGTCCGTATGGAGATGAAGGTAGCGATATAGTGAAGACATTGCCTGAATCGTATCGGTTTCATAATAGTCTCCGCTGGATGACTCTTCATAGGTGAGCGGCTTTCGACCCGGATCCGGCAGATCGGTCAGGGCGAAAGATTCCCGATATGCGCTCGGCGTACTGTTGTATTTTTCCTTGAAATATTTATTGAACAGCTTGACGTTGGCAAAGCCGCAGTCGAGCGCAATTTCCGTGATGCTCTTCGCCGTATTAGCCAGCTCTGCCTGTGCTTTCTCGAGACGGACAAGCGTCAAATACTTTTGAAAGGGTATGCCGATCTTATCACTGAAGAAATGCGAAAAATAATGCAGACTTAAGTGCTCCTGATCCGCCATCGTCTGAAGCGAAATTTTCTGGTTATAATGCTGATCAATGTACTCGAGCACCCGATTCAGCCGCTTGTAATCATACGACTTCGTATCTTCCTCTACCGCCTCGTTAGTTCCTGATGCGAAATAGCGCAGCAGATGACCGCACAGCATCTGTAGACACCCCAGGGTGTAGCTGCGAAAGCCGCTGGACTTCTTATTAATCTCATAGACCATCTTCGCCAAATAATGGCGGATGGCATCATAGCTGCTGCGATTCTCCTCCGTCTGCGTGCTGGAATTGCAATGAATAAACGCGTTCGTATCGAGCCACTCCGGGCCGAATTGCAGCGTCAGCAGCACGTTATCCTCGTTCATGCGCTCAATCTTGTGCACAGACATGCTATTGATGACAATGATATCGTCCTGACGAAGGGTATATTGGCGCTGATCCGTATACATGACCACCGAGCCTTGAAGAACGTAAATAATTTCAATCTCTTTATGCCAATGGAAATGGATATGCTTCACGCTGTTTACGAATAATTTGATAGGCAAATCGTCTTGGTGCTGTATAAACTCGTATAAGTAACGGATAATCAAGCTCCCCCTTTCCATACTTTATTATGTGATTGAGCGTCCAGGAAATTCAAGGAGACTTCTTCTTCATCTGAATAAAAAACTAATTCCAGTACAGGAAACTTATTCATGAAGCTCCGATTGCCAGAATAATTGAATATAAGAATCCACTTCAGAGGGATCTTTGGATGAAAGCAGGTAATTCAGCAACTTAATTGTAACCGCTTTCTCTATAATGAAATGTAGGGGTTCCTTCACGAACTCCCGATAACTAATGAATGACTGCCTCGAAGCAGTCCAGGAAAGGGAGGATGCTATGTCCCGTTTTAAGCATGGCAAGAAGATCGAGGTGGCCCTCGTCGCGCTTCTCATGTGCACGCTGCTCATTCCCTTCTCGCAAGCCCAGGCTGGCGGATCAACGCTGGCCATGGAGCAATCATTCCCAAATGTCGCCAATGGCTGGGCTAAGGTAGAACGCTGGAAGGACAGTAATCCCCTGTTCACAGCGGAACAATATCCCCCAGATGGGCGAGGAGATCAGAATGGACAGCGGCTCACCTTCTTCGGAGGCATTGGCCAGCCCCATTCAAGCCGCTTCTTGCTGTACTATGCACCTCAATATGACACCAATACAAAATCCACACCCGTTCTGCTTGTCCATGGTGCTAACGACAATGCCGATCGGGCTTGGGCTAACCCAAATGAGTTCGGGCCGAATACATGTGGAGCTTCCACATGCCCGAGCACAGGCCTGATGCAGCAGCTTGTCAGCCAAGGATATAAAGTATTTGCAATCGGATTCGGCCACAAGCATGGAGACAATTACTATGCCGCCGAGCACATCCAGAATGCCATTCACATTATTAAGCAAACAACGGGTGCCAGCAAAGTTGATGTTGTCGCTTGGAGCAAAGGGGCCTTCGCCTCGCGGATGTATGCTTCCTCCGTAGCGAAAGGCGGAGGAACTCCGTATGCCAACGATATTCGAAAGCTTATTCTCATTGGCAGTCCGAATAAAGGAACGGACTTTATATTCAGGCACGGATGGACCTTCAATTATGGAATCATTCCGGAATGCGGCGGCAATGTCAATGCCCCTTCTCCCCACACACAAATGATCTGTTATGGCACCTGGCGCAATCATCCCGAGCTGTCCATATACAGCACATCTCAAGGCAACTATTTCCCCGGGCAAAAGCAAATGTTGGCGAAATGGGACACTGCGTACCCGCTTCCAGCGACTGAACAAGATTGGTATACAACCTATTATGGAGGTACGGGATTTTTCACGAAGGGAGATGGGATCGATTACGCAATCCAGCAGGGCTCGCTCGTCAACAAACTTATAGGCTCCGGCATACCAGGTACAATTGCCACTTACCTGCTGTCTGGCAATGAAAACAACATTCCGAACGTGCACAATGAGCATACAGGGCCTAGCGATGGGGTGGTATTCGTGAACAGTGCTTCCGCAACGGATGGAATTGGAACTGTCGCAGGAAATGTTACCTTGAAGCTCAATCACTTAAAACTAGCCTGGGCTCCGCAATCCGTAAATGTCATCGAACAATGGCTCAATACAGCTCCTTAATACAAAATAATTAATAATTAGTAAAATTATTGAATATTTCCCCAAGTTGATTGTATGATAGGAGTGAAAGTATACCAATTGATAGATGGGAGGATTTGAATGAAAAAGATTTTGCTTGTTATGCTTCTGTTGACGTTGTTCGTTCCTACAACCGTTGGCGCGTTGGGTCAAGATGAAGAAGCACAGTTGGATCGCGTGTTAGGGGTATACCCTGATGTGACGAAGGAACAGCTCTTGTCCGAAATTGATTACGCTTCCCGTGTTACAAATCAGCCACGCAACGTCATCATCCAACAGATGCACAAGGAGCTCAGCTCCAAAAGGCTGTCACCGCAAATGAGCATCGCCTCAGGAGACAAAGGTCAAGGAGCTTATCAGCTCGCCTCTTCCAGCAAAGGCGATGTGTTCTTCGAGACCGCTTCGACGATCGGCATCCCTCACGGCCATGTAGGCATCTACTACACACCGGATTATATCGTCGAGTCTGTCCCTAGCACAGGAGTCCGCAAAGTAAAGCTTATTGATAAGCGAGTAGATAGCGGCTCCAAGATTCTCACCCTCAAGAATGAATATGCAAACGCAACAGCGCGGTCCCAAGCTGCTGACTGGGCAAATGGCCGCATCGGTGAAAAATACTCCTACAATTTTGCTACGAATCGTCTTACCTCATGCTCCGGCGACAAAAACTGCTCCAAGTTAGTATGGTGCTCCTTCAAAGAGAAAGCCAACATCGATATTGATAGAGATGGCGGACTCGGTGTATATCCGGTCGATATTCGCGACTCATCCATGTTCACAACAGTAAGAAGCTACTAATTTGTTCGGAACGGAGATGAGAAGCTTGAAGACCTCGTATCACGCTATGTTACGCATCCTTATCTATACTGTCTTCCTAGTCATTTCCTCTCTTCTCATCTCTTGTTCTCAATCATCTCCACAAGACAATAATACCAAGCTGAATAATCCTCCCGTCGCCCTTGTCTACTACTCTACTTCCTTATCTCAGGAAATCATCGGCGGCGGGAACTCTCACTTCTTGTCTATCGACAAGGACGGGAGCATTCAGACTCGGAACGGAGATGGATTGGAATGGAATGCCCCTGTTCAGCTTCAGGACTCGAACCGCATTGTCATCCAAGCAAGAGAGAAGATCCATGTGCAGCAAGGCAAGGGATCTGAGGATACATATTCTTCACGATGTAGAGTAAGTGCAGGGTATAGACAGATGTCGGGCTACTTAACCTCAAGCAAGTTGTATTACGCTTTGTTCAACAAAGGGATTGACACCCATGACAACTATATATCTACCATCCGCTGGGGAGATGCGCAGCACCATAATTGCGCGGATATTCCAGAGTTTGTTGAGGCGCAGGGCAGCGATGAGAATCATATTTATGTATTGACCTCTGATCATGCCTCTCTGCAAGGCCTAAACCTTGTTGTGATGGAGCTAGAGGGGAGCAAGCTTCAACAAACGAAATATCCTCTATTGGACATCTATACAGGCTCTCTTATCGTGCAATCGAAGATGGTTTCCACACCAAACAATATGTACGTGGTCTTCTCAACCCGAGATGAGCACAATCGTATCCATCTTCAGCTTATGGAAATTAATAAGTCCACTCATACGGCAATAACCTATTCGCTTCATACATACAGAGAAGAGCCGGACAATGCATACTTCTCGCTTAGCGCCAATAGTATCGGCATTGTGGATAAGATGCTCTATTATGTAGATGGCTACGGTACAATCTTCTCGTTCTCACTGGAGACGAAGGCTTCTGTGAAGTCCAACACCCTTGCCAAGTTCCAGCGGTCATCCAATGTGAACGATGCGATGGGCTTTGTATATGGCACTTTCTATTATCTGTTCCGCTATGATGAGTCCGACCAAGTACATAAGATTGAACAATACCACTTGTCGGATGGCAAATTGCTGAAAAAACTCCCTATTCCTAACCTGGCTTCGAAACTCTCCTCCGGCGTCTACTTATATGATTTTCAAATGCTCACCAATCTGTAAATGCCCTCGCGGGCTGCCTTCATCTTCATCCAAGACGAGGCAGCCTTTTTCACTTGAACGAGATCCCCCCCTCACTCACCCCATTTACCGTAATTTACCTATAGAAATTTACTTAAAATTAAATGTTTAATAGATTGAATGAGCATTACATCATATTTTTCCAACCTATTCAGAAGGGAGGTGTCTAGGCGTTCAACCGCGTAGAAGTAGACCATAGCATCGCAAAATATAACAGCAGGGGTGGACTAGGCATGGTAACACAGAAGAAGTGGATTTCACGCATCGTCAATATGTCGCTGCGGGTAAAGCTTCCACTGTTAATCAGCACATTGGTAGTAGCAATGTTGATTGGAACGAGTACGATACTGTACTGGTTCAGTTCTGACATTCTCTTGAAGGAAAGCAAAAATAGTTTGACTATGAACGCCAACCGCATCGGCGAAGGATTATCGTCTTCCGTAAAGCTGGAAGCACAGTCCGTATATTTAGCCTCAGTACATGGTACATACCGCTCATTGCTGGATCTTCGAGCAGCGTCGTCTATGGATGATGCTCATTTTTTTTCGAAGGATAATTCCTTGTTCAACGAAGCAAATAGACTGCTGACCCAAAGTTTCCAAGGCAGTACGGGCACGGAATCCTATCAGCTCATTGATAAGAAAGGGATCGTCATTGCAAGCTCCACTCCGGAAGCCATCGGGCAAAGCCGCGCAGATCGCGCCTATTTCCAGGCTGCCATGAAGGGAACGCCGACCATAAGTGACGCTTTAACTTCGAAGAGTACCGGAAGCCAAATCGTCGTATTCGCTCAACCGATATCAGCGCCCGACTCGAAGGTAGACGGTGTCTTTATCTCGACGGTCAACACCTCGTTCTTCGTGGAGCAATTGAAGCAATTGGCCGGCGATAAAGTAGGCACAATTATTATTACGGACCGCCTAGGCCATACGCTCTTCCATTCACAGGATAAGACCGCGACTGGAAAACAGATCAAGTCCAATAAGCTTAAATCGATTTTCCAGGCTTCTGGAAACAAGGAAATTGTTCGCGGTAATCTTGACGATGCCGATCAATATGTTCTGTATTCGAAGATTCCAGGAGCAGACTGGACTGTATTCTCGTTCGACAGTTATGCGAACATTAAGCGCCCACTCGATCATTTATTTATGAACATATCACTCATAACGATCGGCGCTCTGCTACTGTCTGTAGCTGCTGGCTTACTTATCTCGCTTTCGATAACACGGCCAATAGGCAGATTAACAGAATCGTTCAAGAAGCTGGCGTCCGGCGATCTCACCGTCGCTGCTACAGGAAGCTATAAGAGTGAATTCAAAGACCTGGCAGACAGCTTCACGGTCATGGTAGAACAAAATAAAAACTTGATTGGCCACATGAACCGCTCCATTGCACAGTTGAATACAAATACAGACGAATTGGACGCTGCTTCCAAACAAACGAATATATCCATTCAGGAAACTTCGATCACCACGATGGAAATCGCAAAAGCGATGGAATCTCAATCGTTCGATACGGAACATATTGTTAATCAATTCAGTGATCTCGGTGACAAAATCGCAGTCGTTAACCAATTGTCGTCGGCAGTTAAGGAGCGTACGGACTCTATTATTGACGTCTTCCATACCGGAAATGAAGTTATCAACCAGCTCATCCGGGCTCATGACGACAGCGAGAAAGAGGTCAGTTCCATTTCGACCATAACCACCAAGCTAGAGGCAAGCTCGATCAGCATTGCTTCGATTACGGAAGCGATCGGCAAAATCGCCAAGCAAACGAACTTACTAGCACTGAACGCATCGATTGAAGCCGCTCGCGCCGGTGAACATGGCCGAGGATTCGGTGTCGTTGCTTCCGAAGTCAGACAGCTCGCAGAACTGTGTGCGCAGCAGTCTAGCGACATTGAGGAAATCATTACAAATAACCTAAGCTTGACCAAGGAGGCGAACGATTCCGTACGCAGTCTCCAAAACGTATCCACTCAGCAAGATCAATATGTCGACCAGACAAAACAAGCATTCGAAGTGATCCTGAATAATGTCATGGATATCACCAAACAGATTAAAGACATGGCCCATGAGATCGATATTATGAAACAGAACAAAGATGACGTTATGGAGCTCGCACAGAACTTATCCGCCTCTGGCGAAGAAGTATCGGCTTCCGTTGAGGAGGTTACTTCGACCATTCAAGTGCAATCAGCTATGGTGCAGCAATTGTCCTCGATGATTGAGGAGATTGACAGCCTTACCAAGCAGCTGAAGGAAGCTTCTTCGAAATTTAAAACCGAATAGCATGCAAAATGGGGCTCCCAAAAGTCATTTGACATGACTAGGGACGCCCCTTTCTTTATTTCTGCATGACTCAAGTGTTCACCGCGCCCACTTACCGGAATTTACCTATATAAAAACACGTAAATATTTCCGTTGAATAGATTAACAGACTTCTGATCATATTTGTCCAAATAGTTGGAAGGAGGCATATACAGAGATGGAAAATCGGATTTACATAGGAGTCATAGGAACATATTTTGTACATCAGGGGTGAGACGAGGATGATAAAACCTAAGAAGTGGGGCTTTCGCATCGGGAATATGTCACTGCAAGTAAAGCTTCCGTTGTTAATCAGCACCTTGGCGGTATGCATGTTGATCGGAACGAGTTCCATATTGTACTGGTACGGATCCGACATGCTTTTGAAGGAAAGCAAGAACAACATGATTTTGAATGCCAACCGCATCGGTGAAGGGTTATGGTCGTCCGTGCAACTGGAGGAGCAGTCCATTTATTTGGCGTCTATTAATCAGACATACCTCTCCTTGCTGCAGCTTCGGGCGGAGCATTCCTTAGAGGATGCAGATTTTTTCTCTGAACGTAATCCGCTTTTCACGAAGGCAAATAAGGTGATGGCTGATAGTCTCAAAACGAGCTCGGGCAGTCTCATCGATAAGAACGGCATCATCATTGCGAGTTCGAACCGAGACAACATTGGAAGCAGCCGCACTGATCGAGCCTATTTCCAAGCGGCAATGAAAGGACAATCGTTCATCAGCGAGTCGATTGTATCCAAAAGTACCGGCAGTCAGGTGGTTGTGTTCGCACAACCAATCCTGGGGGATGGCGCGGATGTTGAAGGTGTTTTTATTATGACCGTGAACACCTCGTTTTTTGTAGATCAACTGAAGCATGCGGACGATAATGGGCAAGGAAGCACCATAATCTTGGATCGCGAAGGCAGAACCATCTTCCACTCGAACAATAATTCGGCAATCGGAAAGATGGTCGAATCCGACAAATTTAATTCAGTCGTTCAGACTCCGGTTAAGGGGCAAATCTCCCGAGGAGGTATTGAGGATCCGGAATACTTTATCCGTTATTCCAAAATTCCGAAAGCAGATTGGACAATTGTGGTACAAAACAGCTATAAGAACATTAAGAAACCTCTTAATGATCTATTCGCCAAAATATCGATCATTACGCTTGTTGCCCTATTGATATCCTTGACGGTGGGTATCCTCATCTCACGTACGATTACGCGGCCAATCGCAAGACTAACCGACTTATTCAAGACATTGGCGTCCGGCGATCTTACCGTTGCTGCAACAGGCAACTACAAGAGTGAATTCAAAGACTTGGCGGATAGTTTCACCGTCATGGTCGAACAAAATAAGAGCCTGATTTCCCAAATGAATCACTCAATCGAGCATTTGAACACAAGCACAAATGAATTGGATACCGCCTCCAAGCAAACGACGATATCCATTCAGGAAACATCGATTACGACCATGGAAATCGCCAAAGCTATAGAGTCCCAAGCGCTTGATACCGAGCAAATCGTAAATAAGTTCGGTGATCTCGGGGATAAAATTGCAGTTGTCAATCAATTGTCATCCGCTGTGAAGGATCGGACGGATTCCATTATTGAAGTCTTCCATAGTGGAAATGAAGTCGTGAATCAGCTTATTCATACCCATGGTGACAGTGAACAGGAAGTTGCTTCAATCGCAGCCATCACGGCCAAGCTGGAGGAAAGCTCCTTGCGCATTGCCTCCATTACGGAAACCATTGGCAAGATTGCAAAGCAAACGAACTTGCTCGCCCTTAACGCATCGATAGAAGCCGCACGAGCTGGGGAGCATGGCAAAGGATTCGCTGTTGTTGCTTCCGAAGTAAGACAATTGGCAGAGCTATGTGCAAAGCAGTCAAGCGAGATCGAGGAAATCATCACAGACAACCTAAGCTTGGCGCAGGAGGCAAACGGATCAGTAAGAAGCCTTCAACATGTGTCAACCAAGCAAAATCAATATGTAGACGATACGAAGCTGGCGTTTGAAGCCATTTTGAACAACGTTGTTGACATTACAGAACAAATCAAGGGCATGGCCTACGAAATGGACAACATGAAGCGGGGCAAAGAGGACGTTATGGAACTGGCTCAGAACTTGTCCGCTTCTGGCGAAGAAGTGTCTGCTTCCGTTGAGCAGGTAACCTCTACGATTCAAGTACAATCGGCTATGGTGCAGCAATTGTCCTCGATGATTGAGGAAATTGACAGCCTTACCAAGCAACTGAAGGAAGCTTCTTCGAAATTTAAAACCGAATAGAAAGAAAAATAGACCGTTTCCTTACTGGGAACGGTCTATTTAATATTATCGTGTGGAACGATTTTCCTATTCTATTGTCATGCCTCTCCTATCATGATCCGCATTGTATCGTTTTATCATAGGTTACTTCTTTTATCTATAATTCGAATCTGCAATATCTCATTTTACTCGATTTGGTCATCTCGCGATGCGAATTGGAGCTTGTACTTTTGTCCCATTTTATAGAAAAACCCTTCACAAACTCTCCCAAATCTCCGATAAACATCATAATATCTCCCAACTTATATTTCCTTAGGATAAAATACCCTCAACACAATAATCACATTTATCTTGCTAATGGAACACATTCAGCAAGTTTTAGATTCAAAAAAAAGTTGATGTGGTATATTTTCCATTATAGGAGCCAGAATGAGCCAGAAACATTTATCAACGTAGAGAGGGTGAGTGGCTATTGCCCCGTCTAATTCTGATGATCAGCAAAAAAAAGATTTGAAAGATAAAATCGAGCGAATTCGCCAGCAATTGCTTAAAGTGGCAACAGAGAGAAAAAGCCTTACCGATGAGAAGGTAATTGTCTTAAGCCAAGAGCTGGATCATCATCTATTAAAGTTCCAGCAGGAAACAAGGAAATGAACGATTCCAGGTAGAACCTTTCGAAACAGTCGGGTGTACGAAACTTGCGATTACGCGATGATTGTCTTGCACAAGCAAAAAGCAGACCACGGATTGCTTGGTCTGCTCCTTGCCGGGGATAGATTCGAAACGGGAGGTCTCGTCTCTATAGTGGCCAATAAATACGATGAAATTGCCGTGATTCACGAACCTCCACAGCCTGAAGCGTATTGTCAATTAAGAATACGTGCTATTGCTTATTCAAACCATTCAAAAACATCCTCGTATAGATCGAAGCAACCTCGACATCGGATACGGCGCCTTCCGGATTGAACCAGGTGTAACACCAGTTACAGGCACCAAGGATACCGAATGTCATCATATCCGCCGGGATATCATTGCGGAATTCTCCGTTCTCCATTCCCTGCTCGATGACGGATTGTAAATTGAACCGGAACTGATCCCGCTTCCCCTTGATTACATTCAGATCCTCGCCCGAAATATGAATAAGTTCGCGAAAAAATATCCGTGCGCTGGCACCCTTTTCTGCGATTTCCCGAATCATCATGTTGATTACGCCAGCCAGCTTTTCCTGACATGATCTATCCGGGCGATCAAAAATGGTTTGCTGTTCTGCTAGTAAATAGTCAATATATTGCAGATGAATATGCGTTAACAGCTGTTCTTTGCTCGTAAAATAATAATAAAAGGTGCCCTTTGTCACGCCGAGCGTGTCGACAATATCTTGAATCGAGGTTTCGCTGAACCCTTTCGATTCGAACAGCGCAATACTGTGTCTGATGATTTTATCCTTCATGGACAGCTCCAAGCGTGATTCTCCCCTCATGTCGAATAATATGTTTCTATGTTAGCTTGAACAATAGAGACATGTAAAGGGAACAAGTGGATATTTTGCATTTCAAATCGTTGATACGATTCTTCTATCTGGAGCTCGATTTTTCCCCGGCTTTCTTCCATGCCTCGTCCTGCAATTTGCGCCACAAAATTTTGCCGCTGCCAGTAACCGGAAGCGAAGCGACAAATTCGATAATTCGAGGGTATTTATAAGCTGCCATGTGCTCCTGCGCCCAGCTTATCATATCGCCTTCCGACACGTTGCCGCGCTCCCCTTCGCGCAGGACGATGTAAGCCTTGATTTCCTCTCCCTTGCGCTCATCCGGAATGCCAATGACGCATACTTCTTGGATCGCCGGATGCCGATATAGAATCGATTCTACTTCCGTCGGCCATACTTTGAATCCCGAAGCGTTAATCATGCGCTTCATTCGATCGACGATGAAGAAGTATCCATCTTCGTCGTACCGCCCAATGTCTCCCGTGCGGAAGTATGATTTGCCTTCCACCGTTACAAAAGCGGACCGCGTAGCCTCTGAATCATTCCAGTAGCCTTGAAATAACTGCGGTCCGTCTATAATAATTTCTCCTTCTTCCCCCGGCCCTTTTATTTCAAGTGTCATCGGGTCAATGACCCGCGAGTCTACGCCAAAGGCTGGAATGCCAAGACATTGCAGCTTCGGACGGTCAAGCGGATTGCAGTGCGTCTGCGCCATCGTTTCGGATAAGCCATACCCTTCTACAAATCGCAGTCCCGTAACCTGGTAGAGCTTCTCGCCCACGACCTCCGGCAGCCCAGTTCCGCCACCGTTAATCAGCATAAGCGAGCTCAAATCATACTGAGATAGTTCAGGGTTTGCTAAAAAGTCAATAATCATCGTGCTGATTCCTGTCCAATACGTACATTTGTGGCGTTCCATTAACAGGGCAGCCGTGCTGCGATCCCAACGCGTCATGATGACCATAGCTGCACCGACAAAAATGGGAGCGTGCATGCCATGAATCATGCCGATGACATGGAAGAAGGGAAGTGTCGCCAATCCCCTAGCCTCCGGTGTCAATCCCCCCCAGTAGGCAGATGAAATCACGTTCGCTTGTACAGATTTATGAGTGTGCATACAACCCTTTGGCTTGCCGGTCGTGCCCGATGTATACGGGAGAACTGCCAGATCACTTCCCTTCGTCGTCGGGAAGGAACCCCGATGAACAGTCGCTACTTTCATGGCCTCCGTCCAGGACACAGCTTGGGGGGATATTGATTCAAGACGTGATGCCCTGACGATGTCAGGCACTTCTTCACCCACAATGCTGCAGTAATCCGAATAGGTAGCAACAATAATGCGTTCAAGGGAACGATCTGATAACAACGGTTCGATACGTGAGTACAGCTCTTGGCTCACAAAGCCGACTCTTGCATCGCTGTCTTCAATAAGGTAGGAAAGCTCTTCGGTGAGATTCATAGGATTGATAGGTACAACGATAGCGCCGGATCGCATAATCGCGTAATAAGAGATAATATACTGAGGACTATTCTGCATATATAACAGCACGCGATCGCCTTGCTCTACGCCGAGATGGAGCAAATAAGCGGCCATCAAATTGACTTCTTTCCATAAGGTTCGATAGGAAATAAAGTTGTTATAATAAATGATTGCCGTCTTATCCGGATAACGGCGGGCAGAAACCTCCAAGTTGTCAGTAAGCGTCGTGTCCGGAACTGAAATGGAAACAGGCAATCGTGCGGGCCAATACGCATAATGGGACTGCGTCATCAAAAATCGCCTCCTCATTGCTAACCATTTTGTCATTCAGAACGAATAAAAACCGACAAGTGCTACAGACCGTTGAATGAAGGCTGTCTCTTCTCGACGAACGCCCGAACACCTTCCTGGTGATCCTCGGTCGTGACCATCATGGCTTGCGTAACTCTCTCCCGTTCTAATATGTCATCCAACGAGGAAGTCAACGACTGGTCGGCGATTTTCTTAAGCATCCCATACGCCTTAATGGGCCCCTTCGCCAAGCGGGAGGCGTATTCCAGCGCACCGGATTCCAATTGCTCCAAAGGATACAGCTTATTTACGATACCCAAACGGTGGGCATATTCCGCATCGATCGGCTCGGCATTGAATAGCAATTCCTTAGCTCGGTGTATGCCAATGAGGCGCGGCAAGAAGAACAATCCCCCTCCATCGGAGATGAGACCGACTTGGGCAAAGCTCATCGCAAATTTGGCATCATTGGCTGCAACAATCAAATCGCAAGCTAACGCGAGATTGAAACCTGCACCTGCCGCGAATCCATGCACGACCGCCATCACGGGCTTCTCGATTTCTTTAATGGAATGAACCAGTTCATTCATCATTCCAATATGATCATAGACGTTATTCGGCTTTGCGCCGCTCATTGTCGTCACGTCTCCGCCTGCACTGAAGGCGCGTCCCGCTCCCGACAAGCAGATGACTCGAATGTCTGTGTTTCTCTGCGCCTCCTCCAGCGCATCGATAATCCCCCGAATCATCGAAGGACTGAACGCATTCAGCTTCTCTGGACGATTCAGCTTCAACGACAGAACATGCCCTATCTTTTGTACAAGTAAATGCTCATTGCCCATATCTCAAAGAACCTCCCTATTGTGATGAACCGCAACTCTATCTTGCGCAATAATCGTAATCTAGTTTACAGCTTGCCACGTTCTGCTTGCTGCCAAGCGTGTGCAATCAGCGTCTGTACGGTATCGTTGAAACGGCCGAAGCGCTCATCGCTCGTCTGCCCTTTTTTCCAACGGTAGTAAATTTGCTGACAGATGACCGCCAGCTTGAAGTAAGCGAAGGTCAAGTAGTAATGGGCCTCCGATACATCTCGCCCGCTTTTTGACGCATATGCCTCTAGGAATTCGGCACGCGACATGAAGCCCGAGCGAACCGTAAGCGGAACATGCCCCAAGCCGTGCAGCAGCTCCGACGGGTCATTCGGTTCGAACCAGTAGCTGAGCGCTGCTCCGACATCGGCCATTGGATCGCCCACCGTTGCCATCTCCCAGTCAAATACGCCGACGATCTCTGTAAGATTGTCGCCTGCGAACATGATATTGTTCAGCTTATAATCGTAATGGATGACGGTCGGTGTCTGCGAATTCGGCAAGAAATCAGCCAGCCATTTTTTGAGTTTCCCTTCACCTGGGATCTCATCCGTCTTGGCTCGCTCATAACGTTCTATCCAGCCATGCACTTGCCGACGCATAAAGCCGTCTGGCTGGCTAATCGCCCTTAGATTCGTTTCCCGATAAGGAACTTCATGCAGCCTGGCCAATGTCGAGACCATCGTCTCGGAAATATCCCTGCCCAGTTGAGGCGTATATTCCACATCCGAAGGAAAGCTTCGATCCAACACGACTCCATTCCGGCGCTCCATCACGAAGAAGGGACTGCCAATGATTGAGGTGTCGCCGCAGTACAAATACGGACGAGGCGCAAGCGAAAAAAATGGATGCAGTCTTGAGAGAATCGTATATTCGCGCTGCATATCGTGTGCTTTAGGAGCGACTGGCCCCAGTGGAGGACGGCGCACTACTGCCTGCCAATCCCCGCCCCTTATCGCGTATGTTAAATTAGAATGTCCCGCCCCGAACTGCTCCACTTCCAATGGGGCTTCCGGAATATCGAGATGCTCACGTAAATACTCTTCTAGCGCAGCAACATTCAACTCCTCGCCCTTGCGAACGGGAATCGTATCCTGCTGTAATGTCTCTTGCCTGGACGTCATGGTATACAGACCTCCTTCATTCTTTCAAAATAGCTTTACTGGATAAAAAAGACGAGACACTTGCCATGGATCGCGATTCAGGGACAGTTACATGGCTGTCATGCCGCCATCCACAGTCAGCACCGCACCGGTGATGTAATCGGAAGCCTCGGATGCCAAAAATACGACGCTCCCCTTCAGATCGCGATCAGATCCGAGCCGTCTCAACGGGGTGAGGCTTACTATTTGTTCCCCTCCGTGTTGAAGAACATCACGGGTCATCTTGGTTGGGAAAAATCCCGGAGCAATCGCATTGACATGAATGTTGTGCTTGCCCCATTTGACCGCGAGATCCTTCGTGAATGCAATAACCGCGCCCTTGCTTGCGCTATATCCAATGGCATCCAACCATGCTGGATCCGAGCCGCCCAGTCCTGCCACAGAAGCGATGTTAATGATTTTGCCGCCGCGCTGCTCAATCATGATCTTCCCTGCCGCCTGCGACATCAAAAACGTACCTGTCGCATTGATGTCCATTACCTTATTCCAAGCTTCGAGCGGCATATCAACAGCTGGCGCGCCCCAAGAGGCTCCGCTGTTGTTCACTAAAATGTCGAGACGACCGAACTTTTCTGCCGTCTGTTCCACCACACGCCGCACGTCCTCCGGATTTCTAACGTCACAAGCCATCCCATGACATGAGGAGCCTGTATCCTGTTGGATTCGGGCCGCCGTCTCCAAACATGCGTCAACCCTGCGCGAACATAGAACGAGATTCGCACCCGCTTCAGCCAAGCCATGAGCAATCTGCTCGCCGAGTCCTCGCCCGCCGCCAGTTACAATCGCCGTTTTACCCGATAAGTCAAATAATTGCTTGACGTTCACCTTCCATCCCCCATTCATGAAAAGGCTAAAGTCTCGTTTGTACCTTCAAATCTGTTCTAATCTGTTCTAATCTTTTCTACCCTTTTCACATCGTAATCGCTTTCATCTCTTCGTACTTGCGAAGCTCCATTTTGGCGATGGCGGCCTTGTGCACCTCATCCGGCCCGTCCGCTAAGCGCAGCGTTCTTGCATTGGCCCAATGCGAGGCAAGCGGGAAGTCTTCGCAGACACCTGCGGCCCCAAGCGCCTGAATGGCCCTGTCAATCACCTGCAGCGCCATATTGGGAGCGACCGCTTTAATCATGGCAATTTCCGCTTTCGCCGCTTTATTTCCGACTGTGTCCATCATGTAAGCCGCCTTCAGCGTCAGCAGGCGCGCCTGCTCGATTTCAATACGCGAGGCGGCAATCCAATCCTGCACGACGCCCTGACGGTCTAGCGTCTTGCCGAATGCCGTACGCTGCCGTACGCGCTTGCACAGTACTTCGAGCGCGCGTTCTGCCGCACCGATAAGGCGCATGCAATGATGGATACGTCCTGGACCAAGCCTTCCCTGCGCAATGGCAAATCCCTTGCCCGGTTCCCACAGCATGGAATCGAGCGGTATTCGTACGCGATCATACTCCATTTCCGCATGTCCGTGCGGTGCGTGATCGTAGCCGAACACGGGCAGCATGCGCTTGACCTTTACACCGGGAGCATCCATTGGCACGAGAATCATAGACTGCTGCTCATAGGCCAGCGCGTTCGGATTCGTCTTCCCCATCACAATCGCCACCTTGCAGCGCGGATCTCCGGCACCAGAAGACCACCATTTGCGGCCGGTCACGACATATTCGTCGCCTTGCCGTTCAATGGTCGCTTCAATGTTCGTTGCATCCGAGGACGCGACATCCGGTTCCGTCATCGAAAAGCATGAACGGATATTCCCTTCAAGCAGAGGAACAAGCCATTTGTCCTTCTGCTCCCGCGTTCCATACCGCACAAGCACCTCCATGTTGCCCGTATCCGGCGCCGAACAATTGAATACCTCTGGGCCAATAAGGGAACGTCCCATAATCTCGCACAGGGGCGCATATTCTAGGTTGCTGAGGCCTGCACCGTATTCGCTGTCCGGTAGGAACAGGTTCCAGAGACCGGCCCGCTTAGCCTGCTCCTTCATCTGCTCCATGATCGGAGGGATCTCCCATCTGCTTCCGGCCTGACCAAGCTGTTCCTCGTACGTTCGTTCTTGCGGATACACCACTTCATTCATGAATTCCAGCAACGTTTTCCGCAAAGATTCAACCTTCTTGGAATAATCGAAATTCATTGGCATAGCCTCCCTTCACTCAACATACTGACCGGTTAGTATGTTAACGTCATACTTACTATAGATCCATTTTCCAAATTATTCAAGACGATTTTGGTATTGAAACTCTTCTGTTTGCTTGATCAAACAAAGAAAGCCGCCCCCATAAGGAGCGGCAAACCTATTATTTATTGAAATCGTAGTTCGGATTAGCCAAAATTGCATTCGTCAACTGAACGAGATCGACATCCGCAACATTGCCTGTGGAGCCCAACAAGTTTTTCAACTCATCGGTCAATTTATTTTTGTCCTCTGAATAGTTAAATCCCAAAAAACCAAGGTGTTTCAGTGTAAAATTCGTTAACTCCCCACCAATAACCTCAATCTCTTTTTCACCGCAATTTTCTTCGGTCAATGTAACCTCAGTGGTTCCGTTATCCGCGATTTTCCCTTTTGTTGCGTCAATTTTACCTTTTCCAAGACCGATTGCTTTGAACGTAAAGTGAACCAATGTACCTTTTCCGTTGATGCCATAATCTTTACCCAAGCTTGCAGTGATCAATCTTACTGTATCATCGGCTACTGTTCCATTATGGAATAACCCCATATGGTCTGCCGCTTCTACCTTTACAAGCTGGAAACGCGTTTTATCATATTTCACGTTAAAATCTTCTGCGTAAATGTTCGTTGCATTGTTCAGTACAGCTTGTACAGTAAAGGTCTCATTCAGAAATACTTTGTCCTTCGCAGACTCAATATCCAGGGTCACTCCTGAAGCCTGTGGCATAGCCGAAGCTTCATTCGTTCTTGGCCCATTCCCTAAGCTGTTGAATGGAGTAACAATGTAGTAGTACGTTGTGCCGTTCACCACGTTCAAATCCGTGTAGGTAGTCTCTGTTACGCTAGCAGTGGCGATTTTCTCATATGGGCCGCCATGCGTCTTGGAACGCTCGATTGTATATCCAGTTGCATTTTTTACTGAATCCCATTTCAAGTTAACACTGTTAACAGCCCCGCTGGCAGTCAGTTCGGACTCTTCTGTCACATATCCATTGTCGTTATAGAGATTGAACTCGTAAATATCTACGGGCACACTTAAATCGTTAAACAAAATAGCCTTATATATACCTTTAGTTTGAGGAATCGGAATCAGTCTTCCATCTGCTTCCTCAGCCGAAATTTTATTCAACGTTTTTCCGTTGACCGTAATATATCTTCCATTTTTATCGTAGAACCCGACATTAATGGATTTATTGGCCTTCACTCTTATAGCACTAACGGTTACAGGCTCCGTAAACGGTTTTACGATATGATCCCGGTCACCGCCTACATTACGGCCTGTCATCGCGATTTTTGTTTCTTCATTATTATCTGTAGCTTCATTAAATAGCGAACCGCCTACATTTTCGCTCGAATTGAGATACAAACTAGCTCCGTCTAATATCCCTCCACGGTAATCCACTGCTGCATAACCCTTCTGTGGTACCACCAGCAAAATTAGCATAAAAGCTAAAAATGCCAGGTACTTCTTCGATGCTTTCATCTCTCTTACCCCCATTGATTTATATTCCTCAACCATCTTAGGGAAGAAACATGAAGCTGTCTAAACAATATTACCTATAAAATACAGAATTTATATTATATTCGAATATTTTTCGACATTGTTTCATTCTTTTTTCAAAAATACGTGAATCACCAATGTTCCTTTACTTTCTCCGCCCATGAAATTTATTCAACACATATATTCCGAGTGAATACGATACGATTGTCGAAACCACCATTAAAATAAATGTACCTGTACTCATATTCTCCCCCTCTTGCTGTTAAATTTTTCTATATTCTACTTCTCCTGTTGAGTAAAATGTGCTTGTCCAACTGAAATAATGTTGAGAATTTCTCAACGTACTGCTTGTTCCCAGCCGCTCTGTTGCAAAATCACAACAAAATTTTAGGTGCCCATGCACTTTTTGCAACATGACTCATAGGATATTCTCATCTCACAATGAGAACCACACTTAAACAATAAGATAAAAGAAGCGCCGAAGTTCTATCTCGTCTATATCGGCAGTCTTGTTTTAGCTGCACTGCTTATTTTGATCCCGGATTTGCCGTTCAACTTCATCGCCGTACTCACACAAGCATTAGGCGGCATGCTGATGGTGCCGGTTCTTATCTTTATCATGATTCTAACGAACAACAAGAAGTATATCGGCGAGTATAAAAACAGCCTGTTCACAAACATATGGGGTTGGATGGTGGTTGGTTTACTTACGAGCTTAATTGTAATGTTATTCTATGAGACATTTTGGACGTAACATTGATAGAATCGTTTACAGAGACGGGAAAAGAATTTGTAAGAGAAACCGACTTCGGAGATAGTAACTCTCGGGTGGAATCTTTCGCAGCAACTTCACACTATGAGGAATGAGGTTGTTTCTGTTTTTTATCATATAGATGGATAAGGGGCGAGTCATATGCTTACAACGTTTCTCTCAACAGAGCAGCATAAGGACTACATAACACTGCAATTCGGGATACACAATGTGGCAGGAGAAGATCTAGTCATTTCCTACGGCTCGCAACCGTATGACTTTATCGTCACGAATGAAGTTGGCAAGGAAGTGTACCGTTGGTCGTTGAATAAATTTTTTACCGCAGAAGTAGTCGAACGAACCTTGAACAAGGATGAGAAGATGAGCTATGAGGAACGATGGTCTTTTCTAGACCATGAAGACAAGCCGGTACCTAGAGGCAAATACAAGATAGAAGTAGTCTTCCTCATTCACCTGCCTGAGTTGATCGAGCCACAATCTCCTCAGTACCTGTCAATCAGCTCCGAGATCAGTACCAACATCGATAAGTAGCGGGAAGAGGTATTGATTGGAATATCGAAACGATACAGTTATAGCTTGTACAACTTAACATCATAATCGACGAATACATGTTCAATAATCTCACTGACAACATCCCAATCTCCATTCGCCAAGCCACATCCGATACCATATGGCAAAGCAGCAGATAATTGGTTCTGTACAGCATATTCTCGTAACGTAGTCAGGGAGGCTCGAAGCGCCTCATAGTTCGTATATACTCTACTCTTTTGTCTGCCATAGTCTACTTGACCGAACAGATTCGCTATATGTCTGGAACCTTCCTGGACGATATGACACTTGCCCAGCAGTTCATCTGGACTGTTATGCTGGGAACAATACCGCTTATAGCTTGGATACAACATACTGTATTTGTCCCGCAGCGCCTTCGCTATGCCTGAGCCCATGACCCCTTGGCAGTTAACCTGATGTCCAATAATCAATTCCTTTGCATTTAATAAGTCGCCAACGACTATGTGTACGGCCATTCGGCACCTCTCCTTGTTTAACTGGCAACTATATTATAAACAATAATTCGAAAATAAAAGATACACCATAACGTCTGCTTCATTTTGCAAATGCGAAATTTATATCCAGCCCCACTCCTTAAATTGAATGTACAGCGTTCAAAGGAATACGATCGTCAGCATCCAGAGTGCTATGCCCTCCCACAATTGATCTAACATTTTTGTAATTTCCATGATATTTCCGAAACACTATTTCGATCTTTAGCAAGGAAATCCCTGCTACATGTAAATAGAGACCCGAATTCATGAAAAAATACTTGACACCCGCTTTATTATCAATCTTTCTCGTATCCCGCTCAAGCAACCAGAACAACCCGCCAAAAGCAGAACCACCGCAATGCTCGCCGAGTAGCCAACGTTAAACGCTTCCGATTTGGCCGCGGGATTAGGAACCTTGGTGAATTGTTAGTATGGAAGAGTTCATTTTAGACATATCAATATAGAGCCTATTTCTCATCCATTTAGTTGTTTACAAATATTTGTAATCCGATTATAATAACTTTACATATTCATTCTATAAAAATAGATCGAATAAATAATATAGATTGAGTTATGATTGCAGTAGTTTAACTTTATCTGATGGAAAACCATTATCAGAACTCGTTCATAAAGGGGAATGGGAAACCCACCAGTAACGAGGCAAGTCAGGCTCCGATCCTCTGAAGAAAACTAGTTTCCTCAAAGTCCTAAGCCCTGGGTGATGTTTGTATTGAGCTACGGTGTACGTTTCATAGAAGGTTAGGTTTGGATATAAGATGGAATAACAAAGTTAACGAACATGTAAATTATATAGTGGGGGTGAATTGGTATGGATAAAGAACTAAAGCAGACTGTTGAAATTTCGGTTGAGCAGGCGAAATTACTAGGCAGCGCACAACGAGTCAAGATTATCGCAACATTAGCTAATAAACCAAAAACAGCCAAACAAGTGGCAGATGAACTTGGTGAATCTCCAGGTAATATTCACTACCATATACAGAAATTATATGTTGGCCAATTAATTGATTTAGTAGAGACGCGGACAGTTGGAGGCATTGTGGAGAAGTACTACAAGTCTAAGGCAAAGTGGTTCAACACACAAGGAACGCAGTTAGTGGAGCCCATTTTAGCTGATGACTACGATGCAGCCACTAGTACGAAAATTAACTTACGAATGCTGCTATCACCTGAGCAACAAGAGCAATTAACGGCTGACTTCAAAGCTTTGTTGGAGAAATGGATAGACATCTCTTCTAACTCTGCAACAGAAAATAGCCAAGAGTTTGCAATTGGAATTAAAGTAGTTTCAGAGAAAATTAAGGTGAAAAGCTAGTCAAAATAAAAAAGGAGTTGTTGATTCTGGAGATCTTTAAGAATCGAAATTTTACTCTGTTGTTTATAGGTCGTATACTTACGAATATTGGCGATAGCCTATATGGAGTTGCTGCTATGTGGTTAGTGTATAGCCTTGGAGGATCAACGCTTTATACTGGGATTGCTGGTTTTCTGTCTATCCTTCCGAGAATCATTCAACTGTTTTCAGGACCTATGATCGACCGTATTCCATTACGGGGACTGTTAGTATATACGCAACTGTTTCAATGTCTACTGCTTCTGACGATACCTGTCGCATACTATTTTGACTTTCTAACTGTCGGATTAGTTCTTGTCATCACACCAATACTAACGACTCTGAATATGTGGTTTTATCCCGCTCAGTTGTCAGCACTTCCTAAAATACTCGAAAAAAAACAGCTAACACAAGGAAATTCTTTGTTTTCCATTGCATATCAAGGGATTGAGGTTGCCTGCAACGCAATTTCGGGAGCATTAATCATTGTACTTGGAGCTGTTTCTCTTTATTTAATTAATTCACTGGGATTCTTCATCGGAGCACTTTTGTTTTTACAGCTGCGGATCCAAGTACCTACCAAAACAGATAAATCCCTAACAAAAGTTAAAGAGCAGGATCAAAAAAAGAACCGGAATTCAATAACAGAATATCTATCAGACATGAAAGATGGCCTTAGATTAATCATTGCCACACCACTGTCTCGAATTTTATTCGGTATTATTATCATTAATGCCGCGGGTGGAGCTACCTTTACCGTCATGCCTGCATTTGCTGATAGCATTGGTGGGGCTGAGGTATATGGAATATTGCTCATGGCGCAAGCTTGTGGAAGTTTGCTTGGGGCGATTCTCGCTCCTTATTTAAAACTGGAGAAAGTACGACTAGGTCATCTTTTTACAACTGCCTTTTGTCTGTCTGGAGCCGCCTGGTTTCTCAGCGTATTTAGTCATTTCACCTGGCTAATAATCTTGGTCTACGGATTGGCATGGTTACCTGGTGGTGTAACCAACGTAATTATTAATACTGTAATTCAAAAAGGTGTGCCTGAAAAAAACTTAGGCACTGTATTTGCAGCATCATCTGGGTTAAGTGGTATAGCTACGCCGCTTGGCAATTTAATTGGTGGGAGCTTGGGAGTTATTGTATCAAGCTCTTCTATTATCGCTGGTTGCGGAATTGTAGTACTTGGTGTAGGGGTATTCTGGATGTTAAGTTCTGTTACACGTAGTCTCCCAACTGCTCATGATCTAGATGAATCATGGTTTGTCCCTGCTAATCGTACAACCTCTGTCTCATTGCCAACTTAATTCATCCTCGTCCATTTGTTTTAACAGATTATAAAAAAATTAACTTATAACGGTTACATAAATGAACATAATGCATTTTTTAATCGAGCATATAGAAAGGTAAAAAAGCTGTCATCGGTAGTGATACTGACGACAGCTTTAAAGGACGGATCATTTTATCATTGACTACGATATAAAGTACATGCTCTACAAAACTGATCTGCTAAATATGATCATAACTGAACTACGCAATCTTCGCTCTTAACTGGTACGATAGTGCACTTTCTTTTAGAATTTCACAGCCTAGTTTAAGATTTTTCTCAGAGATATTTAAAGGGGGAATAATTTTAATTACACTATCATTCCTACCTCCCCTTTCTAGAATTAGCCCCGGACATAGGAAAACCCATATCCACTTATAGACTTAGACAGAACAACAATTTTCGATAAAATCCAGCTTAGCTTTGGTTTACATATACCTGTCAAGCCCCTGCATGATCTGATCAGCAGAAACGTACTCACTAATATGTTTTTTATATAGTTCTATTTTTAAAATATATTCATATCCCTCCCTTTTACCAAGTTATTAACAAACGAGGCTACATTTTGGGCATGATTATGGTCGATAAGATTCTCATGATGACCTGGAATTGGAAAACAAACACATGAGCCGTTTGTTTTTATCTTCCACTGCTCATGATCCGTTAATGGGACTGGTACTTTATCATCTTGCTCAACTGCATATAATAAATAGATATCTGAATTAATTGGGTATGAGGAATAATAATTTTCAAAAGCAACCTCATTTGCTAGACGAACGCGGAAATGTCTGAGAGATCCGTTATCCGAAATTTTGTTGAACAAACTTTTAAGCAATTCCTCGTAGTCGATATCAGTGGATATTTCAACCCCATTTTGGTGGGAAATTTGAGTTAAGAGCTCATATTTATTTATATTTTTCCGCTCACTCTCATGGTTTTTGGCGGGAGCGTCGAGGATAATTAGCCACTCTAAGGATTCACCTGCTTCTTCAATTTTTCTGGCTAATTCAAAAGCAACATTTCCACCATAGGACCAACCTAATATTCTATAGGGTCCTTTTTTGTACATCTTTTTAAGTATCTGATAATAATATTTTGCCAATTCCTCTACAGTGTATAAAGGTTGTTCATCATTTTTAAATCCCTGGGGAACGAAACCATAAATCGTAATGTTATCTAGTAAATGAACTAATTCATAATAATTTATTAGGCTTCCGCCACCAGTTGGAACTAGAAATAAAGGATGTTCCGAGTCTTTACCTTCTTTCAAAAGAACAATCGATTTGTCCTCATTTATAACCCCGGTACGAATAATTTTCGCAATCTCTTCAACCGTTGCATGCTTAAATAACGTCGTGATAGAAATATTTCTATTAAATGTCTTATTCAATACATCCATCAGTTTGACTGCTTTAATTGAGTGTCCACCAAGATCAAAGAAACTATCATTTATATTGAGGTTATCTATTCCAAGTATATTAGAAAAAATTTCTAGTATCTTTTCTTCGAGTTTATCTCTCGGGGAAATTCCTGCATCTTTTAATATAGGGTACTTATTATCTCTTAGTCGTGATTTATCCAATTTCCCGTTATTATTTAGTGGAATAATATCAATAACAAAAAATTTTGTTGGAATCATGTGATTAGGCAACATTGTTCTGCAAAAGTTTCGTAGCTCCGTGCATTGAATTGATGAATGTTCAACAATTTGAATGTACGCTACCAGTATCCTGTCTCCTTCAGTAATTCCTGTATTTTCAGTAACTACCGCACATTCTAAAATATCAGGATGTCGAGATAATACGTCCGCGATTTCATCTAATTCAACCCGCATTCCTCTGATTTTTAATTGACTGTCCGTTCTACCTACAATATATAAGTTTCCTAATTCATCATAATAGGCAATATCACCTGTTTTATAAATTCGCCCTTCATGAAACGAATTTTCAAAAAAAGCAGCTTCTGTTTTTACTTGGTCATTATAATAATCCCTAGCTAATCCTACTCCACCAATATACAGATTGCCACTGACGCCAATAGGCACCGGTGCCATTCGATCATCCAAAATATAAATATAATTGTTCCCTATTGGTCGGCCGATAGAGATGTTTCTCTTTTTATTTTTTGTATTATTCTGGACACATGTATTAATAGTTGAATCAATTGAAACCTCTGTGACTCCATAGCTATTGTGGAGGTTCTTTTTAGAAAAACGCTCACGAAATAGTGTTATTATTTCAGGTTTTAATGCCTCACCACTAGAAAAGACTTCTCTCAATGCCGAAAGATTTCCATCACCGACTGTATCTATTCTTTCAATTACCATCTTAAGCATACTTGGAACGAAGAAAACAATAGAAACGTCATATCTTCTTAACGCTTTAATAATTTCATATGGATCCCTATGATGTCCGGGTTCCAAGACAGCTACTCTGGCCCCAGTCATTAATGTCCAAAAGTACTCTAACCCAACATCATCAAAGGTTAAAGTTGTTTTTTGAAGAACCGTTTCCGTCGGTTCTAATTTAAATTTTTTCTGCATCCAAAAAATTCGATTTACCCATCCTTTATGTAGAACAGACACCCCTTTTGGTTTTCCCGTGGTTCCTGAAGTATAGTATATAGCCACCAAATGATCTGAAGTTACAGTAGAATTAGGAGAGTTATTCGGATAATCGGCATAAACATCTTCCTGTGCTAAATTGACAACCATAGTCACATCATCCGGTATAGGTAATTCTGGACGATTAATGAAACAAATGGCTGCATTCGAATCCATTAAAATATGACGATTTCTTTCAATTGGAGCGTCTAAATCAATAGGAACAAATGCCGCACCAGCCTTTAAAACAGCAAGCATGGCGATAGGCAATATTAAAGATCGCTCTACACCAATGGCTACCGATTTGTCCGGGCCAATTCCATGATCTATTAAGAAGTGAGCAAGTTGATTAGACTTAAGATTTAATTCCTGATAAGACATCTTTGTGTTTCCGTATACTATTGCAGTATTTTGAGGATATTTATTTGCTGCTTCCTCAAATAATTGATGGACACACCGCGTATTTGGAAAATCCATAGCTGTATCATTCCACTCAAAAACTACTTTGTTATGTTCGATTGCATTTATGGCACTCATTTTGTCAATTTGTTGCTCTGGATTTACAACAATTCTTTCCAAAAGAGCAATATAATTTGCTACTAATCGCTCTATCGTGTTACTTTTAAATAAATCACTTCTACATTCAAAAGTTCCACTTATAGTATTGGATTCTTCTGTTAAATCCAGAGATATGTCAAATTTTGACGTTTCATTGTTCTTTAGACTTAACTCCCGAATATCTAAAGTTTTCCCCCTCTCCTCATTAGTTATAGATTTTTCTAGGCTAAACATTACCTGAAAAATAGGGGAAAAACTCTCGTTTCTAGATTTGATCAGATCATCAAACAACAAATCAATGTGGATATCTTGATTATCAAATGCATCTAGAATTGTATTTTTCGTAACTTCCAATTGGTCTGTAAAAGTAAAATTATCATGAATTCGGCTTCGTATCACAAGCGTATTAACAAAAAAACCCACAACTTCTTCTAAATCTGCCTGATACCTGTTCGAAACGGGAGTACCTATCAAAATATCTGTTTCCCCTGAGTATTTCCTTAATAAAATACTGAAACAAGTAAACATGAGCATAAATAAGGTGCAATTTTGTTTTTTTGATAATATTTTCAATTTATTTGTTAGCGAGGAAGAAATTATAAAATTCACTGTGATTCCTTTTTCACTCAATTTCTGTGGGCGTTCATAATCACATGGTAGTGTAAAGGTATACGAATGATCCTTCAGCTGATCTAACCAGTATTTTTTTTGCTTCACAAATCCACTCGTATTAATTAGATTATTTTGCCATACTGAATAATCTATATATTGTGTGGCTACTGAATTAAATTCAGGAAGAGTTAAACCTTTATTGATATGCTCATAAAACGAAAAGATATCCCTGCGTATTATTCCAATAGATTGACCATCCGATATAATATGATGCATTTTTAAAACAAAGATATGTCGGTTATCGCTTACTTTGAAAAGCTTGAATGTGCATAGATTTTCTTTTGCAAAATCGAAAGGGCCGTTGGCCCTTTCTACAATTCTTTTCATTTCATACTCAGCTTGTTCAGATGTCATTAAGGATAGATCCAAATATCGGTAATCCGCTTTTTCTTCACTTATAAATTGATAGGGAACTCCTTCATCTGAAGATATTTTTATTTTTAGTATCTCTTGTCTCTTCACAAATTCCTTTATGGCTTGTTCAAATGCAACTAAATTTAACTTTCCCAATAACTCGTAAGAAAATAGCATGTTGTACGCAGTACTGTTAGGCTCAATTTGTTGCATAAGCCACAATCTCTTTTGTGAGAATGATAAAGGGAATTTGTTGATAGTCCGGGGGGCTCGCTCAATTAATTTTGATGTCCTTCTCTTTTTCAAGATATTGTCAATTAGCTCATTCTTGTTTTTCATTGCACTGAATGTTTTTTTCAACTATTCCCCACCTCAACCCCGCTATTCTCCAATATCAAGTTTTCAACAACGACAGAAAGTTCTCTAATAGTCGGTGCATCGAAAATTTTTCTCAAAGGTAGAATTACACCGGTTTGTTGGCGAATTTCCGATATTACTTGCGTGGCTATTAAGGAGTGCCCTCCCATGGCGAAGAAATTATCATCTATGCTGATTTTCTCCCGTTTCAACGCACTTTCCCATATATTAGCCATCAGAATCTCAACAGTTGTCATTGGAGCGACATATTTTATTGTCGTACTATTTGCCTCAGTTAATGCATGATAGTCTATTTTCCCATTATTCAAGAGAGGCATTTTATCCACTATTTGAATTAAATTCGGAATCATATATTCCGGTAATGACAAGGAGATAAATTCTCTAATATCACCAACATCTGTCTCCTTTTCTAATTCCACATATCCGACTAACAGTTGATCTTCCTTTTCGAAAACTTTGACTGCAGAATACCTTACGCATTCATGAGCACTGAGTACTTTCTCAATTTCCCCTAGTTCAATCCGATAACCTCTTAGTTTGATCTGACTGTCAGCCCGGCCAATATAACCAATTTGACCATCTAAATAGTATCTGACTAAATCCCCAGTTCTATAGATTTTCGTTTTCTCATCAAATGGATTGTTTATAAATGCTTCCTCATTTAGCTTTTGATTCATGTACCCTAGTGCTAATCCATCCCCGCCAATATATAGTTCACCAGCAACACCAGGCGGAACCAAATTAAGATCCTCATCCAATACAAACAGATTTGTATTGTAAATTGGTTTGCCAATCGTCTCAAACGTATCATCTTCATTGCATATATGATAAGTCGTATCAATACATGCCTCAGTTGGCCCATATAAATTAATAATCTGGGCATTAGATTTTTTGAAAAATGCCTTTTGTAATGGAAGTGTCAACCGTTCTCCACCACTGAATACTCTTTTCAACGGCAAAGAACTGAACAAATCCTTTTCTACTAGAGCTTGCAACATGGTAGGTACCACTTGCAATGTGGTAATATTTTGTTCTTTGATCACCTCTAACAGGTAATCTGGGTCTGTATGCATTCCAGGCTTTGCTAGTACTAATTTCGCTCCTGTCGTTAGAGGAGCATAAAACTCCCATACTGAGGCATCAAAACTTACTGATGTTTTTTGTAGAACGGAATCCCCATCATTTAGTTCAAACTTGCTATTCATCCAATTCATATGATTACAAATCGCTTTATGTGGTACTTTTACCCCCTTCGGTTTCCCTGTTGATCCTGAGGTATATATCATATATGCGATATCCATTGGAGCCAGTTCAACTTCTGGAAGCTTGTTAGAGTGGGTGTTAATATGAACAGATTCCTCTTCTAAAAATACCGAGTTTGGGAAAATAGAGCTAAAGCGAGGGTTGTTTTTATTTTTCAATATTACTGTTTTCGTATTTGCATCATTGTAAATAAATTCAAGTCTATCATCTGGATAATCTTGATCAAGTGGAAGATAAGCAGCTCCAGCTTTAAGAACAGCTAATAAGGATATAACCAATTCCAGAGATCTGTCCATACATACGCCGACAATATCTCCTTTATTAACACCTGTCTTATGTTTTAAATAATGCGCTAGCTGGTTTGATTTCTCATGTACTTCCTTAAAAGTAAGACTTGAAAACTCTGAAATAACAGCAATATTGTCAGGTGTTTTCAGTACCTGTTCTTCAAGCAATGTTACTAACGATAAGACTCTATTTACTACTAATTCTCCTTGTAATATAGAAAGGAGCGGGGCTTTTAAAATATCTGAAATGATATTTGATGTGATTTGCTCTTTAGGGTCTCTGTATGCTTTATTGCAAATTTGGATAAGAATATCCTCTAAAAACTCAATGTGTTTTTGATCAAATAGTTCACTATTATAGTTTAGTGTAAGAATTTTATTGTGCTGACCATGATTGATTCTTAACAGAAGGTGAAAAGGCTCGAAGACCTCTGATTGAAATAACACCTTAAATGTGTTGTTTCCTGATTGAACAGTTGTACGATATTGACTCTCAAACCCATAAGAAAAAAATTTCTGACTGCTTTTCGCTCTTTTAAAAATATGATAATCAAAATAGTCTGCGTATTCCTGACTGTCTGTCATTTCAACAATTGTTCTACTTATCAGTTTCTCGAAAGTATCAGCCTCTTGCCAATTCGAATACAGGGGAACAAATCTGTTTAATGGTCCGACAACCTTCCCCAACTCTTCGTCTTCTCGACCCTTTGTGTGTATGCCAATTGTAAGCTCTTTTTCTTCTCCCAATACATGTAACGTTACATTCCAACATGACAAAATAACTGAGTCTATCGAACATTCATACTTTTCTGTTAATCTATTCAAACCGTTCCATGTATCTTCTGGAAATTCAAATGTGTACGCTTTCGAAGGAAAATATTCAACTTTCTTATTTTTAATCATGGAAAGTTGATTCTCATAATGGTAGAATCGCCCGTTGTTCCAAAAACTTCTTTCCTCGGAATATTCATCATTCGTCAATAAATCATTTAACCATTCAGAAACAGCATAGTAGGGAACCTCTTCCTGAAGCAATTTACTTTCAATGTCAACTTTCATCAAAACGGATAACTCTTCAAGAAATATTGAAGGCTCAATATCAGAATTTTGAGGATTAAATGCCAATATCAAAACTTTTTCATCATTCGAAATATCAATACTCACAGCCTCGAACAGGCTATCTCCAACAAGTGCATCTATCTCACAACGAATTCGTTCATCTAAATCTCTGCTTTTCTCAATTGATTCAGTAAGAACATTTTTATATCGGTAATTTGGAGCCGAGTCAATCTGTTGAAGATGCAAATTATACTTAGGGTCTACACCAATTCTTGTTCGTAACGCACTGTATTTTTCAGCTAGCCTTTTAATGGCCAACTCAATGTCAAAATTTGAACATTCCCCTTCTATTCCAATGACTACTACGTTAGGTTTAGATGAAATCAAACCCAGGTTTTTAAGTTCAAAAATTCTTTTCTGCTGTGGTGACAGAGTGTATTCTTGCATTACATTTTCCATGCCAATCCTCCCCAGTACATTTTATTAATCAATTGGATTTTTAACGGCTCACAGGTTCTCCCATTGCTACAAGCACTTTTCTTTCCCCTTTATATGGATTACGTGCATGAGCTACAAGCATGTTATCTAACATAAGAATGTCTCCCTCTTGCCAAGGAAAAGTAATTGTACAATCTTCATACGCTTTGCGTATATGCTCAGCCACCTCAATCTCAATCGGGCTTCCATCACCGTAATAAGTTTGATACGGTAACCGGCTTTCACCGAATTCTTCAAGCATTAAATTTCTTACATCTTCTTTTAAACTACTGCTGTGCCAAAATACAATGTGATTAAACCATAAATTTTCATTGGTATCAGGATGTATTGCAACTGCAGGACGTACTTGCTTCGTAGTTAATGTATCATCATCATTCCAGTAGCAATCAATGTTATTTTCTGAACAATATTTTTCAACTTCTTCCCTGGACTCCGTATGGAAAACATATTTCCAACTCTGTCCAAATCCGTTCCTAAAGTTTCTGACCAACATCCAGCCCTTTTCAACAAACTTATTCCTTATTTCAGGATCGATCTTATTATAAACTTGCCGGACATCTGCAATGGGGGTTTCACCACCTTGAGCGGCAACTGTAATACTGGAAAACCATATTTTTTTCGGCCAAGTCATGACATATGATAGTTCATTATGCAGTGCAATCGTTTCCTCATTCGGAAACTCCGTTGAGGTATACACCTTTCCTTTTACTTGCGTTCTTGGTGTGGCCCCTTCCTTATAACTAAGGGGTTCCGTACAACTGACATCGATAAATTTATAGAAGCTTTCTGCTGTTTTGGTTTCAAACCCTCTAAATAGAACTCCGCCATATTTCAGGATTTGATTTTCAATCATATCTTTATTAGTAAGATACCATTGATTAAGATCCAGTTCAGTTACCGTTGGCTTTATGACTAATGGCAATTCCGTACCTTCCATGAATGATTCCCTTACAACATCCTTCTTTACAAGAAGATGTGCATCTTTGTTGAATTTCTTTTTCACAGTAACACCTCCAAATGATTATTTGAATCGATTAAATCTCTTTTTACTTTTGCTATTATTAAGCATTAAAAGCTTATATTCATGTACCATTCTGTCCCACTCGTCTCGTGCTGAACGTAGATCCCTGGAGGAATCAGATACAATAATTGAGATTACTGACAAATAGTCATGCAATATTCTTTTTATAGTAGCCTTGCTAAAAAGCTCTGTTTTGTACTCAATTACAACTTTCATTTCATTATTTTCAGCTTCAACAAGATTCATTGTTAAATCCCACTTGCTTTTACCACTGTGCCCCCACCAAATTTCATTTTGTTCCACTTTTAAACCCTCAATGTTTGTTTCTCCCTTTACATCGAGAACAAACCATGTCTGGAAAAAGGGAGTTAACCCCGTTCCCCTTTCAGGATTTAATATTTCAATAAGTTTCCCAAATGGCATCTCTTGATGGTCAAGAGCATCAAAAACAGTGTTTTTAACCGAGACAATAAGTTCATCTAACGTTTGATTTGGCTCAATGACTGTTCTTAGAACTAAACTATTAGAAAAATACCCTAATATATTTTGTACTTCAGGCCGATTTCGATTCGCTACAGGGGTACCTACCACAATATCTAATTCATTAGAATAAAAATATAAAAGCATCTTATACGCAGTGAGTAGGGTAATATACAAGCTTGCATTGTTTTTAATTGCTATTGATTTAATCATCTCGATAGAAGAGCTGGGGATTTCACCAAATAATACTTCACCTATATCTGTAGTTTCAAATGAAGGTTCACGATCATAAGGTAGTATTTTTCTTGAATGAGCACTAATCAATTTATCTTTCCAATAATCCAATAGAGCTGGAAATTCAGATCCAAACCAAGTATTTTTTTGCCAATATGAATAATCGGAATATTGAAATTGCACATTCTCGGGGAGCACATTTTTATCTCCACTCAAGTAGAAGCTATAAAATTGCCCTAGTTCTTTCATAAAAATATTTCCTGACCAACCATCAAAAATAATATGATGAAAGTTCAAGTAAGCGAAATATGTATGATTACTTAACTGATACAGAGAAAAATAGTATAAAGGCCCAGTTTCCAATTCAAACTGGTGTTTAGATTCTTCTTCAATCACTCTTTTTAAACTTTCCTCAGAATCATCCGTAACGGAAGTATTAATTTCTAGTTCAAAAGGTTCATAAGGTTGAGTATCTTGATTTATTGAATTCCCGCATACTTTAAAATACGTTCTCAATATATCGTGCCGTTTTACGATTTGATTAAGGGCATAAACATATGCAGATACTGAAAAATTCCCTTTAAAAATAATGTGACCTGGTATGTTGTATTTGGTACTCTTCCCTTCAAACTGTTCAACAAGCCAAAGAGATTCTTGATTAAATGAAATTACTCCTTTTATTGTTGAATCATAACTTTTAGTATCCAACGAGGATAATAATGGCCTGTCCAAAAATCTATTCATAGATTTATATTTCGCTTTCTTTTTATCGTTTTTTTGTATATTCACTATCTTTTTGACAAGTTCATTAATTTCACAATTCGGATTTCTGCATATTTCCTCTAAAATAGCTATATATTGTTTAATAAAACTATCAATGAACTTGTCATTAAATAACTGTATACGATATTCCACTTGAATGAAAATTCTTGCTTCATTTATTCTTTCGATTACATTGATTTGCATATCATTTATTTCATGGCCATTGAACTTAATCTCCATATCCAAATCCAGACCATCCATTTTATCTAGTTTTTCTGGACGGTAGACGAATGAAACCCCAAACAACCTTCCAAGTTCAGGTAATCCGAGTTGTTCTTTGAGTTCTTGAACCAATTGATTATACGGATATTTTTGGTGCCTAAGGTACTCTTGCTGCTCTTTGGAAATTCTCTGTAACAGAGTAATTACGCTTTCCATAGGAGAAATTTCTATTCTTAGCGGAACCGTACTTACAGTCATTCCGATAATATCTTTTAGCTCTTTACTTGTTCGATTAGCATAACTTGTTCCAACAACTAAATCTTGCTTATGTGTGATTTTATTTAGAAGGATAGTTAAAGAAGAGAGACATAAATTAAAAATGCTAATATTATTTTTTTTACAAAATTCTTTCACATTTAGATATAAGGACTGATCCATATCTAAGATTTTTCTTTGGGCCAAGGTTTGAGTTATGAGGGGATTATGTTGTTCAAATTCAGTGAAGTCAGGAATATTTCTATATTTCTCCAACCAAAATTGTCTATCTTTTTTGTATCGTTCTGATGTTAAATAGTTTCTATCATTTATAAAAAAATTAAAATAGTCATTTTTATAATGTTCTATCTTATTTTCATCTTTATTTAAAAAAGATTGATATGTTTCTGATATTTCATTTATTAACTTAAATAAACCGAGTCCATCGCAAATAATATGATGGATCCTAATCATATAACCACATTCGTCATGAGCCTTTAGCATCAAAAACTCACATAAATCGTTACTGTATACACTGATTTTTTCTTCATCAAAAAATTCATGATAATAATCAACCGTTTTTGTTTGAGTCACACTAATTAACTTAATTTTTTTATACTCATAAGGTTTAATAGATTGTTTATTCTCACCGTGCTCTAGCACTATATTTGTTCTTAATATTTCATTGTTTCTCATGATAATATTTATTGTCTTTTCAAGCAAATCAAAATTTATAGTCTTTTTTATACTAAGCTTTGCTGTAATCAGCCATGCATTGGTATACGGATAAATCATCTCCATATACCATATTCTTTTTTGCGATTCTGTCAACGACTGCATATCAGAGATTACCCCGTTCATTTACCCTCCCAAAAAAAGGATAGACCCACACACTCTAACTTTTATTCCATTCCATCATTAACCAAGTATGGATTTTCCATGATTTCAAATACATAAACAATCTAACACGGAAATTTTTTACATGCAACAACAATTTCAAATTTTTATTGCTAATTTTTTTGTTAAGAACCCCCGTAATTTCCATCGTATCGCATCTTCCACTGCCTTTGACATGGTTGATGCACCTTCTACAGGAAAACTAGTACATAAACGCCCCGCCTGTTTCATCAATAAAATCTGTTTTTGCAATCGTAATGGTTTGAAATGGAAATGTGCAATTTTGCGAAAATGGCTTTCCCTCATTTCATAAACGTTCCGATTCTTCAAAGGATGCCTCATTCATAAGCGCCCTATATCATTGTTCGATCATCTACATGTTTTTTCATTAATTTTTATTTAATACCAATTAATAGTCGTTACCATGATAACGGGGTTAGAAAAGGAATTTGACCTGAGCATGGGAGAAGTGAACGCCTTTATCAACTGGTATGAAAATAAACAAGCCGGTTCAGGCACGGCATCCTATGCCTTAAACAAGCATAACAATAACAAGGGCCCGTTCAGCAGCCGCAAAGACTATGTAATTTTCGATAAAATACTAACGTTCGAAGTAAATGAGTATTCCATAAAATAATTCTGAGAGACGTAGGAAAAACCTCCTCATTTGTCGAAGTATGTAGAACTATCGACGAAATGGAGGTTATTCTTTTGGATAAGTCTATAATTCTTAAACTAGTTAACGAAGTTACCGAAGAGGTTTTCGCCAAAAATAAAGAAGCCCTAGATGATGAATCTGTCTTAACAGGTAATGTTGAATTGACTGTTCGCTTATCAGCTCTGACGACAATTAAAATTCTAGAGCGCCTCGAACTTATTGATTCAGAGTAGGATTTTTCTTCTATGCTTTTCAAAGCCTCCGCAACAGTTCTTTCCAACTCTGCTTAATCGATTTCAATGACTATTCCTCTAGCTGCCCCGATTGAAGGGCAGCTAGTTCTTCCCTCGCAAACTCCCTTATTCGTTTTCGTTGTTCACATCCTTCGCCTCCTCTCAATCAAAAAAGGCCTCGCCGTAAGCGAGACCTAAATGTTAGTGATATTGACTTATTTTTGTCGTAAAAGCTTCCTCGACAAGACGAATCTCCTCAATATTTTCTGCAATCATTGTATCGTATTCAGCAAGTTACTTTTCTTTGACCTTGATTGCAGATGCTTCGTCCCCTGATTCTCCTATGTTTTTTCAAGGTTGCTATTCCTTATAGGTACTTTCAAAACTACATGGGCAGCAACAACAGACAATGGTACTACCTAGTTTCAATTCCTTATAGGTACTTTCAAAACGCATCACAAGATCGATCCTCGTCAGATCCGAGAAGTAGTTTCAATTCCTTATAGGTACTTTCAAAACGGGACCGGCTAAAGAGTATACCTGCACTAGTTACTAAGTTTCAATTCCTTATAGGTACTTTCAAAACTCATCCCCATCTGTACTTTTGTAATATAATTTTCCATGTTTCAATTCCTTATAGGTACTTTCAAAACCCCAAAAAGTGGCGCCACTACGCCAATAATATCAAACAGCAATTACTCGTACAAGTCAGCTTCACTAATTTCTATTTAACCAAATACAATAACATATCTTAAAATATCTACTTCTTACTGACGATATCTTCAACTTTCAAATTGTCGTCGATCCCCCGGAGATTTTACGCTATTGGAGGTCGACGACGATTTGTTGAAATCATACACGTAGATTCCAGCTAGCTCATTCACCTTTTATGTAGAATCGCACTTTCTTTCTATCTATCTTTAATCTTAACTATCTGAACATTCATAAGCAACGGGTTAAATTTAATTAAACATACTCTTTAGTCGTACTCATCATTGTTGTTCCGTGAAAGCTCGTCGACCAACCGAACAACTGCGACTTATATAGATGTTCTTCTAACACCTCAATATAACTCCTCCACTCCCTATTTACATTTATACCAATATATAGTATAAATGACTTACAGACTAATTGGTATATTTTAGAAGTCTAATTTCCACATCGAGGTGTTTCAATTGAAAAGAAGACTCTTTCCAACGCTTCTCGCTTCAATACTATGTTTAGCTAGTATATTAACGGGGTGTCAAAAAAACGAGGCCCCTCCATTCTCTAAGGATAAAAAGGCAGAGCTTACGATTGCGTATACGAATGAAAATGCTTTTCTAAAGCGCTACGGCAATCTATTTAATCAAGAGTACCCTAATATAAGGCTTTCAATCTTATCTACGATTCCTCTCGTGACCAAGAAGTTATCTGTGGAGAATTGGGTTCAGCAGAACAAATTCGATATTATCTATTTGCCGCCTGATCTAGTAAAAGAAATGGCTGAACGAAACGATTTGCAAGAATTAGACTTATGGATAAAGCGAGATTCCTTCCCGCTGGAAGAATACATTCCGCAAGTCATCGAATATGCCCGCTCAATTGGAAATGGGAAGCTATATGGGTTACCTCCTACCTTCTACGGACAAGCTATCGCATACAATAAAGACCTTTTCGATACGTACCATATCGAATATCCGCAAGAAGGAATGACTTGGGAGGACTTGCTCCGCTTGTCCGGTAAATTTCCAAAGGATGACGGGCGTGGCAACACGCTTATCGGTCTTGGAACCAATGATTCTTCTTCCTTTGAATTCATGCTGAAGGTCGGCTTCGGGCAAGGCCTAACCATGATGCAGGGCAATCCACCCCAAGCGACAGTCTCAAGCGACTCCTGGAAGCAAATTTGGCAGCTTACGCTTCCCTTATTGAAGAGTGGACAATTAATAAATAGCTCCGATCTCAATACGTATATGGATGCCTTCCTTGCTGGAAAACAAGCAATGGCTGTGGTCACGTATGAAGAGTACAAGCAGTTGACCGCCCAGAAAAAAACTACATCTCAATGGGCACTAGCTCCATTTCCTGTTAACCCCAACCAGTCGGACAACAACGATACATTGCTAATCGACGGATTGTATGCAGTATCCGCTCAATCTACAGAGAAAGAAGCTGCTTGGGAAATGGTGAAGTTTCTTAATTCTCGTACCGTTGCGAAATGGAATTACCGCTCTTTATATGGCTTTTCCACCTTACAAAACGAATTGAGCACGAATCAAGAGGAACGTGAACGACTATCTGCCATGTATGCGTCGCGGCAATCCTATCATCCCATAGGAGAAGTACCGTTTGAACTTGTAGATAAGGCGAATGCTGCAATCAAAAACATACTGAAAGGCGGTCAGTCGCTGGAAGAGGCTTTGCAACAATTGCAGAACGAGGATCAGCAGATTCCAAAGTAATTCCGATGTATGCGGATCATTCCGTTTACATATATCACATCATCCAGATTGTACAAGTGAGTCGTTACTACGTCTTGCTGGGGGTGATTCATTGTTGCACCGCAGAACTGCAGAATGGATTTGCAACAATAAATGAAGGAGATGTGAAGAATGAAAAAGAAAATTACTGTGTTATGCCTTGTAACTGCCTTGTGCCTCGTTAGTGTGGCGTCAGTATCAGCTGCCGGAAAGGATCCGGATGCAGAGACGGTTGCATACATCGACTATGTCATTGGAAACCAAAAGAAAGTGAAAGGCAAATCTTATGCCCGAACAACCAATTCGAACATGAAAAAAATTAATGTGTTCGGAACCTTCTACGAGGGATCAACCCAGAAGGAACAAGGAACCAATTCTACGACTACCAGCGGTAATGAAACAGCATGGTACACAGGCGAATACAGTGCAACAGGTTCTTACAAGTTGAATACATTGTCGCGTACATACTACAAGGATGGAACAGAAAGCGATCAATCATCAGCAAGCGATTCTTGGTAATAACTTAAAAAGGGTGGGTCTCTCCCACCCTTTTTTCCAGTTTATATTCGTTGGAGGTATCATCATGGGGAAGAACAAAGTTGCAATACTCTGTATTATACTCTCGATGCTATTATTATCAGCTTGCCAAAGCAACGTTGAGAAGCCGATAACGATCACGGTGGAGTACCCTTCACCAACCGAGTTCTACAAAAGATATGGTCATGCCTTTGAGCAAAAATCCCCCTCTATTAGCATTCAAGTTATCCCTGAAGCGGATCAGTCATCACCGGCTGATCTACGTTATATGGACAATTTATCCGCTTATAAGAAGCTTAGCGACTCAGGCGATCTGCTTAATCTTGAACCGTTTATCAAGCAAGATCCTGATGCATGGAAGAATATATCTCCGATCATGTTAGATTCCTTAAAAAGGATTTCTGGAGATCGGCTTTACGGTTTGGCGCCTACCTTTTCAAGCTACGCCATTTACTACAATAAAGATCTGTTTGCTACATACAAAATCCCGCTTCCGAAGAATCAATCCACTTGGAAAGATATCTTTGACTTGGCGACCCGCTTTCCCTTGCAGACCGATGATGGAGAACCGTTATACGGATTTAAGCCCAATTACTATGAAAATGTAGGAATCTCGCTCATTATGCGTTGGGGACAAACGGAAGGATTGCGATTCATCGATCCCGAAACCTTAAAAATCCAGATGAACACACCCGCATGGAAGGCAATATGGAGTAGAACGATTGACGCGCTGCGCTCTGGACGCATCTATAAGCAAACGCAGCAAACCGAAGGTACGATGTCACTCGACCCCATCTACACAGGCAATGCCGCTATGGTGCTGCAATCCCAGGTCGCCGCTTATAATTTTGACATTAATCGTAATTTCGAGGGCGGAAAGGCTATTAATTGGGACATGGTAACTGTTCCTGTAGATCCGCGCAAGCCGGAATTCAGCGATTACTATCGCATTGAGGAAATTTACGGAATCTCAGCAGCTTCGGAGCGGCAGGAAGCAGCTTGGGAGTTGCTGAAGTGGATGATGCAAGGAGGAGCCGTGACTTCCACGGAAATCAACCACGGACTTCCGGCGCGAACCGAACTTATTGCTACCGTGAAGGGTCATGACCTATCCCCATTGACGATGCTTAAGGCTACCCCATCCAATCACAATCCTTATGATTCCGTTCATTACGATATCATCAACGCTTTCAAAAGCGTCGGGAACCAAATCGTGGAGGACGTCATTGCGAATAAACTAACCATTGAAGAAGCATTAATTCAAATCGATGAAAAAGGCCAACAGGCTGTCGATGCCGCAGCCATTGAAGTATCCAAATCCGAGGAAAATAACGGTTCAGAGTAAGGACGCTCCGCTGCAATTATGGATAATCCATATGTACAGGTAAACCAAAAAGTCGAGTATGGAGGCACTTGCAAGCCCTAACTCGACCTATTGGGTTGCCGTTTTTTTTCACCTCCTAACTCCTTTTTCCTATCAATTCGTTCAATCCTAATAGGTACGTTCAAACGAATCAGTTTCGTCTATGATGTTTTTCGTGCGTATATGAGCAATTAGTCATATAATGTAGAAAAAAGGAGGTTATTTATTTGAAGAAATTTAGTGCAATATTCTTGATTTGCGTATTAGTATTGGTAGGCTGCGGAGGTGGACAAGCATCCAAAGATGAAGCTCTAGCACTCGATTATGTCAATACATACCTAAACGGCACCGACAAAGAGGCTAAGAAAAAGTTCGTTGAAGAGAAGGTACATCCAGAAGCTATGCCGCTGTTCGCTATGGGGATAAGCCTAGAAATTCCTGAAAAGAATATGTACAAAAACCCGAAAGTTATTGAATCAACGGATTATGAAAAGGATGGAGAGAAAGCCACTATCGTATTGCTGTCAGGAACTGTAGACGGGAAAGATAAAGAAATGATCGTGTTAACGATGGATGGGAAAATAGGATTCGGCTTCGAGTCTGATAGCAAAAGTGAGAGTATGAAGAAAAATTATGATGAGATGCGTTCCAAGTTCAAAACTGAGCCACTGAAGTAACAAACAAGCCTCGGGCAATCCGAGGCTTTATTTTTTATGGGGCAGCACCAACACGTCATTCGCACAACAAAAAAGTAAATTTAAGGTATTAATAACGCAAAATGGAATATATAAAATAAGGAGGTGGCCACCTCTCAGTTTGAAAGAAGGAGTGTTTAAATTGAAAAAAGGATTTCTTGCCGTATCATTGTCCCTGTTTTTGGCTATTGCTTTAATCGTGTTTCCTTTCTCCGGCACTAATGTAGATGCTAAAGGGGTAAGTGGCTCAATCACGATCAACAAAGAAACATATAAATATATCGAAGAATCTTTCGGAAAAAATCGAGGGATTACATTCAATCCAGGCCAGCATACGTACAAAATAACCCCGAATCCTCACGACAATCCCAAATACAACAAAAAACAAGAGCAGTTCTATGAGGAGATCGCAAAAGGCGTTAAAACTCTTGTAGAAAAATCAGGCTGGAAAGATACTCTCAGCAACATTACAGCTCTGGGTGAAACCTATACATTAGCTCCACGCTAAATTAGTTCTACAAGAAGAATACAACATGTTGTATCACTCAGTACCTTGTTTTACCCATCTTCAAAAATATGTACTTCTCAAAAATACATGTGATTGAATAGAATCTTTCCGAGCCCTTGTTATGACAAGGGCTCTTTCCATTTTGTCTCCATCCAATATCAATAAGTCCTTTATGCTGCACCCAAAATATCACTAAGCCTTGCGACGCGCCTAGCTTGGTGTTTTTTCGAAATGTCATCAAGCCTGCGACCCGGAATGGTCATGAATGTTTGTTTTTCGAAGGCAATCCTGCTGATTATAGGGCTACAACCCACACAACGAAGGAGTGAACAGAATATAAAAAAATATGCCTATGATAAGGGAGTGCAGTCATGTCAACAGCCAGTCTAAAAAAGTTTGTCGGTAAATATGTGTTCGTACGTATTAAGGGGCAAAATAAAGGGTTTCCTTCCTTTGTACAAGAGGTAGTCGTCAGACAAGGGAGCGGTTGGATTACACTGTGGAAATGTTTTAAGTGTGCAGGTCCCGTTCAAATTCTCTATCGAACGAACCAAATTTCCAGTATTCGTGTTGTCGATGATCCTTTGTCAGAGAATAAATGCAATAGCAGCAGAGGAACAAGAAAGCAAAAGTAAAACCAACGCCGTCCTAGATAGAGTTCACTGTGAAGTTCGTTGTTGTATTCGGGTTAATCTTTTCAGACCTTGGTATTTCCGACTGGAAAGACCGGGGTCTTTGTGTAAAGTGCACCGTTTAAAGGAAACCCTCATATCTACTTGACTCTGCAGTTCCCACACTTCTTGAAGCCATTGCATCATGCCTCCTCTATATGAATCTGTTATTACCATTTCAATTAAAATAACCCCAATATGTTAAGCAAAATATCGGGGTTACTAAATTATTGATTCTTTCTTTTTTCCTGACGTGATTGCATTTGCACAATGTATGTATCAAGTTGTTGGCTGATTCGTATTACTTCTTCGTCTGCGAAGCCACCCTTAATCTGAACAATCTCTGTAAGCTTCTTCCTAAGCTCATTTATTCTATGCTCCAATGAATCCATAACGCTCACCTCACGTACACTATCTCTCCCTGAGTATAATGCACGTTCCAGTAAGAAATGTGAGAAAATACCACTGTATCACTTTGTCGAAAAACGAAAAAGAGCATCAAATGATGCTCCCAACATTACCACGGATATACGCTCCTGATCCGCCTGAGAGTGCCGCTACTGTTGTCACAAAGGTAACTGTTTATAGAAGAGACTTGAAATACAGGCTTTTGATTAAGTTTTTCATACTTAACCCTCCATTTCTTACCACGGATGAATGATCCCAATATCTGCAGCCAATGAATCAGTTGTTGTTACAAATATAACTAAGTAGAAACAGGATTTGAAGAAAAGTTTTTTTATCATTTTTTTCATACCTAATCCTCCAATTCTTTTGAACTCTGAATAAAGTATGTGTTCAATTTTTCAAATGTGGACTGAGGGGATACGCTATGCTCTAAATGGATACGCACAACGGTATTCAGACATTCTTTTTCTTTAGTCGTATCATTGACTTTGGAGTAGTTCAAGGCTGCCTCCACCATATAGGTAACGCATGTTTCATAATTGCCTAATGCTAAATAATATTCGCCTTTTATCCGAAGGTAATCGGCGTATCCTGAAAAAATGAAAGGATTGCCTTTGTCTAGGATTGTCGAGTCTATCTTACTGTTCTCCAGCAAAGTCTTTGCGTCTTTCAGGTTGTTTTGCTGTAAGTATAATTGAAGGAGATTTTTTGTTGCAGGAAGGGCAGAGAGATCACTGCAAGTCTTAAGAAATGTAAGGAGTTGTTCGATTGCTAGGTCTGTATTTCCTTTCTTGGCCTTTATTAACGCTTCGGCAAGAACCACGTTTTCTTGGACATTGGGATAATTAAATTGTTTGTACTGTAGACAGTAAAATTCTGATTCTTCGTATTCTCCAATGCAGAAATATGCTTCAATAAGGATACCAAGTGCATTTACTTTATGGTGACTTGCATTGCTGTCTTCAGCAAGTATTTTCTTACAGTGATGAATACTCTCTTTATAGAATTTTAAGTTGAATGCATGAACACCTAATTTGTAGTATAGCTCGATCTGCTCTTGTTGAGATAAGAAATCAATATAATGAAGGACATATTTTCCATGGGAATAAGTTTCCTTCAATTTGCTAAAATCATTTCTTTCAATTAGGTAACATCGATACATCCCCTTGGCAATATAAGGCATAATTCCATGTGATCGAGAGTGTTCAACGATGAGGTTATACAGTGATAATTTAATGGAGGTGTCTTCTATGGAGTCAATATGTTGATAAAGCCTTTCGGTCAAGTCAAAACTGTCTTCATTCGGAGATTCAAGATATTTAGTCGCAACTTTTCGGATCAGTTCAGTAGAACTTTCTTGCCGAATCGTTGATTGTAGAATGTGTAGCAAGGATTCCGCTCTTTTCTCAACCTCTACATAATAATCAACCAATGTTTCAAAAGGTATATTCAATGTCACTGCCAATGGACGTACACTCGAAAATTCTGGACGCTTTACTTCGCCGTTCTCGATTCTTGAAATCGTAGCTCTAGGAACACCTGATAATTCTGACAATTGAGTGATCGTCATATTTAATGAGCGCCTTGTATTTTGGACTAGCTCTCCAATTGTTTTAATGATTGTTGCGTCCAATATCATCCCTCCTTCTCTCAATTAGACACCTATATTTTACCATGTTGTGTAGCTCGTGTAAATTTAATGAAAATAAGAGGTAAACATGAAAAGGAGCAAGAATTATCTCGCTCCCTCGTTTTTTGGCGGCTTGTATACTCAATCTTATCACAGTCTTCATATCCATCCAGTACGCAACTTCTTTTTGTAGAGTATCCTACTTTCTTTATTGCATTTACAATTTGCTTCTTGAACATTTTCAATTCCTCATAGGTACGTTCAATACGACGCAAAAATCATTACAACAATCGGTGAACTAATCGTTTCAAATCCTCATAGGTACGTTCAATACCAATACCAAGCTTGTGACGCATCAGAAGAGTGGCCGCGTTTCAAATCCTCATAGGTACGTTCAATACGCAGATTATTACAAGTACATGGATCAACAAAAGAAGTTTCAAATCCTCATAGGTACGTTCAATACCAATACCAAGCTTGTGACGCATCAGAAGAGTGGCCGCGTTTCAAATCCTCATAGGTACGTTCAATACGCAGATTATTACAAGTACATGGATCAACAAAAGAAGTTTCAAATCCTCATAGGTACGTTCAATACCTAAATATCTATCGGAGTTTGGTTTTTCCGTTGGTGTTTCAAATCCTCATAGGTACGTCCAATACCGATCTGTGGTTGATCCCCTCTATAAAGATCACCCATGTTTCAAATCCTCATAGGTACGTTCAATACTTAGTACGTCCGGTAGGCGAGGCAGCCGAGGTTATGGAGTTTCAAATCCTCATAGGTACGTTCAATACATCCTTCATCCCCGCGCCGTATTGCATCGATCATTGCAGTTTCAAATCCTCATAGGTACGTTCAATACCACGCCAGAACCCGTTCTTTGATGTTCACTGCCTCGTTTCAAATCCTCATAGGTACGTTCAATACGGATCGGTGTCGGGCTGGAATTAATCGAGGTTCTATGTTTCAAATCCTCATAGGTACGTTCAATACAATCAAAAACGTAATACCGCAAAGGAAGGCAAACATAGTTTCAAATCCTCATAGGTACGTTCAATACAAATACCTCCTTTAGAGGGGCATTGCACCCCTCTAAAGTTTCAAATCCTCATAGGTACGTTCAATACCCAAAATATCTTGCTACTAAGCTTATCCTACCAAACGCTAAAACCCGCCGGCAAGCAAAAACATTTAATCCTGAATATCCATTAATAAAGGTTTATTTACAAATCTCTCTGTGATTCTGCCTTATTCTCGTTTTTTCAGATTGTCGTCGATCCCCAGAGGTTTATGCGCTATAAAGGATCGACGACAACTTAGGTTAAATAAAAAACTCATCCCCGCCCTTCTTTAACCCCATTTCTTCTCTCTTGGAATATTTTTGAGTGCGAAACGTATAAAAAATAACGGAGTCCTCCGTTGGATCCATTAAATTTTCTAATTCCATTTTCAGCTTTACGTAATTGGCTCCCGACATTTCGCCTTCAAATACCGAATTTTGAACCCAATGCAGGTATTTCCTTACGATTTTAACTGCCTTACCCACTCTTTTTTCATTAAAATCATAGACTAAAATCACGAACATATGATCACCTACCACATCGAATGATATGGGACATACTTTTGTTCCCCGAGAAAATGCTTTTGCAGCTTGTATAATTCTAGCCTTATTAATCGACGATAGGAGACCGATTTTCCTAAATGGCGGTGATTAACAGTTGTTTGCATTCGTTTATCAAGCTCTTGGGCAAACTTTCTTCTCCCGTCTTCTGTAAGCATAATGCCGTCCGTGTGCTCGTCAAAATCTTTCTTGCCCAGCATATTTTTATTTACCATTGTAAATATAAGACGATCCACCATAATTGGCTTAAAAATCTCCGCCACATCCAAGTTTAACGAAAACTTTCGAAAATTTGTGGCATGTAAATATCCGATTCTCGGATCGAGAAATGTTTTATAAATTTCACTTAATACGATCGTATAACAAATTGAATTTCCGAAACTGATTAGAGCATTCAAACGGTTTAGCGGCGGCCGTTTCGTACGTTTTTCAAAAATAAAATCAGGGTTCCCCATAATAGAGTCAAACGCCTGGTAATACCGTTCTCGTGCATGTCCTTCGACTCCCATTAATTCTTCAATGCTGACAACATCATGTATTTGTCCTGCATTCTTGCTTAGCGAAGTAACAAGTTCTTCAAAAAATTGTTTATTATCACGTCTACCACCATAGTATTTTAGTACTTGCAGCATCTGTCCAATAGAACCTTTTACAAAAGTTCGCGCCAACTCCAAACGCAGATCCATATTGATATAGTGCTCCACTTGCTTAACGATAAGATGTCCTGAATTATAATGCTCTCGCGGATAAAAAGTGCCTATGTAATAACCGTAATGATTGAAATAATGTATTATGATTTCCTTTTGTGTTGCAAATTCTAGAAAGCGCTTCGAAACATCTACTTCTCCAAAAATAAAAATATCGTTCGTATCTTCCACCGGAATATATTTTCTGCGCGATTCCGATTCAAAATATAAGCTATTGTCCTTTCTTCGCAACTCACCGTTCTGAAAAATATATAAGGACTTCTTCAACGCTCATCCCTCCGCCCAACAAAATTCCCGATATGCGCACTTGCGACAAAACCCAATTTTCTTCGGAGCTGGCGGTATCGGATTTTGTGAAAGTGCCTGTATATCCTTGATCGCAGCTTCAAGCTCAGTGATTCCTTCTTCCGTCAGTTCAACATGTTCTTTTCTCTTTTCTTCTGGAAAGAGTAGTTCTCCTCTCGCCTCAATTCCCATCTGCTTCAGCGTATATAAGTAATACATAAGCTGATAGCGAGAGCTAGTCAAAAACTTGGAAGACTTTTTGATTTCTCTAATTACGAGCTCACCTTTTTCACGCTTCAGCCGATCCATCTTTATCGAGCCTATCGCTACTTCCTTCTTCTCTCTCCCGTAGCGATATTCGTGAATGAAGCGACCAATCTCCACATTTTCATCTTCTTCATCCGGAACAATCTGGTGCATATTAAGCCAAGCTTCCCGTTTACAAATAAAGTAGTACCAAATATCCGTTCCACCTACTGGCAGTCCTGAATTCACGGCACTTCCTCCTAAATAAAATTGTCAAACTGCTCGAACTGTGTGCGAAGGCCAATTTGCGAATCATATACCTCGGTTCCATATAGCAAAGGAATTCGGTGCGTTAAAAAGTCCTCCTTGCTTGCCACCTGTAGCGCCTTTTTGACAGGCAAATTTAAGACATAATAATGAACTAAAATCATAAACTGCTTTCGATCGTCGAACGTCATCTTTTTCATGAAAGTCTTATCCGAATATCGTTCATATATATCGGCTGCATGATATAACCCAAACTTTTTTTGCAAAATGGAATACGACTTGGGCAATAGCTGCCGCTCATCTTCATTCGGATTCCATGGAACGAAAACAGGCAACCTCATCACGCTCTCATCAAAGGGTTGAAAACTGGATAGTTTCTCCCACTCTCCTTCATATGCGTCTCGAATGTATGCCATTGCCGCCTCATACGTATTATGGCGGAACATTTCCTCATAATAATGCTTTACTAGTTCCGTAAGCTCCGATTCCATCCACGTAGGTTGTTGCTGCAGCAACCGATCCGTAATCTTCTGTAGCAATTTAGGATAAATAAAGCTGCGCGTATCCCTCTTACCTTCCCGATAAAACGGGAAGATCGATATTCTTCCTAATACAGATCCCTCCAAATGGCGATTGACGCGTCCAGCCGCTTGGACGATTGAGGGCATAATCGGCATCGCTCTAGCTACATGCTGAAAGCTGACATCTACTCCCGCTTCAATAATTTGGGTTGAAACAACATACAAAGGATGCTTGCGATGCTTATCTATTAACCCCCGCCTGATCGTTTCAATTGCGATTTTTTTATGAAGAGGTATCATTAAGCCATGAAGCAGATACGCCTCTTTCTCCTCTATATTGCGATACACCCGGTAAGCGTCTTCGATTGTGTTCAGTATAATCGCCTGCGAAGATACTTCTTTTTCCTTCAAAAACGTAACCAACGAATCTTCATCCTGAGCCTCTTCAATAAATAACCGATACCGATCATGGTTAGAAGACGCTTTGACTTGAAGATCGATAGGCTGTTTGGACAGCCCATAATGGAAAGGCGGCATCGTTGCGGACAAAAAAATGACCTTAAGGTTTAAAAGTTCGCTTAAGGCTTCAAGTCCACACAGAAATACATTCCATACATCAGGATTCAATATTTGCGGCTCGTCGATGATAATGACGGCATCTTGCAAAAATGCCCGACGCAATACATCTTGCGATCGTTTAGGAAACAAAGCCTTCCCAAATTGATGGAAGCTGGTACACACAATTGCATGTGCCCACGATTCTACAGACAGTTGACTTTGGCTTGTACTTTGCTTATGATCGTCCTCCTCCAGCAAGGCTAGTGAATGATGCTCTAATGCTTTCTCTTGAATGACTTCTTCTATTACACCGCTGGTCTGTTCGATAATGGACAAGTAAGGCCCGACATACACAATCTTTTGGAAATGTTGCTGCTCACCGAACCAAGAGGCAATTTTCATAGAGGTAATCGTTTTTCCGTATCCGGTTGGCATTTGCAGTGTAAAGAATCTCCCCTCAGGGTTCTGCAGCAATTGTGCCATGATGTCCGCTTGGGCATGCAGCCGTATCACGGACATTGATCCATTTTGTTTTCGACAGTAGTTGTCGATCAACTCTTGATGGCGATAGTGGGTATTGGTATCGAACCAGCTAGTATATACCTGCTTCACATCAAATCGATCACCTGCGATTAAGCTGGCCGTATTCTGCCTCCACTTTTGAACACGCTTCATCAGTTTAAGCGGTTTCCAAGCTCCATAGCCGATTTGCAATGTCTCTAGCGCTTCTTCTACAGCTTCCTCCGCATCTTTTTTCAGCCATTCCCTTAAACTTTCCGCATTGATCTTGATTATAATTAATTCATTGTACTGCTCATATATGAATGCCTCTATACCCACAAGATCAAGTTCTGACCAATCATAATCTTTAAGCCAGCCTTTATCAGATAAATTATGCAGTTGGCTATGGTGATCCGCGATATCTCGCACGAACCACAGCCACTCTATGCAATATTGCTCCCACTTCCCCATACTCTGCAGCATATGGTACCCAAGATATGAAAAGAAGAAGGCCCCGCAGGCAGAATGATTGGGGCCCTCCTTTGTTTTTTTATGAATGTAGTCTTGCCATTTAGTATGACTCTTCGCTATATCGTGGCAAATCCCTGACAGTCCGGCTAATTGTATAAACGCATTGAGTTCGTTATTCAGAAACCCTTCTACCGATTGCCTTACTTGTATGAGATGTTCGCTTAATAACGATCCCGGTCTGGCAATGCATTGATCGAAGGGGATTATACGAGACATACTGCCTCCCCCTTAATCAGGAACACATCACAGCTTCCATCTGTGTCCGCTTTTTTCCGAAAAGAGATCGGCCCTCCATCTTTCTCATAGATGTAAGATATAGATTTCTCGAAGGTCCGATTCCCCTTATAGTCCTTCATAAAGCCTCCTGCACGGCTGTACGTAGACTTAGACTCGGTTAAAATCAAATCCTGGATAAGCGGTGTTGGAACTGCAGTACGTGTCGTAATCACATCTTCTTCAAGGCGCTTTACCTGATGAACGCTTCCCACTAACTGAGGAAATGTTAGCGCAAAGGCCACTCCCAAATACGTCGGATAAACAGAATACCTCTTATTCAATTGCTCCTCAAGCCGATCAACATGCTCGTAGCCAGCGTAATATATACGGTAAGCTGGATTGACTAACAGTTCCATTGCGGTTGGACGATTAAACGTAGTACCCGCATCTTTACCTAACATGGACATCTGCTGTGCCGAAGTGCGCACTGGGCGCAAAAGCTGTATCCCAACCCGATCACTGGTTACAAAATCCGATATGCCAATAATTGCGCCCACCATACCTTTGACCGCCGTTGGTGTGATAAATGGATACGTTAGATGGGTCGCTGTCGTATCCGGTCTCCGGAAATGGGCGATTGAGCCCTTCACGTCAAAAATAACTGCTTTCATCATCATCGCCTACCATAATGGTTGTAGATATGGTGTAATATCACTCTCTACACGCAAAGAAGGATGAACCCAAATTCGGCAACGTTCTATTTTCTCTTTATATTGTTCTAGAGTACGAACCAATTCCGATACATCCAAAGTAATATCTTTCAGAGACGACGGCCGTCTTCCTCCTTCTCTCCATGCCGCTTCTCCCGGCTGCAACGCAATCAAGTCTTCCAAATATCCGATTCGGAAGAATGGGTCTTTATACTCTACATGCACCAGCATGAGAGGTTGCTGCTGTCCCCGGCCGCGAGCTTGGCGATGCTGCGTTCCCTGCCATAACCCTTTGAGCAGAAGTTCCTGATCGCCAACAGTCATCCCGGTTTGTTCCGCATTTTTAGCATTAATGACGCCTGGCATGGCGAATACGGCAAAAGGTACGATATAGCTTGTCCAAATCGTTCCTTGCGATTTTCCATCCTCCCCGTCTTTGGCATCGGTGCTCGGCATCACCACAGTCCCTTGAATATATTGACTGTCTACTGGATGAAGCGAATGCGCCCAGCCGAACTGTACAGGTCCTGTAAGATGGAAGCTAGTAGATTTGACCGAGTATACAATCCCGAATGCACGAGCATCGAAGCTATGCTCCAACAGCACGGACTTCATATTTTCCTTTGCTTCATTTTTCTTATCTGCCTGCTCTGCAATCCACTCTGCCAAGCTTCCCCGTCCAAGCAATTTCCCTTTATCATTAACCTTACCTTGTACAAATATATAATTACGCTGGCTTTCTCCACCGTTGGGCTCTGCCTCTAACACATAATCGCGCACATCGCGTTTGATGCTTACATCACTCAGCGAAATTCTCCCGTCCTCTTCCGGAAATAATCTACGCGCGTCACTATCCTGCAGCGGATCGCGGTTCGGTATTCCGTCCTTTACCGATTTTACGAACAACAATTCACCATTATGTACACTCATCTTCTTACTCCTCCTCTTTCTCTTTCTTGTACATTAAATACCCGGACCAAAAAGCTGTCATGAATTTGTCTCTATCAATACGAAGCGCTTGCGTTTTTTCAGCGTCTAAGAATCCGAGCAAAACTTGTGCCAAAATAGGCCAAAAATTCTTCCCGATTCCCATGTTCCACTGCTCTGACAGCTCTTGGCAGCGAAGCACGCCGTATTTCCATATCATATCCGGCGTTAGCTTACTACCGAACTTCATCACCCGATGCTTCACATAGTCCTTTCCTGTTTTTCTATGGTAGGAATTCGAGAACTGCTTTAATAGTAATCCCGTCACAAATCCCAACTCTTCAGCCGATTGCAGTTGAGATAACGATATTGTTCCAGCTTGATAATACTCTATGACACGTTCCCAATCCGCCAACGTATTCACCCTTTCTTTATTTTGTATCACTTCATTATGATATCGAGCATGGAAGGCAAGAAAAACATAATGGAATACGAGTTCTTCTCTCATCCCCCATTCGTCTTCTTTCAGCGCCAATTCCAATAGCTTTATCGAGGTATTCATATATAGCCGATGAACAGTAATCGGTTCGCGGTGTAGTACCGCCTGTAGACTGCTCCATACATATCCCGGCCCATAAGCATTCGCCAATAGCGATGGCAGTGAACGAAGTCGATAATATTCCTTATCTGTGTTACACCGGAATGCTTTCAAAATGGGAAGTAATTCTTGGCGATTCAGATCTTTTATAATTTGCTGCAACACAGTAGCAACACTCGGAACAACGTCTTCAATCACCTTACGAATGTGCATATTGCCCCGTGACAAGTCACCGGAATAATATACGAGTGTCAGTCGATGCTCATCACTCATTTTCGGAATGAACTTATGAATGCCTGCCAGTAGTTCTAGATGAATATCATTGTCGCTTTTATCAGACTGATTCAAGATACGCTTATATTTGTGATATAGCTGTTCCGAGTCCCCTTCCAAAAGCGGAAGCACGAGCAGAACCCCAAAAATCGGTTCGAAACTGGTAGATTTCATATGGCGTTTCGCTTCCAGACTTGTTACCGGAGCAAACATTTCTTTAAGTACCGAGCTTGTTACCGGGACAGTAATCTGCTTCAGAAACTGCGTGCCGTACAAAAAAGCTTCATAGCTTGCGCGATCAATCTTGATTCCGCGTATCCACTCATCCTTTCCCCAGTAGATAGAACGAGGCATCTCCCATGTTGGCGACATCCACAGCCAGAATTTATTGTATATTGAAGCAACTTCATCTTCTTCCTGATTCGTGAATGTAGAGATTGCATTGTCCGCACTTCCCAATGACTTTGCTTCCGTGAATTTTGCTTCGATGATACCCACCAATGCCTGATCACCATCAATATGAAGCTGTATGCCGGGGAATAATCGGCTTTCTGTTATCCAAAGGTAGCGTTCATCCTCGCTTCTCTTCTCTAATGTGCGATAAATAGGCAGGCTATGATCGAATATGTATAAAATACCTAGCTGCTTCTCATCTTTGATAAACTGTTCAAAGTAGGGGGCTATCGTTGTAGCAGAACGTCGAGCAATTTCCAATAACTGCTCTTCGTTTCTATGCCTGAACGACACCGTATTCTTAAGTCGTGGAAGAATGACATCCACCGCAAACGATTCTGCATGTTCCATCGCATGAATATGCGCTTCATACATAAGATAGCATGGAACGGGATACATCCCCTGCGCGTGGAGAGGATTTCCTCCGTTCGGATATAAAATTGGAAAGGCATTATTTCTTAATGAATTTGGAACGAAACTTTTCCCTTCCATATTTCCGATCTCCATGAGGTGAAATGCTGCGTTATCCCCATCCAGTTCAACAAGAAATACATGTTGGAAAAAGTTTTTGCAATTTTCACTATCAACGTCGGTCAACCATCGGATACGCTGTTGATTCGGCAAATCGCTCTGTGCGATAGGTCGGCCAATGCGAATGATGGATTCTGCCAACATACTGCTCACCTCCTATAAGTGGCGTACAACTTCATATAATCCGTGTCCGTTAGAATTTTTAGCCCCAAGGCCCACATCATAAGTCAACTGAATAAGATCCAGATTGCCCTCTAATACAAAATCACCCATCCAGCCCTTAATTAGCGTAGATTTGAATTTTGTCGTTTTGGAAATAATTCGCTCCCGATGTAGGGGCGTCAAGCAAAGTCGACGACTATCGCCTTCAAGAACGTCCCCATGCAGCGCCTCATATTTTTTGAGCGCATTTGCTTGAATAAGTGGATTGAATTCTTCTTCCCATGGTGAGTAAAAATAAGTCTTCTTTTTGTTATGCAGCAGAAAAGTACTATACATCGTGATCGGAGTAAGGAAACGTATCACCATTTTTTCGCTAATGTTAGTATGGATTTGTTCGACGGATCCAACCTTAACTTGGTTAGCTCCTAAGCGAAGATCCTCACGAATTAACAAAGAAGAGACTAACTCTTGAACTAATTTTTTATCAGATGCGGAAAAAATGAAAGAAACATGCGGTGGTGTAAATTCTAAGGTGTGGGAGTTTTTATCTAGTCTATATGAACCATTTAATCTAGAAAAGGTAAACATGCGAAACTGACGTTTCCCTTGTTGATAACCGGTATTATGGAGAAAGTCACGGTACCCGTCATCACGGATGCTATGATAGATAAGACCATGGAGCCACTCTTGATGATTAATAGGAACCGTAAGCTTCTCATCAAAGCTCAATGTAATTCGAATTCTCACTGCCTAGTTCCTCCTATCCTACTAGGTCTAGTATACTGTTTCATTTCATATTTTTCCAAGGAACAATCTTTTTTGTCGAAATTTTGTTGAATAATAACGAATTCATTCAGATACGTAGGTAAAATTGAAGATAGGTTTATAATACGGGGAGCCTGTTTCCTGTCTCTATTCTTTCGTTAATAAATGCAATGTTTGCTTTAAAACTCTATTTTCTTTATGCAATTCTTTAATCTGAGACTTTAATTTCCTGGTATCTGCATTTACAGTATTCAATCGGTGCTTATTCACACCGAATGCAGTTACACCCTCTTCTCTAAATTTTGTTATCCATCGATGCAGAATATTTGCAGATATTCCCTGACTTTTAGCAACTTGAATTAATGGTAGCCTCAGTTCTTCAACCATCAGAACAATCACTAACTTATAGGCCTCTTCATAAGGCTTTTTCATTAGCTCCCCCCCTTTATCAAGTAACATTATTAATAAGTTTCTTTTGAAAAACTAGTATTAACTCGTAAAATTAATATCTCAAAAAAATTATTCTACTCACTAGGATCTCTATGAAAAGCCTACATCATATATACTTGAGCTAAGTCCTTATAGGTATATAAAGCCAAGAAACATCATTAAATTTAAATTCCTAAGAATTAGGTATTACAATGATTTTTGTGATTTCAAAAAAAATAGGAAGCCAACCCAAATCTGCAGTAACCATATTTTACCGACTAATTTGAGAGTTGTAAACCTATTAAACCCATAACGACAAAATATGAGTTATGCTAGCAAAACATCATCTGAAATATTCCTCTTAGGTACATTCAAAACAAGAAAATCATTTCCTGTGAACGAGTGATATATTTGTTTCAATTCCTCATAGGTACATTCAAAACCTAAAATTGAACAGCTTCAGAAGCATAACGAGAAACAAGTTTCAATTCCTCATAGGTACATTCAAAACTGCTGCTAATCGATCATCTCGATTTCCTATAACGTCGTTTCAATTCCTCATAGGTACATTCAAAACGAACGATGTGATCAGTCATTACACTAGCTACGTAATCCGTTTCAATTCCTCATAGGTACATTCAAAACGAACACGAGAATCCAAATTTTCAACGGACGGAGTAGCGTTTCAATTCCTCATAGGTACATTCAAAACGACCGGCTAAAGAGTATACCTGCGCTCGTTACAAAATTTCAATTCCTCATAGGTACATTCAAAACTAGAATCATCCCTCAATGGCTGAAAATCTCGCGGTAATTTCAATTCCTCATAGGTACATTCAAAACATGCTCCAGTCTTCCGCCGTTCCTCCATGCGTTTCTCATTTCAATTCCTCATAGGTACATTCAAAACTATTCATCCTGGCAAATCACTTTGTTACGATTCGAATTTCAATTCCTCATAGGTACATTCAAAACCCCAAAAAAGTGCTGCTGTTCCGCTAATCTTACTAAATGTTCCTGCTTCATACAAGTTTAAAGAGGTAATTAGACAAACACAGTAAATCGAAGATTTTCACATTCAATCTGCGATTCTCGCTTATTATCTCCATATTCCAATTTGTCGTCGATCCCCCGGAATTTTTACGCTATTGGAGGTCGACGACAAAATTTCACAGTCGCAATTCCAGTCACTGTTACTTTTCATTATTAGATCAATTCTCACTTTTCCGGTACATATTCAATCAAGTCAGAAAGCTTGCAGTTAAATGTATCGCATAGCTTTATTAAAGTTTCCATCTTTGTAGTTTCAATATTCGTTTCACGATACAACTTATTAATCGAATTTCTGCTGAGTCCTGATCGATTCATTAATTCGGTAATATCATCGATCCGATGTTCTGCCATTAAAGTCCTGATATTACACTTTATCATGTATGTCCCCTCCTATAGCTATAATATTAGCCCGTACGTTTAAATACAATAAACCAACTACAAATTCACCTTGTAAAGTTAATAATTAACTTTACAATTAACTCTATAATGTCATATAATAACTCCATAAGGTTAACAGAGAGGAGGATAAATCTTTTATGTTGGATTCCCTTGAAGTGTTGGTAGAACCACTGATACGAAATCGATTGGAAGCATTGTACGGTGAACTTTTAAAAAGCAATGCCTACTACATAAAGCTTTCTACTGAACGTGACCAATATATTCAACAACTACAAGACTCAATTCCTGCAAATCTTCAACCTACTATGTTTCTTCTTCAAGACGTTCAATTATCCCTCCAGAATATTTTTGAACCTACGGTTTACTTGAGAGGATTTAAAGATGCTTTATATTTGAGAAACGAAATTCACTAAAAAAGAGCCCAATTGGCTCTTTTTTTATTTTCTGCATTCAATTTTCCGTAACTTTTGAAGCTCTGTTTGTCTTATTCATCTTCGCCGGATCTTCAACAGACATCGATCTTTAAACCGTCGCTTCGAGCACGATCTATCCCCCCAGTTAGGCAATCAAGCAATTAATAAACCTATTTGTAGGGATAAATTAGAGGTCTCTGAATAAATGCAAACAGAGAGAATTCAGAAGAAAATACAAACTATACATTCAAAACAAGACATGTGTAGTTGTAGATGAGTTAGGACATCACCAATTTCAATTCCTTATAGGTACATTCAAAACCAAGTTCATGTTACAGTGTGGGGCAATGGTTACGCGTTTCAATTCCTCATAAGTACATTCAAAACTCTTCCGATGCATCTACATCATCGTGGGTTGCATATACGTTTCAATTCCTCATAGGTTCGTTCAAAAGTTAGGTCACTTGACACAGGGAACCTTGTGAATGTAGAAGTTTCAATTCCTCATAGGTACGTTCAAAAGGAAGCGTCGCACGCTGCCGACATGCTGGCGGGGACTGCGTTTCAATTCCTCATAGGTACGTTCAAAAGGAGATGTGCAGAGTATCGGGAAAAATTGCGATTGCTGGTTTCAATTCCTCATAGGTACGTTCAAAAGAATTTTCCGTCTTTGTACACGATCTGATTTTCATCATGTTTCAATTCCTCATAGGTACGTTCAAAAGTTAACTCTATTTCCAATATAAAATGCCAAGGGTATAGGTTTCAATTCCTCATAGGTACGTTCAAAAGCGACAGCAAAATCGTCCCCCGGTTCTTTCGTTATTTGTTTCAATTCCTCATAGGTACGTTCAAAAGTGATACGCTTCACGCTGCGCCGTTCTTACAAGCTTGTTTCAATTCCTCATAGGTACGTTCAAAAGCAGTGTCGCCACAGGAACAAAATAGTTAGTAACAGCGTTTCAATTCCTCATAGGTACGTTCAAAAGATCTTCCATCGCATCAAGAATTTTGACGCTGCCAGCGTTTCAATTCCTCATAGGTACGTTCAAAAGGTTTTTCACCGACAACCAGCGTCTCGCCGTCCCGCTCGTTTCAATTCCTCATAGGTACGTTCAAAAGTATTTTTAAGGCTTCTGAGTCTTCCAAAAATTTAGACGTTTCAATTCCTCATAGGTACGTTCAAAAGTGAGTTGAAGTTCCTAGGCGAATTCAAGCCGGGGGAGTTTCAATTCCTCATAGGTACGTTCAAAAGCGATATATATCCACCGAATCAGTCCACGTCTGAACTTGTTTCAATTCCTCATAGGTACGTTCAAAAGTGATTTCTGGACGAATAGGATCAGCATTGATGACTCCGTTTCAATTCCTCATAGGTACGTTCAAAAGTTTTCATGCATATTACCTACTGGAAACAATCACGGGTTTCAATTCCTCATAGGTACGTTCAAAAGCCCAAAAAGTGCTGCTGTTACGCTCATTTTACTAAATGTCTCTACTTCACACAAGCTTTAGAGAGGTGATTAGAAAACAGAATAAATCGAATATTTTCACGTTTAATCTGCGATTTTCGCTTCCTATCTCCATATTTCAATTTATCGTCGATCCCCCGGGTTTTATGCGCTATTGGGGGTCGACGACAATAATTCACAACGAACACCAACACTTGTACAATAGTATATACACTGTAATGCTACCACAAATCTAGCTTTTCAGGATACTTCCTTTATCCCCTATCCCCCTGCCTTTACGGGCTTCGTCGCAGGATTAGAAGATTGCCGAGATTTCATGGTCGCGGCGGCGTCGCTGTCCTGGATTCGGAAGGCGGCACATAAGCCAAGAAGCAGAAATGCAGCAGCACCAAGCAGGGCGGTACGGTAAGCGAGAAGATTCATTTCAAGCTGTCCAGCATCGGCAGCTTCTACAGCTCCGTTCGTCATTTGGCCACTTGCCATTGAAGCCATAATGGCGGACAATACGGCCATTCCTATGGCCGGTCCGAGTCTGTTCTGAACCGCGAACCAAGTGGTTGCGCGCCCCATCGAGGCTGGAGGTACGTTGGAGAAGGCTGCGATCTGAACGGCTCCGACGGTATGTCCCAAACACAAGCCGACCGCGAACAGCATGCCTCGTATGAGCCATGGGCTCGTTCCTGCTCCAACCATGCTAAGCAGCACGAAGATCGCTGACGTGCAGAGCAGTCCGATCATAATAATTCGCTTGGGCCCGTACCTTGGATAGAACCGTGGTACAAGCTGCGAGGACACCATTAGTCCCAATGCCTCGGGGAATGTCGTCAATCCAGCATCTAAGGCCGAAGCCTGCAGTGCATGCTGATACATGAGCGGAAATACATACAGCATGCCGAGCAATCCCGCAGCGGAACACATGGCGACAAGTCCTGCCGTCCGGAACAAACGGTCTTGTAAGAGCCTCAACTCTAGTAACGGCTGCTGTACTCGCAATTCAACGAAGACCAGTGCTGCCAGCAGCACCGTTCCCACACTGCCCGCAACGACTATTTCAGGTGAACTCCAGCCCTGCAGCGAACCTTGGCTAAGCGCATACATTACCAGTCCGAGCCCTGGTGCTGACAACAGGACGCCCGGAATATCCAGACGACCTGCCTTTGGCTCTTTATGCTCCTGCAAGTACAGAAAGCCAAGCAGCAGAGCAGCAATTCCAAGCGGCAAATTCACATAAAAAATCCAGCGCCATGAAAGATGCTCGACCATCACACCGCTCAGGATTGGCCCCACAGCAGGTGCAATTGCGATTGGCAGCACGAGCGACCGTGAAATTTTGGCCCGCTCCTGGGGAGGAAATGTCCGGAACAGCATGGCCATTCCGAGTGGAGTAATTAAACCTCCCCCTATCCCCTGCAGGATGCGGTAGAAGATCAGGGAGTGTACATCTACAGCTGTTCCACACAGCACCGACGCACCCGTAAATATCGAAAGTGCAAGCAAGAAGATGCGCTTGGTGCCCCATCTGTCTCCCAGCCAGCCTGCCAACGGGAGAACTATCGCAATACTTACTAAGTACCCTACGTTAAGCGCTCCGGATGCGGCTGGCGGAATGTGAAACTCGTCGCTTACCGTCTTCAGCGCTACGTTGAGGATAGTCGCATCCATGGCAACCACGAACATGGCTGCCACGTACACGATGCACACTGCTTTTTTCGGATCCAAGCGCCTGCTCATTGAGCCTCTTCCAGCACAGATGTCACTGACGCCACTAAGCTTCGGGGCCTCATATCTATCCAATGTAAATTAATATATTCGATGCTCTCTTCCCGAGAAGCAGGGCCAAGAACCTTGCACCAGCCCTCAGGTACGGCCGCGAATGCCGGCCAGATCGAATATTGCTCCTCATCATTTCGCAGCACCAAAAACGAGCCGTCTGCTTGCTCAAAAGGATTTGCCATTCTGCTACCCCTCCCCTTCATAAGTAGGTTTCATGTGAATTTCATTGAAAATAATTAGTTCGCACTTTGCCACGAATATATTGATCCCTTGTTCCCCTTCCCCCTAACTTGCTCAATTAATCACTTCAAAGGGAAGATGGTCTCCTAAAAATAGAGGATACCTACACATGCATTTCAGAAACATCCTTCCTACTGCTCGCATTTTGAAGCTTCTGTAGGATGCTTGCCCCAATTTCAGTTAAAGGCCCTGGCTGGCATAAATCTTTATGCCGGCATGCAATATCATGGCGTTCGATCTGCCCACCCACATAAGGAATCCACATCTCCGGCTCAATCGGATCGAACCAGTCTGGAATGATGGTCGAGCGGAAGAACAGCAGATCACCATCGTACCTTCTCGGCACATAAGCACCCAACAGGCGAACCGAATTCTCATACGTAACCTTCAAATTCATAATCGTCGCTTCATCCAGCGTAGCCAAGGCGCTGCTGTCGCTGCGCAAAATGCGGATTGCGCTTGCAATCGTGAGCGGTTCATCGCCGATACTGTCGCGGTCATAGCCTCCCAAGGCAAGCAGGGCGGTCAGCGCCTCCTCTTCATCTGGTTCCCCTCGAATCGGCAAGTAGTGGCTCGGATAGGCGTCCAGCATCGCTAGAAACGCAACCTCTTCCCCTTCCTCTTGCAGCTGCACAGCCATCGCATGCGCGACATTGCCGCCCAGCGACCAGCCCAGCAAGCGGTACGGTCCCTGCGGTTGAACCATGCGGATGTGGCGAATATAGTCAGCCGTCATCTCCTCCAGTGTCTGCGGAAGCTCCTCAGCCTGTGCAATTCCGCGTGCCTGCAAGCCGTAAATCGGGTAATTTACACCAAGATGCTTCATTAATCCGGCATAGCACCAGCTCAAGCCCCCTGCCGGATGGACGCAGAACAGCGGAATCTCTTCGCCATGCGTCCGCAGCGGCAGCAGCACCTGGAGCGCACTGTTCCCGCTGTCCCGATCCAGCTCCATTCGCTCCGCAAGGCCAGACACGGTTGGCGCCTCGAACAATACCGCAATGCTAAGCTCTCGACCAAGCGCTTCGCGGATGCGGCTGATGAGCCGAACCGCAAGCAGAGAATGTCCTCCCAGTTCGAAAAAGCTGTCATCGATTCCGACGCGGCGAAGACCCAGCACTTCGGCGAACAAATCACAGAGCACCTCTTCATGCGGCGTTCTCGGATTGCGCCCATCTGCATCAAGGGTAATATCAGGCGCCGGGAGCGCCTTGCGATCCAGCTTGCCATTCGGCGTGAGCGGCAGCGCATCCAGTCCAATAATGGCTGATGGCACCATATAATCAGGAAGCATGGAAGCCGCATGTCGGCGCAGCTCCGCCGCATCCCAAGGGGCATTTGCAGCAGGAACCACATAAGCCGCAAGCCGCTTGTCACCTGGGTTGTCCTCCCGCACAATGACCGCCGCCTGAGCTACGTTTGGATGTCTGGCAAGCACGACTTGAATCTCGCCCAGTTCAATTCGGAAGCCGCGGATCTTCACCTGATGATCGGCACGTCCCAAATAATCCAGTCCACCACCAATAACGCGCTTCGCCAAATCTCCGGTGCGGTACATTCTGCTTCCAGGCGGGCCGAATGGATCGGCCACGAACCGTTCTGCCGTCAAGCCCGGTCGGCCCCAATAGCCGCGTGCCAAGCCTGCTCCGGATACGTACATTTCACCTGTTACACCATACGGTACAGGCTGCAGTGCATCATCCAGCACATACACTTTCAAATCCGGAATCGATCCACCGATAAGGCTTGATGCTCCCGGAACGTCGCTATTGCGATTCAGCTCATTGAAGCTGACATGAACTGTCGTCTCCGTAATCCCGTACATATTAATAAGCCGCGGCGCATCATCCGCATGCCGTTCGTACCAATCTCTCAGACGACCCAGCTCTAATGCCTCTCCTCCGAAGACGATATAGCGCAGCGACAGCGATTGCCCGAGGTTCGGATGCTCCCTGTCCACCTGCATGAGTTGATAGAAAGCAGACGGCGTCTGATTCAGAACCGTTACCCCTTCTTGCACAAGCAGACCCAGGAACTCCTCTGGCGATCTGCTGACAGCGTGAGGCACGATGACGAGTCTGCCCCCGTGCAGCAGCGCGCCCCATATTTCCCATACCGAGAAGTCGAAGGCATAAGAATGGAACAACGTCCACACATCATCGGCGCCGAAATGGAACCAATGCTCGGTTGCGGAGAACAGCCGCACCACGTTCTGATGCGGAACAAGCACGCCCTTCGGTTTGCCCGTCGAGCCGGACGTATAAATGATATAAGCCGGACTGTAAGGAGAGAGCTTGCGTCTGCACATCTGTTCTACAGGATCAGATTCGGAACAGCTTGCTAACTGGCGCATCACTTCTGGATTATCCAGTAAGATGCGCGGCACAGCCCCCATCCCCTCATCCGGGAGCTTGTCAATCGTGCGCTGATCCGTCACGATACATACAGGTCCTGCGTCCTCCAACATATAGGCAAGCCGTTCCGCTGGATAATCAGGATCAAGCGGCAAGTAGGCTGCCCCTGCCTTTAATACAGCCAATACGCCGACGATCATTTCCATCGACCTTGGCAAAGCAAGCGCTACAATATGCTCCGGCCCAACCTTGTGCTCCATCAACAGATGCGCCAAGCGGTTTGCCTGTTTGTTCAATTGTCCATATGTTAAAGTCACGCCTTCATGAACAACAGCAATGGCCTGCGGCGAACGTGCAGCCTGCGCTTCAAACAATTGCGGAATTGTGGCCTGAACAGCATCTGGGACAGATGAACTCCATGCCAGCCAATCATTCGCTAGATCGTGCCGCTCCTCTGGCAGCAATATATCAATTTCTCCAATCGGTTTGCTTGGTTCTGAGACGATGCTTTCCAATATGCGCACATAACGCGCAGCGAGCATCTCAACCGTATCGCGCTTGTACAGGTCTGCGCTGAACTCCACAATCCCATCCAGACCATCTGGCGCTCCATCTGCATTGCGGCGCTCGTTCAATTCCCATGTCAAATCGAACTTCGCCGTACCCACGCTCTCCAACTGCAGGCTCGATGACAAGCCTGGGAATTCCAGCGACGCTTCCGGTGTATTTTGCAACACCAGCATGATTTGGAAAAGCGGATGCCTAGCACGCGAACGAACCGGATTCAGTATTTCCACAAGGCGCTCGAAAGGCACATCCTGATGCTCATACGCCTCCAAACTGATCTTGCGTACTCTGGACAGCAGCTCTTCAAAGCCTGGATTGCCCGACGTGTCGGTGCGAATAACAAGTGTATTGATGAACAGACCAATCAAACCGTCAAGCGCATCATCATTACGACCTGAGATCGGACTGCCAAGCGGAATATCATTGCCCGCTCCAAGTCGGGTGAACAGCACGGCCAACGCAGCCTGCAGTACCATGAACAAGCTGGCCCGATTGCCGCGTGCAAGCTCTGTCAGCCGACCGTGCAGGACAGGATCAATTTGCAGCTGGACGGTGCCTCCCATATGGCTAGCGGCTGCAGGTCTCGGATAATCAGTAGGCAGCTCCATCTCCTCTGGCAATCCCTTCAGAGCTTCCGTCCAGTAATCGAGCTGGCGCGCAATAAGACTGTCCGCTTGATCGGCACTTCCTAGCAGTTGTTCCTGCCACAGCGCATAATCAGCATATTGGACAGGAAGCCGTGTCCACGCAGGCGCCTTGCCCCGGCAACGAGCCTCGTACGCAATCGACAAATCACGAGTCAACGGCATGAGCGACCAGCCATCGCCTGCAATATGATGCAGCAGCAGCAAGAGAACCTGCTCGTTCGCCGCCGTTCGGAACAAGTGAACTCGCAGCGACGGCTCCTCCGAGAGACGGAAGCTGTATCGTACTGCTTCCGCTAGCTTGCCGTTCAGTTCCTGCTCGCTTACGTCCAGCACCTCGAACGGTATTTGTACATCCTTGGAATGTTGTATCAGTTGACTTGAAGTGCCATTCTCATCTGGGAAAATCGTGCGCAGTGTCTCATGACGATCCACCACATCATAAACAGCTGCCTGCAGCGACTCGACATTCAGCTCGCCCGACATTCGGGCAACGAGCGGAATATTATAAGTAGGCATTGGTCCCTCCAGCCGGTACAGAAACCATAATCGCTGTTGGGCAAAAGAAAGTGGCAACCGCTCAGGCCGCTTGCCTAAGCTCGCGCGAATAGCTGGTCTCTGCTCCTGTGCAGGTTCGAGACGCCGCACAAGAGAAGCAGCGGTAGGCGCTTCGAACAGGCTTCCGATATTCAACCCAACGCCGAATGCCTCTCGCACACGCACCATAACTCGTCCCGCGAGCAAGGAATGACCGCCGAGAGCGAAGAAATCATCATCGATGCTTACGCGGGGAAGCCCCAGCACCTCTGCGAACAGGGCGCATATGATTTCCTCTTGCGGTGTACGCGGTTCGCGTCCCATTGCTGCCGCAGCGCGATCCGGCGCAGGCAGAGCTTTGCGGTCGATTTTACGGTTCGGTGTAAGCGGCATCGCATCAAGAACAACGAAAGTGGACGGCACCATATAATCCGGAAGCTTCCGGACTGCATATTGACGCAGTTCTGCAGGTTCAAGTCCAGACGATGATGATGGAACCACATAAGCCGCCAACCGCCGTTCACCCGCATGATCCTCATATAGGGTAACCGTTACTTGTGAGATGTCAGGATGGGCACCCAGCAGCGCCTCGATTTCACCCGTTTCAATCCGGAATCCACGTAGCTTCACTTGGTGATCCGCACGTCCCAAATAATCGATCGTGCCGTCTCTCAACCAACGCACCATATCTCCCGTACGATACATTCGCGTACCAGGAGGACCGAATGGATCGGCAACGAAGCGCTCAGCAGTCAAATCCGCACGTCCCAAGTATCCGCGCGCAAGTCCGGCGCCTGCAATATACAATTCTCCCGCTACCCCGGGAGGCACTGGCTCCAATGAACTGTCGAGCACATACAGCCTTGTATTCTGAATTGGCCGCCCGATAGACGGCTTGTTCGTTGGACTATGATCAAGCAGCCCCGCAGTCGAATAAATTGTCGTTTCCGTCGGGCCATATTGATTGTTAACCTCGCCGTTCAACTCCTGCAGCGCCAGCTTCAACACGAGCGGCAGTGCCTCGCCGCCCGTAATCATCTTGAGCCCGGTGAATCGTTCCGGCCTGCTGTCGGCAAGCGCCCGCCACAGTGTCGGCGTCGCCTGCATGATCGTCGCACCTGTCGCTGCAATACGGTTTGCTAGCGCTGACGGATCCAGAATCGTTTCTTTGCGGGCAATATCGAGTACAGATCCGGATATAAGCGGCAGCAGCAGCTCCATTACGGATATGTCAAATGATATTGTTGTGACGGACAGCATCCGATCCTGTTCGCTCAACGCCAACCGGGCCTTCATGTCATGCAGCAGATTGGTCAAGCCGCCAAATGTAAGCATGACCCCCTTCGGCTTCCCAGTGGAGCCAGAAGTGTAAATGACATATGAAATATGCGATGCTGAAATTGCCTTGATCCTGTCCTCATCCGTAGGATTGTGAGCAGGTGATTCCTCCAGTGCGTCTATCGTTGCCGATTCATCCAGCACGATGGTCTTCCTGCTGCAAGGTGGCAAGCTCGCGGACGTCTCCTTCGTCGCAATCAGACAGACCGGATCAGCATCCTCCAGCATATAGGCAAGCCGTTCGATTGGATAGTCCGGATCAAGCGGCAAATAAGCGGCTCCTGTCTTATGGATAGCCAATATAGCGATGACCGCTTCCACCGAGCGTGGGAGAGACAGCGCCACAATACGATCAGGCCCGACACCGCAGGAGATGAGATAATGGGCAAGCTGATTTGCCTTCGCATTCAACTCTCCATATCGAAGCCGCTCGTCCTCGCACACGACCGAAACTGCTTCGGGAGCGCGCTCCACCTGTTCCTCGAACAACTCTGGCACACTTATGCTCGGCACATCATGTGCAGTATCGTTCCATTCCTCAAGCACCTGTTGGCGTTCTTCAGGCGTAATCACCGGAAGCTGTCCAATAGGCCGATTCGATTCGGCATGCGAAATTCCATCCAATAGATGCAGGAAGCGCTTTTGATGGGCATATAGCTCATCCAGGCTGTAGATTTCCGGATTCGCGTCGAAGTCGAGACGCAGCCCACTGCCATCCGCATGGCTGTATACGTTAATCGTCAAATCATCGACAGGCCCTGCGGACAGGTTGCTGACTTTGCCGCGATAGCCTGCGAAACTGACATCCTCGACAAAAGGCATGACATTAATGAGCGGGCCGATTAACCTGCGATTATCGCCAAGCAGCTTCAAGTCTCTGCGCAAATCCTGATGGCGATACCCTTGATGACGCCGAATCATGCGGATCTCCCGTGTCACCTCACGCAGCAGGTCGCCAAGGCTTCTCTCAGGACTTACCTCCACACGCAGCGGAAGCAAATTCATGACCATACCAGGAACGCGCAATGCGGCTGATCCTAGTCGGCACATTACAGGCAGACCAAGAATGATCTCCTCTTCCTGTGTCAACCGATGCACATATATCGCGGTCGCTGCTGCGAGAACATCCGGCCAGCTTGTTCCCATCTCAGCTGCAATCGACTGCCATCCGCTCACGGTGGCAGCCGGAATATGCGCAGTGCGGCGTACGAAGTGACGGGCCGTTCGCTGTGCATGTCCTCCAAGGCTAACTGCTTCCGGCCTGTCGGAGAAGCGCTCCAGCCAGAATTCCCGGTCACGATTCATCTGTTCCGATGAACGATATGCTGCATCTTCCTCCAAAATGGATTGCAAGGAACCGAACATTCCGGCTCCATTCGGAAGATCATAGGTTAATGCTGTATAGTTTTGCGCCACACGCTGCATCAACAATGCTGCGCCGAATCCGTCAATGACAATATGGTGAATGCGCTGATACCAGAGGTACCGCTCGCTCTCGATCTTAAACAGTGCCTCCGTGAAGAGAGGCCCCGTATGCAAATCAACGGGCTTCTCCATATCGCGGTTCATCCACGCTCGGGCTGTGCCTTCAGGGTCAACCTCTCTGCTTAGATCAATCATGTGCAGCACCCAGTCGTCTGTGGGGACGATCTTCTGCCATGGACCGTCTGCATCCTCTCCAAAGCGGACATGCAGCGCCTCGCCCTCTGTCACCGCCTGACGCAGAGCCGCTTCGAAGCGAGCAGGATCTATCGGCCCGCGAATGTCCACACATTCAGCGGTATTGAAAATAGGGTTGTCAGGATCGAGCTGCTGCGCGAACCAGATTCCAGCCTGCGCTCCTGATAGCGGCCATCGTTCCTTCTCCTGTTCGTGCATGATGATGACCTCCTTTTATATCGAGTAATAATCATAATTAGGCACCGAGTTACTGTTGAGCTTGGCGGACAAGAGCTCCCACCAGCTTGCTACCGTCGGCCGTTCCGCCAATTCCACGAAGCTTACCGCAATGCTGCTGCGCTTCCAGCGTTCCACTAAGCTCATAATCCGAATCGAGTCCAACCCCCATTGCGTGATTAGATTATCTTGATCGCCAATCGCAGACGCCTCCTCCTGCAGCAGTTGCGCAACCGTTTCGCGCACAGATTGCATTGTTACCGAAAATCCCGCTTCTGCTCCGGCTGTTTCCTCTGCTTCCTGCTCGGCAGCATTCCGGTTAAGAGCGTTCAGAACCCATTCCGTCGTTGCCACTACTGCACAGCGCTCAGCCGCATAAGTTAACGCCATGCGATGCTTATCGAGCGAAAAATCAGCTACCGCATCTGCAATGAGGAAGGGCTGGACATCCTGCATAAATGCCTCGCACGAGGTCATCAGGCAGCCAATATGCGCGTAGATCCCACATACGAGCAGTTGATCCCGTCCGCGTTCCCGTAATATTTCAAGCAAATTCGTCTTCTGAAAGGCACTGTAGCGCCATTTTGTCACGAGAATATCGTTCACCCGCGGCGCCAGCTCGTCTACGAACTTTTTCTGATATGGCCCATCATTAATTCCCGACCCCCAGAAGTCTTGCAGCAATCCGCGCTGCTCAGGGGTCTGTCCCCCCGGCTGCGCCGAATACACGACAGGTATGCCAAGCTCTGAACAGCGTTCGCGCAGCTCCTTAATATTCGCAATCAGTTCGACCAGCGGCGATTCGCCAGCCTGATAGGCATCGACGAAATACTGCTGCATGTCATGGATGAGCAGTACGGCACGGCTTGGATCCGGACTCCAGTCGACCCTGTTCTCTGGCAGTTCTGCCTCACTTGGCATTCGATATGGAAGGATAGTAGGAAGACCCATCGTTTCTCCTCTTTTCACTAGTTTTTATGGATAAACTCTGCAACAACACGAGACATTTTCATGAACACGAAACCTTATCACTTACTTTTCACATACTCCTATAGGCACTCACAAATACTTTTTCTAGCGGCTCTCAGACACTTTTAGACAATTCTTTAGGCGCTTCTTCAAGCGTTTCTTCAAGCACTACTTCTGTTGCTACTTCAGTTACTGCTAATGCTTCGTAACATTTCTAAATGCATCTCCGCTTATCACTTACTTCTTGCTCAATGCCTCCTGCTTCGCAGCGATCAGCTCCCGCAGGATTTTCTTGCTTACCTTGCCGACTCCCGTCTGTGGAAAGGATTCGACGAACTCTACGCGGTCGGGAATTTTATATAATGCAAGCCCTCTGTCTCTTAGAAAAGCCTTCAACTCGCTGCCCGTTATGGCAGCTTCATAGGGAATGACGAATGCGCATGTGCGCTCGCCAAGGAATTCATCCGGCATAGACACAACAGCGGCATCATGCACACCAGGATGGGCAAGCAAATGATTCTCGATTTCCTCAGCCGCCACCTTATCTCCGCCGCGATTGATCTGATCCTTCGCCCGCCCCTCAATTACCAAATATCCGGCCGGAGTCATTCTGGCCATATCGCCTGTGCGATAAAAGCCGTCAGATGTAAAGGATCTTGCGTTGTGCTGCTCGGCTCGGTAATATCCGCGAATGGTGTACGGCCCGCGCGTCAGCAAATGTCCCACCTCGCCCGGAGCCACTTCGTCATCCTCATCATCAACGATGCGGATTTCATCATAGGGAGACATTGGGCGGCCCTGCGTAGTAATTATCGTCTCCTCGGGGTCATCGAGCCTCGTATAGTTCACCAAGCCCTCTGCCATCCCATACACCTGCTGCAATGTGCAGCCAATTGTCGATCTTACCCGCTTAGCAGCTTCTGCGCTGAACTTGGCGCCCCCAACCTGCAGCACTTCCAAGTGAGTGAGGTCGTAGCGGCGCGATTCCGCGGCATCCAGCCAAATTAAGGCGAGCGGCGGCACAACGGCTGCGATGGTGACACCTTCCTTGGCAATAAGCGGGAAAGCTTCATCAGGACTTGCTCCGCGGGCAAGCACGATCCGCCCTCCTGCATATAGCGTGCCAAGCACGCCAGGAGAGCTGAGCGGATAATTATGCGCAATCGGCAGCACCGCCAGATATACGCTGTGTTCATTCAACGCGCAAACTTCTGCGCTCATGCGCAGGCTATATATGTAATCGTCGTGCGTCCGTGGAATGAGCTTCGGTAAGCCGGTTGTCCCGCCAGATAATTGGAGGAAAGCGACATCCCCGGAGCTCGGCCCCTTAATCTCGCCAATGCTAGGCTCCGCATACAGATCATCCAGCGCTGTATATTCGCCTGGCTCACCTACAACAATAACGCGGCTTGAATCTGGCAGCGTGTCCTTCACCTGTGCGGCGAGCTCGCGATAATCGAACCCCGCATCCTTATCAGGGATCACATACGCGGCAGCCTGTGTGAACTCACATAAGTAGCCGATCTCGTTCCTGCGGTGCACTGGCAAGGAGAAGACAGGCAGTGCTCCGATGCGAAACAGCGCAAATATGACCTCAAAAAATTGCGGAATATTCGGAAGCTGGACAATAACTCGATCCTGCGCCCTAATCCCCAAACGATAGAATCCAGCAGCAAGGCGATCCGCCTGCTCATCCAGTTCCGCATAACTGATTCGCCGATCGCCGCTCACAATTGCGATGCGATCTCCATATCGGGCTGCACGGTGGCGCAGCATCGTGCCGAATGTCTCTCTCTGCCAGCATCCTTCCTGTCTATAACGTGCAGCAAATTCTTCCGGCCATGTCGGGCATCCTGCCAGCATCGTTCATCCCCCCTGCATCATCATCGGTTGTTGTTCATTCAGCCCCATCGCTTGCAGCAGCGTGCGAAGCTTGGCGGACGTCTCGGCAAGCTCCGCTTCCGCGGACGAGCCGACTACGATTCCCGCTCCCGCGAAGAGACGAAGCGAGCGGCCCTCCACTTCCGCACAGCGAATCGTAACGGCCCATTCTCCGTCTCCATTCGCATCGCACCAGCCGACCGCTCCCGTGAAGAACCTACGCTCGAACGGTTCAATCTCCCGGATTAAGTTCCGAGCGGCCTCCGTAGGCGTTCCGCAAATGGCAGGCGTCGGATGCAGCGCTAGAGCAAGCTCTAAGGAGGATATGTCATGATCCGCAAGCACTCCGTTTATTTCCGTAGACAGATGCCACATCGTCTTCGTAGAAACAAGGGACGGGCCTTCCGGCACATGAAGCTTGCTGCAATACGGACGGAGAGCGGATACGACCGCCTCAATGACAACCGCGTGCTCATGCAGATCCTTGTCCGATCTTAGAAGCTGGGCGGCACGACGCTCATCCTCGTTCAGATCATCGCTGCGTGCTGCTGAACCAGCCAACGGGTTCACCTTAATGTGCATTCCCCGCTTTGTTACGAGCAGCTCGGGGCTTGCTCCAATTAACGTTTGGGCTGTTCCGTTGGCAGCAACCACACCCTTGTCCTTGCTTGCATGCGGGTGCTCTATCGTTAATGGCACTGCAAACGTATATCCACGAGTGTTTTGGCAGAGTAATCGATGCAGCAAGCGTTGCACATCCACATCATGTGTCAACGTCACTTCCAAGGATCGGGACAACACCACCTTCTGGAGTTCGCCCGTTTGCAATCGCTCAAGAACCTGGTTAACGCCTTGTTTATACTGTTCTGGCTCCGGAATTGCTCGTACACAATAACTGTCCTGTTCCGGTTCCTGTTGCAAATAATCATGCGCATCCATGCGCAATGGCTTGTACCGATGCACTTCCTTCGGTACATATAGACACACAGGCTCCTCCATGTGAAACGGAATTGCACCGACAACGACCGGGCAATCACGATCCCCCTGCCGAGCTGCATCCAGCAGCTTCGACACGGCCTGAGGCAAGCTCTCTTCATCCACGGCCTGCCAATCCACCAGCCGCGCCCATTCCCCGTGCGTCAGCAAAGCTCCTTGAGGCGACGAGAAAAGAAAGGACGATCCCGCCTGATATTGTTCCAGAAGCCGTATCCCCTCACTTGTGGGAACGGTATCGCATTTCAACATGTCAATCGACTCCTTCCGATATATCAGTCACCTGACCTCAGTATCAACAGCCCAATGTCGCACCGCCGTCGATACACATGTCGTGCATCGTGATGTGTCTTGCCTGTTCGGATGCGAGAAACAGAACAGCATCAGCAATATCCGATGGCTGCGCGATTCTGCCCAGCGGTATCCCGAGGCGGAACGATTCAGGCGAACCCGCAATCATTGCTTCCGCTCCGTTCTGTCCATTCCACAGTGAGCGCTGCATCTCCGTATCCGTGGAGCCTGGCGACACAATATTGCAGCGAATACGATGCCGAGCGTATTCCAAGCCCAAACACTTCGTGAACATCGTTGTAGCTGCTTTCGATGCCGCATAGGCGGACATCTGCGTGCGCGGTACACCGGAGGCATTGGAGCCTACGGTCACAATCGCTCCCGATCTGCGCTTGGCCATACGCGTTACGACAGCGCGCGACATATAGAATACGCCATTGACATTGACACTGAAGGTTGACTGCCAATCTTCATCGCTCAGCGTCTCAATCGGGCCCAGCCGCAGTATGCCTGCCACATTGACAAGAACGCCGATCGGGCCAAGCTCTTCTTCTATCCGCTCCACCGTTCGATTTACGGCCATACTGTCGGATACGTCGACTGGATAAGCGGCGGCATGATATCCGCCTGCATTAAGCTCGGCTGCGAGGCTGGTACAACCAGCCTCATTCCGATCAACGACAGCCACGGCTGCACCTTGAACGGCAAGCGCGCGCGCCACCGCCTCTCCGATTCCCTGAGCCGCACCTGTGACAACGGCCACTTTGCCTTCAAGCCCTGAATATTTCATCCTGCCAACCTCTCTTTATTTGTCCGGGTGTAGTGCGAATCGCAGCGCCCGGCTCACCAATATTGGAAGTACCGAAACATGCCCTTCCTGCTCGAATTCCTTGTATTCCGCCTCTACCCCGATGGCGGCCGATATGGCTGACAGGCGATTCGCCAGCTCGTTCGCACGCTCACAGTTACGGCATACATGCGTTTTTTCAAGCTCACCAACACCGAGGAGTAATTGTGCTTGCAGCGGGCGTTCTTGCATTCGTGCTTGCGCGATGAAGTTTCGCTCCAGCTCTTGCATGTAGTCCGGATTCCAATGGAGCGATGGACTGCCCGCGATGTAATATCGAAAAGCCTCTGGCTTGCTGAACAGCGTATAGATCGTGAACAAACCACCTAACGAATGACCAAACAGCGCCTGACGATCGCGGTCAATCTGGAACTCACTCTCGATCTGCGGCTTTAGATCCTCCTCTATGAATTGCAGGAAAGCTGCTGCTCCGCCTTGATCAGGGAGTGGTGTGCCATCTGGGCGCTGCTTGAAGTCCGAGGCTGGCAGCGGTGTGAAGTCGTAGAAGCGATCTGGTGCATATGGTCCGTTCGTCTCATACCCAATGCCTACCACAACTGCGGGCAGCACACCGGTCTTATCCGGTCTGCGGCATTGCAGCCGCAGCGCTTCCACCATCATGCCGAATACGGAATTGCCGTCCAGCAAGTAAATAACCGGATAACCGCTTGGTGGAGGCGATCCTAGGGGCTGAGCCACCATTATTTGATACGATCGCCGTTCTGCGCGTGAACGAAGCACCCACTGTTCAGCAAGTGGAATCTCGATCCTGCGGCGTGAAAAGTCGGTAAGCGTCGGCGTTGATTTCATTTGTTCCAACCGCTTTGCCCCCTATTCCGTCAACAGTCGAACAGCATCATCAACGATTTTTTCATATGCAATCAAGCCGCTTCCGAGCCAGTACTGGTTGTTCACTTCATAGACATGACCCTGTTTGGCCGCAGGCATGCTCTTCCAAATTGGACTGTCCATCATCTCTTTCATGCGGTCGCTTCCTTGATCGTAAGCGTTGATGACGAAAATATAGTCCGCATCCATTTCAGGAAGGACTTCTAGCGAAAGATTCGCGCTGTTCTCATTGGCCACCAGCTTCGTAATACCAAGTCCCAAATCCTGATGGAGCACATATCCGCACAAATACTTGCCTCCCATCAGACTAATACCTCTTGGCGCAAACCGAATGATGGCGACCTTCTTGTTCTCAACAGCCTTGCTCAGCTTCTCCTTGGCGTCCGTTACCTTTTGCCGATATGCCTGTAATGCTGCATCAGCCTCAGTGGACTTACCTAGCAAGTCTCCTATTGTGACGAGCGATTTCTCGATATTTCCGGACGCATTTTTAAAAACATACGTCGGCGCGATCTTCGCATAGCTCTCATATATTGTTGCGTCCTTGGCGTATGTCTCCGTGTGCAAGATAATTAATTCCGGGTTATAGGACATTAACACCTCCGGCGAAGGAAGCCCTGCCGACAAGTCCAACTTAGGAACATCCTTCAGTTCTTCTTGCAAGTACTCATGCCCCTTCTTCCCGTTAGACCATTGCGCCACTGGCTTCACGCCCAGCTTCAGCAAGGAGTCCTCCATGTTAGGGGCGAATACCCGCTTCGGTGTGGACGGAAGCTTGATCTCATGTCCAAGCTCGTCCGTTACCGTCCGCTCTTCGGTTGTCGCAACATTCTTCGCTCCCGCGGCAGCGGCTGACACATTGGACGTGGCTTCTTTCGGGCTCTGAGATTCGGATGCGGCATTGCCATCCTCCTTTTTGGCCCCGCAGCCCGCGAGCAAACTTCCGATAAGTACGCAGCACAATAGTGCTGTTAGTCTAAATTTCCAACCTTTTGCCCCTGCATTCCGTCGATTTAACACGATCCCTCTCCTCCAATGATAACGATTCTCAATCGACTCTGAGTATACTCACGTTGCGAAGGATTCACCATAGCCATAATCCTGAAATGTGTTTGGACAATTTCCAGTAAAGAGCAGCAAAGCCTCATCCAGCATCCGAGCAATCGCAACAGCTGAATATTCGAACCAAGGATCTGCGGTTATCGGATGTACATGCCCGTTCCGTACCGCTTGAAGCTGCCTCCATTCGGGAGAATGCTGCAGTGACAGCCAATATTTGCGGGATGAAGCCTCTGGGCACACGGCAAGTAGAATCCGTTCAGGATTCAGCTCACGAAGCTCATCCATCGAGATCGGGGAATGGCCTTGCAGCCCTCTTTCGCAAGCAGCCTTGAGATGCAAGTCATCGTACAGTACTTCCTCCAAGCCTCGATTCTGGTACACGAATAGTTGAGTCTGGTAGATTCGCAGTGCCATGACGCGATCGTCTCCCAACTGCTGCGCCGCTTGTGCGCGTCCGGCTTGGGCGTTTTTTTCGTAATGATCGATCCATTGCTGCGCAAGCTCTTCCTTGTTCAAAAAGCAGGCAATTCCCATAAGCTGCTTTCTCCAGCCCGCTTTACTCGATACATTGTGAACAGGAGCGATCCCATTCAGTTTGCTGCTCTCGCGCATTTGGAGCTGATCTGAGGCAATGATGACGTCCGGCCGTGCCCGGCACAGCTTATCCAAATTAATTTCAAACGTGAATTTATGATATGGATCAGTTAAAAGAAGATGCGTTTTAATTTTGTCGCTGTAGAGGTTGTAATAATAAGGAGACCACTTGGGATCGAGAGGCGCTGCCTCCGGGATGAGTTGGAGCGCAAGCAAGTGGCCTATTGTCGAAGATGAGCATACGGCGATGCTCCTCTTGGAATCTTTGGCGAAATCGGATGGCGACAGACCGACCTCCTTCTTGAACTTGCGGCTAAAATAGAACTCGTCTCGGTAGCCTACCTTCTGCGCAATGTCTCGCAACTTGGCGTCTGATTCCGTCAGCAAGCGCTTCGCATGCATAATGCGCACATCCGTCAAAAATCCCATCGCGCTCTGACCGAACCTTCGTTTAAATAAATCCACAAAATATTTGGGGCTGATGCTCGCCATTTCCGCCAATTGTCCAATCGTGAGCTGCTCATTATAATGGCGCTCCATGAACGCTTTAATCTCCTGCAAATCCGTCTTCTGCATGAGGCCCATCACGTTCGAGCCGTTATCTGTATGCGCTGTTTCCGTTGCACGCATAAATATCCCTCCCTTTTGAAGTCGCGATGAAGTTGATGAATAATATAAATATAACAGATATTGATAATGATTCTCATTTTCAAACATAAACTAACACACCATTTTAAGGAAGTCAACGGAAATATGGAAATACAAAAAAAGACCCCAACATCTGTTGAGGTTCCAGCGTGTAGACAAAGTATCTTTAGATACAAGGTCTACACGCTTTTTTTGTCGAATACATAAGAGAACAATGTGAACGAGGTGAAAATCATGCTTCATCAGGAAATGGAAGATGGCCGCTATCAGATTGCGGTTGTTGCTTTAGACGAACTGGTTCCCCAAGATCATTTGGTTCGTAAAATTGAAGAAGTCATCGACTTCTCCTTCATTTACGACTTGGTAAAAGACCTGTACAGTGCAGATCAGGGTCGGCCCAGCATTGACCCGGTGGTTCTCATTAAGATGGTCTTCATTCAATATCTATTCGGCATCGTCCATGCGCCAAACCATTCGTGAAATCGAAACTAATGTGGCTTACCGCTGGTTTCTCGGCTATGACTTACCCGTTCCATTCCTCATTTCAGTACCTTTGGCAAAAACTATGTGCGTCGCTACAAGGATACCGACATTTTCGAGCAGATTTTCAGCCAGATCCTGAAACAGGCCTGCCGCCATAATTTAGTGGATCCCTCCGTACTCTTCATCGATGCGACACACGTAAAAGCCAACGCTAACAAGAAGAAATACATCAAGCAAATGGTGGAACAAGAGCCGAAAAGGTACCAGACTGAGTTGAAAGCGGAACTGAATCGGAACCGGGCAATGCACGGAAAGAAGCCACTGCCCCAAAAGTCTGAAGCTGCTGTCAAGGAAGTTAAAGTCAGCACAGCCGACCCGGAAAGCGGCTGGTTTGTGAGAAATGAGAAAGAGCAAACCTTTGCCTATTCGGTGCATGCTGCCTGCGACCGAAATGGCTTTATCCTTGGAACAAAGGTCACAGGAGCTCATGTCCACGACAGCAAGATGTTGCTTGAGGTTTTAAAAGAAGTTGCAGATAGCTTTGGCTGCCCCCAAGCGGTAGCTGCAGATGCCGGATACAAGACCCCACACATTTGTAAAACGTTGCTGGATAAGCAGATTCGCCCCGTTATGCCCTACACCCGTCCACATACGAAGGACGGATTCTTCCGGAAGCATGAATACGTCTATGATGAGCATTACGATTGTTATCTCTGTCCGGCTGTCAGGTGTTAATCTATGAGACTACAACCCGGGAAGGATATAAGCAATACCGTTCGAATCCGAGTATTTGCAGAAATTGCCCGTTACGGAGCCAGTGCACGGAGAGCAAAGACGTGATCAAGCGAGTGACCCGTCATGTCTGGGCGAGGTATGTGGAAGAGGTTGACCATCTTAGGCACACACCGGAGAACAAACAGTTATATGCTAAACGAAAAGAAACGATTGAACGTGTCTTCGCCGATCTCAAAGAAAAGCATGGCATGCGATGGACCACTTTACGAGGACTTCAAAAAGTGGCCTTGCAGACGATGCTTGTTTTCAGTGCCATGAACCTCAAAAAACTGGCGAATTGGATGTGGAGGAAAAAAGGACCTTTCTCTATTTTCAAGCTCTGAAAACCATTTTTTTTTTGAAAAAATGCCCCGGTTACACATGTAACCTGAGGCATTTGTCGACAGTCTGAAAGCACCTTTAGGTGCTTTTTTTATTAATAACATCTAACGGCGAGTGTCTATTACCAGTCTGTACGGTGTGTTAGGATCATAATCCGAAGGGTATCTCCCTCGCACTAATACATACACGTCTTCACCCGGATTAATAGTGGTTGTCAGAAAACGCGGTATTGCAGGACTACCGTAGTTGCCCTCATCTTTGAACGAAATAACTTGTCCGTCATTTTTGAATACAATAAACATCAGATCATACGTGCCACCACTATTAGGTGGGGTAAATAACGCTGCTACTGTACGCATGCCTGGAGTAGTGTTCTTTACATGGTAGAAATCGAGATCATCGGGAGCGTCGAGGTAACCCCCATGCTCATGCACATAGCCAAGGTCAACCTCAATTGCAGTATCAAAGGTATCTGCAACACCTTTTTGCGCAAAAGCAGATGGTGCAAAAGTTAGTAGTAGCACGGAAGTAATCAAGGCTGTTATTACTTTTCTTATTCTCATACATTCACCTCCAAATGCAATATGAGTCGGCCGAACTCTTAACAAAATATTACCAATTAATCAATCTTCTGGTATATAGTGCAATAGGACTAATATTTTGTCGATTATTAAACATTAATGTAATATTCTATAAAGAAAACTTAATCTAAGTGGATTGTGGACATAGAGAGGGTGTAAAATAGAGTATGCCTTTCTCAGTTACTTATATTACTGTTGCTCCAGAATAAATGTAGTGACTTGTACACATAAAGAATCGGAGATATGAAAGAGCGTTCGAACATTCGGAATACAGGGGCTCGGTACACAAAAAGCCCCGTTCAATTGGCGGCAGCTTCTTTAAACTTCAATTCCTCATTGGTACGTTCAATACCCCAAAAATGCCGTCGCTACGCCCATTCTAAGAAACAGTCATGTAAACAAACAACCCATATTTTCTTAAATCTGAACATACAAACATCTCATTGATTCCTTTCAATATCAATGATTTTCCCTTTATAGCTCCTTTGTATAATTAGTCGTCGATCCCCAAGACTTTTTACGCTATTGGAGGTCGACGACAAGTTTTTACGTATACTAGGATTTATCGTCACCTTTATGATTTCTCTTTTCAATATTATAATATAGAACCATAGTAGCATACATAAATCAGTTCATTCACCGTTCAATTAGAAATTTAAATGCGGTTGAACGGGTGGCAAAAGGTTGAATGGAGGGGCAACATGAAAGTAATTGGTTTGCTTGGCGGAATGAGTTGGGAGTCTTCGGTTGAATATTATCGGATAATTAATGAAGAGGTAAAAAGAAAACTGGGAGGGCTGCATTCAGCGAAATGCCTTCTATACAGCGTCGATTTTGATGAAATTGAACAGTACCAAGCAGAAGGAAATTGGGAAAAAGCCGGTGAAGTATTAGCTAACGCTGCTCGCTCTTTGGAGAAAGGAGGAGCTGATTTTATCGTTATTTGTACGAATACGATGCACAAAGTTATAGATGATATCCGATCCAAAATCAATATCCCCATTGTACATATAGCAGATGCAACGGCAAATCGAATTAAAGAAAAAGGGCTTCGAACCATTGGGTTGCTTGGCACCAAATATACGATGGAGCAGGATTTTTATAAATCACGCTTAGAGCTGAATGGGATAAAAGTTATTGTACCAAATGCCGATGAAAGAGAACTTATCAATAAGATTATTTATGAAGAATTATGTTTGGGAAAAATTCATCAAGAATCAAGAGACTACTATAAAAAAGTGATCCAGGGATTGATTGAACTAGGAGCCGAAGGAATTATATTAGGTTGTACGGAGATCGGGTTATTGGTAAATCCGGAGGATTCCAAAGTACCTGTATTTGACACAACCTATATACATGCTGTTGAAGCTGTAAATATATCATTAAATTAGGCATTGTTAAACGCCATATCACTAGCAAGTAGACAGAATTAGTAATGCATCTTATGCTGCGACCGTTTCCCGGTATCCACTGGGGAACGGTTGTTTAGTTTGTTCTGAAGGAGATGGAGCCGGTAAATAATCCATCCTTTTTGGAAAAAATGAAAAACCGCCCATAAGAGCGGCCTTAATATTATTTAGTCTTATATTCATTTACTTCGAACGTTAAGATCTTATCAAAGATAACATAGTCTTTTCGTGCGCTGAATGGTCCTTTGTTATTGTTGTGCTTGTTGATAGCATAAGATGCAGTTCCTGATCCAGCTTGTTTATTTTCGTACCATGTGATGAATGCATTTACCTCTTCTATGCTTAAGTCAAATTCCTTTTCAAGTCCGGTAACCATAGTTACTGTCAACAATGCTCTTTCTCCAGTAACTTCAACTGCTTTTGGCGTGGCTGATGCTTCATTAGAATCATAACTCTTAACACCATTTACAACGGATTTTACTACATAAAAATATGTAATATCGTTTAATACAGTCGTATCCGTGTATGTTTCATACGTTGCCCCTGTTACTGTAGTATTGGCGATCGGGTTATAAGGGCCGCCTTTTGTTGTGGAACGTAATACGATGTATTCGCTAGCATTTTGTACTGCTTTCCATGTTAATGTTACTTGTCGATCTCCAGCAAGAGCATTCAAATTTAACGGAGCATCCTTATCAATCATGTACCCGTCTTCATCAATGTCGACTGCATCCATTGTAGGTGAATATCTATTATCATCAATGTATGTTATTTCTACTGTATGTTCCCCTTTTGATAGTCCTGTTTTTTCATACGTTAGGACCGCAAAAGAATTCCCGTGTTCAGCCAACTTGTATGTTTCTGGCACGCCGTCTACCGTTACTTTCGCTGTTCTACTGGTATTATACGTTCTATGCAACAGTCTAAACTTAGTTCCATAGAAAGAAAAAGAAACTTTTGCATTAGCGTCTACTGTGTATCTATATGGTTCTCCTAGTATTCCCCTCGAATCTTTGTCTGCAACTGCCCATGGTTTACTACTCTCTAATTTTATTGCGGAATCATGATCATCTATTCTTTTCCATCCACTTTCAGGTTGCAATAATTGTGAGCCTATTGCTGCTGCAAATACACTAGTTGATACAGAGAAAAACATAAATGCCGCTATAACTACCGCTAAATACTTTTTCAACTCAGTCACTCCTCATGTGATTTAATCTTTCACAGATTACCCTATCAACATATACGTTGTCTAAACAATATATTACTTTTTTAATCATTTTAACCATTTAATAGTAATTCTTTTTTTCCATCCTATCACATATTTAAGTTTCAGAATATTAAGAGCTACCACTACTCCTCTGAAAGCGTTCATCCAGGTTCAAGATTAAAACACGCTTTGCAAGCCAAGCTGTCGCCTTTTGCTAGCGATTTCTTTTTATTTTCCACTTGTCGGCGTTCCTCGTTAACTTTTCATGTTATGCGGTGGCAGCAACAACAAGAAAGAGACCAACATCAACCATCCTATCCCCCATTGCAATATGATAATATTGTTAATAGGAGAAGGAGGCATCTATGAAGAAACTATACATACCTTTCCTGCTTTTGGTCGTATTGCTGACAGCTTGCACACCAACTAGTACGGAAACTCAAGGAAACATCCAGCAAGAGAAGCCCAAGCAAGAGAAGCCTAAGACGCAATCGTCAGACGTATTGAAAGTATATTATCTGGACGTTGGTCAGGGAGATTCAACCCTAATTCGCACGCCCAAGGGACAACATGTCCTAATTGATGGAGGGGACAACAGTCAAGGTGAGAACGTGGTCAAATATTTGAAGCAGTACGGGGTTAAAGAGCTTGACGCAGTCATAGCCACTCACCCTGACGCCGATCATATTGGTGGTCTGGATACCGTGCTTAATGCGATTCCAGCCAAATCCGTATATGCGCCCAGAGTATCTCACACAACGAAGACCTATGAGGATTTCCTATTAGCGGTCAAAAAGCAAAAACTCAAGATCAAATCCGCAAAAGCAGGGGTCGTGCTCCCGCTCGATGGCGTACAAGCTGAGTTCCTTGCTCCAGTCGGAGATTATGGAAAGGACTTAAATGCATGGAGCGCAGTTCTTAAGGTTACATACAAAAATACATCGTACTTATTCTCAGGGGACGCTGAGCGCAAAAGCGAAACCGACATGGTCAACATCGGTGCGAATTTAAAAGCAGATGTATACAAAGTCGGCCACCATGGGTCGGATACGTCTACCTCAGCTGAGTTCCTAAAAGCAATTCATCCAACGTATGCGGTAATCAGCGTTGGCAAGGATAACAAATATAATCATCCGAAAGATGTCATCATGAAACGCCTTAAGAAAGCCAATGTCAAAGTGTTCCGAACTGATAAAGAGGGCACTGTCATTTCAATAAGTGACGGAAAGTCAATAACATTTGAGAAGGCGAGGTAACAACATTGATTCAAGGGGTAATCGACCAGATTGAATGTGATATCGTAACCATTGAAGTAGAAGATGGACATACCATCGAATATCCGAAGCATCTGCTCCCTGCAGAAGCTGAGGTTGGAGATGTTGTTCATATTGTCGGAAATGTAATCACGATTGACAAACAAGCTACAGAAGAACGCAGAAAAGAAGTCGACCAGCTGATGGATGAGTTATTCGAAGATTAATCATTTGCTTTCACAATATGCACCCATAGAATAGAAAACGGACTGCGATAACCTGCAAGCATCCTTAGCCTGGGATAGATATTCCCCTGCTAAGGATGCTTTTTCTTTTGCCATGACTATGAGACATAATCTCTCACAGGACTGTAAGCGTAATTAAAGTAATAATCTTCCGGATCAATTCATCCTGTTGTACAGATTTGTGCTCTCGTTGAAATGATTGATCACCGCCACATAAATGGGTGTAGCTTACACATCCATTTTGCTCAGTCGGTTTCGGACTTGCCAGCATACTCTAGTAAATGTAGTAAATGTCGTGGGAGAAAAGAAAAGTGCATCATATAAAAGGCACAGTACAAGCGGTACAGATTAGTAAATGCAGTACAGACTACGGGATGCAGCGATTCAAGGTTTCCCGTACTAATCAACGCGAGCTATTCCCTACTAAATAAAAACAGCCTTGCTTCATCAGCAAGGCATAAACACGATGATGTCGATCATTGAAGTCGGTAACGATATTGTTCAATCCTATCGTATTATATAGAGCAAGAGCACAAGATGATAACCAACAAGATAAACAGAACTAAGATTGCGCCTGTGCTCGTGAAGCCTCCAAATCCACAGCCTCTGCCAGCAAATTCACCCATTGAGATGACCTCCTTTCTCTAGGTACACAACATAGTATGATGGAGAACAAGGATAGACACGGCGCTTTGCCCAAGCAGAAATAATTAGGCATTCACATAAGTCAAGCAGCGTTTGTCCCTCGGCAAGACTCATTTACATTTATTTCTGCAACCAACAGCCATGAAGCATGCACAAATACCGCCAACGAAATTCGTTGGCGGTACGGATTGTTACGTTTAAATTAGCCAGTTATACAAATCACCTGATGCTTTCCCCACTGTTACCCCTTCACTGCCCCTGCCAGCATCCCCTTCATAATCTGCTCTTGGAAGATCAAGTACATAATAATCGTCGGAACGACCGACAGGCTAAGTGCTGCCAGCGTCAGACTGTAGTCCGTACCGTAGCCATCCGCGAAGATGGAGAGGCTGAGCGGCAATGTCTTCAGCAGCGGATTGCTAATGAAGACGAGCGGGAATGCGAAGTCGTTCCAGAAGCGCAGGAAGCCTAGTACAGACACGGTTGCGAGCGCCGGCATCGACAGCGGCAGAATAACCCGCAAGAAGATCCCTGTATATCCTGCACCATCGATCAATGCGGCTTCCTCCAGTTCTTTCGGGAAGGAGGTCATATACGCGGACAGGACAAATATCGCAACTGGCAGTTCGAATGCTGTATAAGGCAGTACAAGCGCCGCATAGGTGTCGAGAATGGACATTTGCTTCATCATAATGAACAGTGGAACCAGTGTACTATGAATCGGAATGAGCATCCCGAGCAGGAACAATCCCATGATGTACGGCTTCCACTTAAACTTGAATCGTGACAATACAAAGGCTGCAAGTGCGCCGATCAGCAGGGTGGACACGAGTGAAATTACCGTAACAGCCAGAGAATTGCCGAAGGCAACATTCATGCTCGCTACATCCCATGCTCGAACGAAGTTATCCCATCTCCACTCGCTTGGCATGCCGAATGGAGAGGAGAAAAACTCTTCGTTGCTCTTGAAGCTGCTGATGAACAGCCATAGCAATGGATACAGGGTCAATAATGCATACAGGGTTAGCAGCAACCAGACCAGTCCGGCCACCCCCTGCTTCCACACCCGGTTGGAAGCGCGTCTCCTTGTAGAGGAAGGCATGCGGCCAAGCTGTTGAACGGGTTGGTTCCCCATGTTCCTCTCCTCCTATCTTCTTGGACTTATAAGTGGCAACATCGAAGCATGATCGTGTCTGATCGAAATCCGCTCCTATGTTACTCATCATGTTCGAGTCCTTCCTCTACTTAGAGCGCATCCTTCTTCCGATTCATCAGCAATTGACTGACTACAATCAGGATTAAGCTTAGAATGACAATAGATGTCGATACGGCACTCCCATACCCATATCGGAATATATTGAACGTGTTATTGTACATATACGTGGCCAGAAGCTCAGTTGAATGTGCCGGACCGCCGTGCGTCATGATAAAGATGAGATCGAAGGCTTTCAAACTTCCCGAGATGCATAGAATAACAGCCACCTTAATCATGCCCCAAATCATCGGCAGTGTAATGAGGGACAGCTTCTTCCACCCTCCAGCACCATCCAGCTTGGCCGCATCGTTCACTTCGCTCGGAATATTTTGCAATGCTGCGATAAATAAGATTAGATACGGCCCGATATTGCTCCATATGATCGGCGGTCCAATCGACAGAATTGCCACCTTCGGATCGGATAGCCAGCCGAGCTTCCAAGAAGACAGTCCGAGCGAATCCAGAAGGAAGTTCAATATCCCGATCTGAGGATGATAGATATATCCCCATACTAAGCCGATCACGACCGAGGACAGCACCATCGGCATGAATACCGAAGCGCGGATGAACTTCTCGAACCAGCGATTGCGCACGAGCAGCAGCGCCAGCAGCAAGGCAATTGGAACTTGACCGAATACAGAATAAGCCACGATATACAGATTGTTGCGGAATGAGCCCCAGAAGATTGGATCGCTTAAAACTTCTATATAATTTTTCAATCCAATGAACTTCATATCGCCCATGCCTTTCCAGCTAAACAGGCCATAATACGATGACCAGATTACCGGAATGACGACGAACACCAAATAAATAAGAAGCGCGGGCAGCAAGCCAAGCATGATAAACATCCGCGCTCGCGATGCAGCGGTCATAGTCATCTATCCTTTTCTTTTGTTAGGCTGCATGATCCCAATACGTAAGTAGGGTCAGTAATGGCCTTACGTCCAAACACAAACTACTCCTTCAACCCTTGCTCCTGCGCATCCTGAATCTTCTTCGCGATATCTTCCGCCTTCCCGCCGAGAAGCAGCTCCTGCAAGCCATTATTGACGACCTCTGTTGCTCCAGACGTTAATTTCGCATCATAGACAGGTGTACGCTTCACTTGATTCACGAGATCGTACAGCTTGGCGAACAATGCGTTCACTTTGCTCTTATCGAGATCTACCTTGAAGCTGACGAGCTGGTTCGCCTCTAATGTTGTCTTCTGAGCTTCCGGACCAGCCAGTGCCAGAATGAGTTCTTCCGCTATCTTCTTCTTATCGCCTTCTACCTTGCTGCTCAGCGCAGGTCCAACCCCGATCGCGCCGGACACCGAGTTCGGATCTCCCTTACCTCCCGGAATGGATGGCAGCACAGCAACGCCTGTGGCGTCTAGTACCTCTTGAGGCGCCGTTGCGACTAGATTCGTTACCGCCCATCCACCTTCAATGATCATCGCGGCTTTGCCCTGTGAATACAATTGTTCCATTTGTGTCCCGTCGATCGCGTTGAAGCCTTCCTGGAACGCACCAACCGTAGCAAGCTCCTGCAAATGCTCAAGCGCCTTCACGAATTCAGGATCTGTGAACTTCGCTCCGTTTTGTGCAACCGCCTTGTTAAACCATTCAGTTCCCGTCACGCGATCTGCCAGCGAGCTGAGAATACTGGATTGTGCAAGCCATGGAGCTTTATTGCCAAGCGCGATTGGAATGATATTTTTGGATTTAAGCGTTTTAACTGCGTTCAATAATTCATCCCAAGTCTTCGGTACAGTCAGGCCATTATCCGCTAGTATTTTCTCGTTGTAATACAAAATAGACGTTGGAGACAGTCCCATTGGCGCACTGTATATTTTCCCGTCAAACGTGAAGTCATCGAAGGAGTTCGGCATGTAGCCGTCTTTCCAATCCTTATTCGCATCAAGCAATCCATCAAGCGGCTGAATCAAGCCTGCAGCTGAGAACTCCTTGGCAATCGTACCCGGATGCATAATGAATACGTCCGGCATCTCATTTGCAGCCGCAACCGCTTTCAATCGTTGGCGATACGCATCCGGTGGAATTGCTTGAATCTGCAAGTCTACATTCGTGTTATCCTTCTTGAACTGTTCAATGATCCCCCGCATCGCCTTGGCGCGCAAATCTTCCCCAGTGAAGTTATGCCACAAAGTAAGCTGAATCTTACTCTTCGGATCTACCTTCGCCCCTGAGCTCGAATCTGATGGGGATGTCGATCCACCTCCGCAGCCTGCCAGCACCAATGTAAGCATCATCACAAGCATAACCATTTGGCTCCAACGCATTTTGTTTTTCAACATGTACAGCCCTCCTCATGACTTCAAGTTCATTTTTCACAAAAGTGTTTGCCCAACAGTACCATCGGCCCTCTATCCACGCTGTACACTAACTGTGGAAGTGTCGCACTTTTATGAACGATATCTCTTAGGTACCACTATAAAAGAAAGACATTGGTAAAGCAGGTGATATTCTTCGGAGAAAGGGGGGACTTTTTTCAGTTGTGCTGCCGATATTGAGAGGGGGACATACCGATATGCTTTTTGAACAGCTTGCAAAAATATTTCACATCCTCGTAGCCGCAATCGCTTGCTACCTGACTTATCTTCCGCTCCGATCCCGTTAGCAGTTCCTTCGCAAGCCCCATTCGCTCCAATGTTACGAAGTCAATGTAATTCATGCCGGCTTCCCGCTTAAACACCTCACTGAAATGATTCGGATTCACATGCACATAAGCAGCTACCTGTTGTAGCGAGAGACTCTCATGCAAATGTTCTCGAATATAGAACATCGCACGCTGAATATAGGAATTCGCGCGATTCCGTTCATCGTATTGCTGATAGCGTTCCATGATGGCGCAGCAGGCGCGATACAATCCCGCTTCTACTTCATGATTCGGCAGAAGACGATGCCGAAATTCACTGAGCGTACGTTCTTCGGGCACCATTCGCTCCAGCCAGCGGCAGGCTGACACCAATATAGACTGCAAATAGGCCAGAAGCGATTCAGGTGTTGTCTGTTCATCTATGACTTGCGCCTTCACAATCTCTTGAATCCAGTGTGCCAGCGTCGCCCGATTGCCTTGTGTTAATATCGTGGCGAGTTCATTCTCTTCCTCTCGTGTACATACCGTTCTACCGCCTGTTCGATGCTGAATGTCTTGATACTGGATGACCTTTCTATCGCTAACGATATGCGCATAGGCCAATGCTCGCTCGGCTTCCACGTAGGATTGCCGTATCTTCTCATAGTGAGAAACAATAGATCCGAATGCCGCGAAGATCGAGCATTTCAGAAGATTCTCACAATTGGCGAACGTCGAAGAGAGCGTTCTCGTCTGCTCATACTCCGTCTTCTGCTTCCATAATAGAACCATGTGATTGGGACGAAGCAAGATATCACACAGCAATGCTTCGCCTATAATATTCGAAGCTGCGAACAGCAGCAGTTGTTCATCTTTCCAACCAGATACAGTAAGGAAAATAACCTGATATGCTGTGCTCTCCGCCTTAAGCTCCAGAAGCTCCAATACTTGTCCGCGTGCAAGTTGTTCTTCCGGCATTCCTTCCGTCAACAGCTGTTCCAGCAGCTGCTTCTTGAGCAGATGGACATTCAAATGTCCGATCCGATCGTGCTGCTGTCTTGCTTCCCATCTCTGCTTCGCCTTCAAGACCGCCTCCATGATCTCCTCTGGACGGCTCGTCTTCAAGATGTAATCCTGCGCTCCTACTCGCATCGCTTGCTGTGCATAGGCAAAGTCATCATACCCAGACAGCATGATTACCTCTGTTGCTGGATATTGATTTCTCACTAGGGACGCCAGCTCCAACCCACTCATCGCCCCCATTCGAATGTCCGTCATCACGATATGGGGCTGTTCATGATGAATCTGCTGCCATGCCTCTTCTCCCGATGCAGCAGGCAGCAAAGCAGTGATCCCGATCGCAGACCAATCAATGACTTGATGAATGCCTGTACGAATAATAACCTCGTCATCCACGATTAGCAGTTTCATTGTTTTTCAACCTCCTTTTCGATAAAAGGAATCATAAAGGATACGGTCGTCCCCCCACCTTCTACGCTCTGAATTTGCAACCCAGATGCCTCCCCATAATGCAGCTTGAGCCTCTGGTTCACATTTCGCAGCCCATAGCTGTGCTCTGGCTTTCGTGTCTGGTCTAATGGAAGTTCGATCTGCTGAAGGAGTGCGTCCAACTGTCCCTGCGGCATCCCTTGTCCGGAATCTTCAATCGTGAAGTGTATATAGTCATCTGCAGTGTGTTGTGCAATTACCGTAATTCGGCCTTTTGATCGCTTGCCAAGTATTCCATGAATGATTGCATTCTCGATCAGCGGCTGAAGAAGAAGCTTCAGCATCCACTGCGATTCAAGCTCAGGACTAATGTGGAACGTGATGTCGAATTGATCCGGATACCGAATCTGCTGAATCGATGCGTAGTGCTGCGCATGAAGCACCTCCTGCGTGACTTGACAATACTCGCTCCCCTTATTCAAGCTGAAGCGCAAGAAATCGCTTAATGCCCCGACCATCTGCGCAATCGTGGCATCCTTGTTCATGAGCGCCATCCAATGGATGGATGCCAGCGTGTTGTATAAGAAATGAGGGTTGATCTGCGCCTGCAGCGCCTGCATATCGGCTTCTTTCTTCATGGATTCATGCCGCTTCACCTCTTCCATCAGCACATGGACACGTTCTCCGAGCTTGTTATAGCTATGCACGAGCATGCCAATTTCATCAGATGAGGTAATCGGAAGCGCAATGACATCCTCCTCGGGCCGAAATCCCTTCAAGGAGACTGCCACCGTCTGCAGCGGCCTCGTCACCCGCATGATAAGGAACAGCACGATACCTGCGATAATAACCATCGCTAGTCCAATCGTCATGGCCGTTATCGTTACGACATATTGATTCTGCGCCTGATACTGCTCATAAGGAATCACTGCCAGCAGACGCCAGTCTACATGCGGAACTGTCGTATACACGATTGTTTTCTTGTATTTCCCTTCCCCATAGGTGACAAAGCCCTGTCTCTCTTGCATCCCTGGTGCATCCCAGTTCGGAAGCAGTTCCGTCACGGACTTCGACAGACCATCCCGGATCGTACCCGAGAGAATTCGATTGTCCCGATCAACAAGCAGCAAACTCTCTCCACTGCCCAGAGCCGGCTTCATCATAAAATCAGCAATCGCTGCTTCGCTTATGCTGATGGATAGCATCCCCTTAGGCTGATAAGTCGTAGTGCTCCCTATCGGCCGCACGAAGGAAATGACCTTCTCTGCTCCGTTCGTTGTCACGTTCGTGTAGAGAGAGCTCCACCATTTATCCTTTACCTGTTGGATGTTCGTGTTCTTGTTGTCTGTGAAGAGTCCGTTGTTGAAGATCGTCGTGTTGGATAGCGTATGATTGCCGTTGTTTGGATAGATGGAGATGTTGGAGATGTATGATTTGGAAAAAGCAAAGTTCGATAAGAATCCCATCAGTTTAATTTGCAGCCCGCTGCCCTGATTCGTGGACGCAAGATAGCGCTGGATGTCCTCCTGCGCAATTAGGAAAATGGACATATTCTCAACGTCCTGCACGATGAACTCCAGATTGGTCTTGATCTGATCCAGCAGCCCCAGACTGGACAGCTTCGTTCGTTCTTCGGCCTCCATCGCTGCAATGCTGTACAATACAAATCCCAGTGACAACAATGGCACAAGGATGGCACCTAGCAACATTATCGATAACTTGCGCTTCAATGACTTGCCTAACCATCGCTGCATAGTGAAGCATTCCTCCTAATATCGACATTTCAGTTAGGTAAAATTATACAAGGTATGGGCAAACTAAAATATACCACAGCCGTTCTACTATACAATCTATCAATTTCCTGCAGATTAAATAGCCTAGAAGACAATCTTCGGACCCCGTAAAGAAAATAACCCGCAAGAGGAGCTCACTATTTTGCAGAGCGTCCGTCTTACGGGTCTTTGTCTTTCAACTATTTGTCGTTCAACTATGATTAGCGATGCTGTTGCCTCTCGCTGTGCACCCAAGATACATCGCCGAATTAATGCGTTCCTGTTACTCCAAAATCATCAACCGATGATTGATCCGCTCGGTAGAACATGACATCCCCATCCTTTAGTTGGAACGTAACGCCATACGGATCTGTGAATTGCGGGCGGGAACCCTCCCGCTTCCATTGATTTGTGAGCGGTGCTTGAATGTATTGCAAATGCGGCTTCCCCTTCTGCCCGTCCCGTACCGTCTCTATATCAACGTTCACGATGAGGAACCCATCGCGCAGGAAGAATGGCGCCTTGTCGTTAAAGCTGAACTGTTTCGATAAATCAAAGCCCTTCGGCACGATATACAGCTTCGCGGGCAGATTGTATTCTCCATACCACTGTTGAATCGACGAAGATGCACGTGCTTCCGAGACTCCAGTTGGCACACTTGTCGGCCCCATAAATGTCCGGACATGGTACGGCAGGAAGAGATCACTGTAGCTGCCAATTGTCGTCGGTTTCTTCGCTGCCCTTGCCCATTCCCCGATGTAAGCTTGACGGCTTGTCGATATGCTGCTGGCGAACAGCTCATAGAAGGCACCCGCTGCATCTAAGATGCGCTGCTCTGGAACATTACGAAGTCGCGCATTAAGCTCCATACTCCGCCTTACCTTGTCCTCTGCTGAGCCAATCCGAATAAATTTCCGTTCATCAGTATGGTAATAGACGTCTACTTCCTGACGCTTTTGCCCCTTGCTGTCCGTGAAGTAGAAGGTAGGCTTAAGATGGATGCCATCTCCTGAGCCGAACATATTCCCCTTTGTCTTCAGGTCGAACTTGAACGCATATCCTGTCTTCACCGCTACATTTTTATACGAGGAATCTGGATGGCTTCCTTTGCGGACAGGAAGCTCATAAGGAAAGGCATTGCCGCGCGCTTCTCCGTCAATCCCTTGGCGCCCCACCCAATAGGAGTTTCCAGTAGGTTCACTGCTTCCCTTCTGCTTGCGGAATACCGTCTCCCAATTGAAGTCCATAATGTCCGTCACGTGGAAATCGTACACCCTGCCAATGACCTCGACCGCGATTTCATGGGTCGCTACATGGTTCTCCCAATTCGTATTGGCTGTTGGCTGATGCGTGAAGGAATCCGGCGTATTTTCCGCAATCGTGCGGTATAAGACCGAATAATCCCCCTCATCGACCCAGACAGGCAGGAAGAATGTCGTATCTAATTGATTAACCGGTATGTCTGTCCACGTGCGCTTCGGGATGAATCTGCTGCGATCTGCAGTATAGACATCGAATGGGAACCATACCTGCTTCATTCGGAAATATTTCGCATAATCACGATCTCCGTATCCCGGATAGTTCACATGCTGCCCGCTCGTAGGCATTCGGACGGTAAATGGCCGATCCAGTATCAAGGCGGCACGATTGTAATTCGGTGTTGTCTTTTGGTTATGTTCACGATCGTCCGTAATCGAGGAGTAATTCACAACAGGTGTATGTACGGTAACGGTATTGATACCGTTGATTGAGAATTGCTTGTCACTGCCGCCATTTATGTTGCCGGGAACAAGATTGTAGTAGATCGTGCCTGAGCTTGGGGTGTTGGCCGCATTGACGAGCTTGCTGCTAATAAGCATACCGCTTCGATAGAGAACATTTTGACCAATGATCGTAGGTGAAGGGATACTTACAGGTGTCGTTCCATGTTTCGTTGTCCAGCTATTGCTCATAATCGGTGTGCCGTTGAAGGTCACAAGATCATTTCGTACTTCTGGCTCTCCCGTTTGTGATTCAGCCCTGCTTTTGAGTTGTGGTTCATCATTTGGCACACTCGGCCTTGTATACATTCCTGGTACTGTTGCTGGTGTAAATGAAATTGTACCACTATCCTTCGGCTTGACGTGAGCCGATGCATCCGAATTGTGATCCGTTGAAAGAGAAGGGGCTGAGTACCCTGATGGCTGCAGCGTTACTGTTCCATTAGGCAGTGCGTAATTGTTCATGTTTGCTCGTTGAATTCCGTACACTTCGATGTTGTTGATCTGCCAATACGAATAGTCACGTTGGAAGGAAAAGCTGTAGGTCTTGGATTCTGTATCTCTCATCGTCAAATCCGGTTGTGGCGTACACACACGCTGCCCTTGTTTATTCGTCGTGCACACATCTGGTTGCTTCTGCTTCCACTCCAGAGCATAGGTAACCTCTATCTGGCACTGATAGTTCACTTTGCCAGACATTTTAGCAAACGTATTCTGGAATAGATACTGATTCGCAAACACATTAGCATACAAATTCTCGGAGGTTGGAATCCCTCTGAGTACATCGAATTTCTCGTTGCCACGGTTGTCGGCTTTGATCATTCCTGTTACATCTGGATTCATCTTATTTCCGGTTACTGTGCTTCCCGATGAAGGAGCCGCAATCGTGTACTTGCACTGCCCCGTCCCTCCACCAGGGTTCCCTCCGTTGTTATCGTCGGTACAGGAGTTCCCCGTTCCCACGGTCATAGAGAAGGCTGCCTTTTCATCCAACGCCTGAGTGGAGTCAGCAAAATGAGCAGTTATGATTGACGTTCCGGTAGATGCCACAGCTGTAACCAGACCTGAATTGTTGATGGTCATCACACTAGCATTAGAGCTTGTCCACGTTAGTTTAGCATGGTTTTTCAGCTCCCACGTGGTGCCATCAACTTTCGTTAATTTGGCAACCAATTGTGTAGTCCCACCAGGTGCAACACATTTGTTCCCCGTAATCTCTAGTCCCGATGTTCCATCGGCATATGTGGCGATAAGTAATTTGTCTTTGTATCGGTATGTAACTGAGTTGAAGTCAACAAAGAATTTAGAGAAATACCAGACCTGCTTGGCCCCTGGATTTGCCCAGTATTTATTGTAGGTATCGTTATTGAAGGTTTGTTTAAAATAGATTGTGATAGAATCAAGATCCGTTAATCTAGCCACTTCTCCACCCACTGTACTAGGATCAGATGTCCCCCCTATCCCATGTACATCCATTATTGATGTACTATCATCCACAACAACATTTGAAGCCGTAACATCTTTCAATTCTTTGGATATCGCACCTGTTTTTATCCAAGTTTGGTTCAGTGGATCAGTAGGTTCATTGATCATGAAGGGCTTGGATCGAGGAATATCTGCTTCTAAGTATGGATCGGTACATCCAGGGTATCTCGGTAAAAGATGACCTTGTATATTTTCTTTAGGAACACTAGCATCGCATCCTCTACTGTCGGCTACACTTACTCGTCCTGCACCCGCTCTCCAATGCTTTCCGTCCCAGTTTGCTGGATCATATATAGACCATCGATCCCAATAATAGACTCCTCCGAAGTTAGAGTTTTCGTTTGAGGTTACTTTTAACTTTGCTCCTTGTAGTGTGTCTTTTAATCCATCTATCCCCTCATACTTCATTCTTCCTGAAATAAAACCATTTACTGACCTTATAACTCGTTTTGATTCTTTGTCTACCCATTCGAGCTTTTTGATAATTTTCCCCGGTTTAGATGGAACTATGATTGGCGTTGTTTCAAGTGATGATTTAGCAGAATATAAATAACCGCTCACTTCATAATCTTCAACGCCACTATTAAAACTATAATCGATCTCTTCTGCCACCTCTCCTGCTGCAGCAATAGCAATCGAATCGATAATAAATGCAAAATTAATTTCCAGAAGAAGTGAAATCAGTATAGCAGTTATTATTTTTTTTAGTTTCAAAGTAACACTCCTCTATTTAGTGAGAACTGATGTAGAAAGAGTATTGCTGTATAAAGGAGCGTTGAGTGGCATTGTTTCAACCAATATACTTATTTCCCCTTTTGTATGAAAGTTCTCTTTTGGAATTACAAGTCCATATATCACTTTTTTTGAATCAAGTGACTTGATAGCTGTTGCTCTATTTATTCCATTTCGTGACCCGGTAAAACCTTGAATCGCAAGAGACAATCGATTAACTGGATATGATTTTGGTTTCTCATTTACAATCAGTTTTGAATCTAAGAGTACAACGTACACTTTCATATCATCTGAAAAAAGAGTTTGTTTTCCTCCGACTTCCCATACTAACTTATTCTTACTTGGAAGCAATTTTCGATTAGGATCCTTGGGATCGTTCCAGTCAATTGCCGTTAGACTATTTACTTGTCCCACAACAGACTTATTGGGTGCAGAGACAGTTAATTTATCGACACTCCAAGAGTTAATTCCTAGTTTCGCGTACTTATACTTTTCATTCTCCGAAGAATTAAAAATCTCTTCAGCGACCGTGAAAATATTCGTTTTGTGCCAGTACATCTCGGCTGCAGCAACAGCATATTTATCGACGGCTAATTTGTCGCCTTTCTTTGCGGACAGCAATCGTTCAATAACGGTAATCGCTTGTGCTCGCGTTGTGCTCCCCTTAAGTGTTAATTCTCCCGGCGCCGTACCGGACATAATGCCATTTTTCGTTGCGAGGTACATCCACTGCTTATCCTCTACTTGATCTATGCCCAATGCTCTCACTGCCATCTTCGACATTTCTTCACGCGTCAACGTTTGGATCCAATTCGTATCTTCCAAGTCACCAGCCTTATATATCCCGGCTGCTTCAGCCGCATGTACATAGGACTCATACCATTTCCCATTCGATTCACGTACTTCAATTCCCAGAGCAGAGATGGTCATCTTTACGAATTCCGCGCGAGATACATTCTTATTAGGAAGAAAATTGCCATCAGGATAACCTTCCACATACCCCTTATTGATCGCTTGCATAATACTGTGTTCTGCCCAGTGTCCGGAAATGTCCAAAACCTTCGGCGTTGTTGCACGATTTGAACTATTATCATTACCGCTTGAGGTGATATTGGGTTTGTCTACTTGTGGAGATGCATTCACTGTGATGGGATGTATGGAAGCTTGCGCGGATATAAGCAATAGGGCTGCCGCTCCTATTAACAATGACTTTTTCATGTTATCCTCCTAATTCATAATTTCAAATTCCATTTCTTGTGTTCCTCATGTAAATACTCGTATCTCTTTTATGCAGCCTCCTTCACTCCGATAATAGTGATACGGTTCGCACCGAATAGGATCATCACCCTAATATTTGATATCGGACACAAGTCCTGAATTTATAGGGTAATTATACCAAATTATCTTGATTTTCGGAACATTCTGACGAGGGTTAGAGGAAATATTTTACTCAATTACGTATAAGAGTGGATAGATAAAGGAAATCAAAATAAAAAAACCGTGAAATTTGTTGCTTGGTTAAGAAGCCCTTACGAAAGTACAAAAGTTACTTTTTTTAAACTTAGGACAATTATCCTTTCGATTGCTTAAATCATGGAATTTTGAAATAATTGTTATTAAGTGAAAGGGTGCCGTTTTATAAAAAGAGTATTTAAAATAATTTAATTTTAATGGAGAGTAGGAAAATGAATGAAACAAGAACTTCCGATAATTGAAACAGAAAGGTTAATTTTAAGAGAAGTATCAACAGAGGATGCTAATGATATGTTTACCTATTTATCTGATAAAGATGTTGTGAAACATATGGGGTTAGCACCTTTCCAAACCGTTCCAGATGTTTGTGATGAAATTAATTGGTATAACTCTATTATCGAAGAAGGCACTGGCATTAGATGGGGAATTACATTAAAAGATTTTGGAAAAATTATAGGAAGTTGTGGCTTTCTTAATCGGGTTACCAAACATCATCGAGCTGAAGTTGGATTTGAGTTAAGCAAAGATTACTGGGGGAAAGGAATAGCTAGTGAAGCATTAGAAGCAGTTATTAAATTTGGGTACCATCACTATCAGTTGGAAAGAATTGAGGCTTTAATAGAACCAGCAAATCTCCCGTCGCAAAAATTGGTTGAGAAGCAAGGGTTTATAAGAGAGGGGTTGCTAAGACATTATGAATATACTTGTGGAAAATTTGATGATTTATATATGTACTCAATCTTAAAAGGAGACCTCAACCTTTTGTAAGGAATGTATTCAACAAATATCAGCTAATATGAGTTATATGATTATTCTAGAAAAGGGTGCTTTGATGGTATAAAAAGAAGAAAACATATCATATATGTCTAATATGTTTTCTCCTTTATTTTTTATGGATTTTTATAAGTTAGGTCTTGATAACTATTATGCTACCCTCAGAATCTATGCTTTTACAAAAGTCTTGATGCCCTTAACTTCGTACACAGCGTGTTGCGATCCCAGAATATGCTCTGGCTTCGGCTTGCCGCGGCTCTGTCTGTGGCCTTCAATATGTGCCTCGCTTGTCTCCCATTTCTTCCACGCTTCTTCAGATTCCCAGCGAATGAGAATGACGACTTCTTCATCTCCTCTGCTTACCTTCTTGACGCAAATGCTCAAGTCAATAAAGCCCTCGGATTTCTCAATGACTCCCTCTCCGCTGAACCTGTCGACCACGAGCTGTGAAGTCCCTTCCTTCACTTGGATGGTTTTCGTCTCGATAAACATATCTCTATCTCCCTTCATCGCATGATGCATTCCATAGAATAATCTTCGTTCCTACCCTTGAAAAAGTTCCCATTCTCCCTATATTACAAAAAGAGTGCATGTGAAATCCATGGAATATTTCCTGATGGAAAATGGAGATTTCGAGCTATTTTCGTCTAATTCTGCTCATTAACTTCTTGATTGGCTAGGCTTGCAATTTGTTCGAGTACATACTCATAATAACCTGCTCTGGAAGGGACAAAGTCCTGTATCGTTAAGTCTACCTTGATCCCGCTCTCTCCACTCGATGGCACGAATTCCTCGCCAGTAATTTGCTGTGCCTCACCTGCAATCAGCTTGCGGAATTGTTCTGCTTCCAGCATGACTATGGATACCACTTCATCTTCCTGCAATCGAAAATCGGTAATATCTCCTTTATATTCATGAAGGAACACATGACAAAATTCATTATCTATTAAATGTTCCTGTTCAATACTGCTTGGTATAACACCACTGTACGTAAGCTGGGCGAACTCAATCTCGAGTCCTAGCTCCTCTCTTAACTCCCGAATGCCGTCCATTGGCGATTCCCCTGCTTCTAGATGACCAGCAGCCGTAATGTCCAGAAGACCCGCATAATCTAGCTTCTGAGGATGCCGGCGTTGGAACAGCAAGATTGGTTCTCCGTTCTCGACCTTCCATAACCAGCAATGAAACGTTTGATGCCATATCCCCTTGGCATGCACTTCATCCCGTGACCTGATACCGGTGTACTCCATTTCGCTAGTAAAGGTATCGACGTATTCTTTTGCAACTTTGTGGGCAACCATTCATGGATCCTCCTGTTATCTATAGTCTGTATCGATTTTCGCTTCTGTCCACGCTCTGCGCATGATTTCATCGACGGTTTCTTCCGGGGTCATGTCTGAGCTGTCCAGCCACATGCCGATTCGAGGCGTGCCCTGACGAAGGCCATCGTCTAAATCCTGAACAGTCCAAAGCCCATACCCTTGCTTGCCTCGCGACGCTTCACGTTCCGCTACAATATCAGGCCGTGGGCAGAGTACAACGAGGTAGAGAGGACGAGTCTGAAAATTCTGAATGAACGTCTGCAGGACATCACCGATGACGACATCTTGGATCACTGTCGTAAATCCGGCTTCCACATATGCATCCGCAGTTCCTGCAGCCAGGCGATAACGAAGGTTCAACTGCTTCATTGCTTCCTCTGGAGCATCAGGTGACATTTCCTCGCGGCCATTGACGATCATGCGACGGAATATGTCACCACGCACATGAACACCTTTTGCAAAGCGTTCCGCCAACAATTGCGCGATGGTGGACTTGCCTGACGCCATAATGCCCGTAATTACAAATAGGCTCGGTGTATGGGGTTCACAGATCTCAACGTTCATCTTACATCCTCCTGACTATATTGCTTGATGTTGCATCTTCCTATATTCATTCAATGTACCATATTCAACCATGAAAAAGCAGGTCTTCTAAAACAGAGCACCGCAAGTCCTCCATTCATGATAGACCTGAGGAACAATTTTTTGATGAAACGCTCCCATTCGATAAATAGGCCCACATTCCGGATTGACGACGATCACAGTCTACGCTATATTAATAAAAGTTTACTTAATGCAACTTATTTATATCTAGACAACATTTTTGCAATAAGGAAAGGGGGTCATCCATGAACACCACGAATGAACTGAAATACAAAGGGCGAGATTCCCGATTTCGTCCCCGGCAGGCCTCCCAACTCCTCCGGATTTCAGTTCTAGCGGCCACAGGCTTGGCAGTTCTACTGTTATCCATACTCATCGGCAGTGCGGTCGGACCTGTGTCTATACCGTTGAAAGAGACGTTTGCAGCCATGCTTCATGCAACAGGCTGGCTGGAGCACATTCAGATTGCAGAGCGGAATCTTACCATCATTCTGGATATCCGTCTGCCTCGTGTCATCGTAAGTGCATTAGTCGGAGCCGGCTTGTCCATCGCGGGCGCAGCGATGCAAGGAGTGTTCCGCAATCCGCTCGTCGAGCCCGGGTATTTGGGAGTGTCGTCAGGCGCAGCCGCTGGAGCTGTCTTGTGCATCGCATTAGGGCTTGTTCGTCATTCGGCATTCGCGCTTCCCTTGTCTGCCTTCGCAGGTGCACTTATATCCGTTGTACTCATCCTGGCCATATGGCGGGCTAGTGGGAAACCGAATGTGACCACTCTACTATTGCTCGGAATTGGCATGAACGCGCTTCTGTCGGCGGTCATTAATGTGATCATCGCCAGCGCGCCGCATGAACAGCAGCTGCGCAGTATCGTGTTCTGGCTGCAGGGTGGACTCGAGGCGCGAACATGGGAGCATGTACATATTATCGCTCTGCCGATTCTTATCGGAGGCGTTCTGTTAGCGTTATTCAGCCGTTCATTGAATTTGCTGCTGCTCGGTGACGAGCATGCACAATCTTCCGGTGTCCCTGTGCAAATCACCCGCTATACGATTTTACTGCTCGCTTCGTTCTTGACCGGTACAGCCGTGTCGGTAAGCGGAATTATCGGTTTTGTCGGCTTGGTTATTCCGCATCTCGTTCGCCTAATTGTCGGCTCGGATCATCGCCTGCTGCTGCCGTTCAGCGCACTATTCGGGGCATCGTTCCTCGTTCTGGCCGATTTAGCCTCGCGCATGGTGCTGCAGCCGATCACATTGCAGGTCGGCGTCGTCTGCGCTTGCATCGGAGCACCACTGTTCATGATGATGCTGCTGCGCAAACGGAAGGAGGGTTCGACATGAAGACAAGGCGCAAGACATCTTTGGGCATGCCTAGACTGCTTGAAGCCAAGCAATTGACCTATTCGATTAATGGACGAACAATCATCGACAATCTGTCCATGAAGCTGCAGTCAGGCTCCTTCCTAGGCATTATTGGACCGAACGGCAGCGGAAAATCTACATTGCTTCGCATGCTTTGTGGACTACTGAAGCCCGCTCAAGGCTCACTGACACTTGAAGGAAAGCCCTTCAAGGCATACTCCACGAAGGAACGAGCGCAAATGATCGGCTATGTACCGCAGGATTGCTCGCTTGATGCAGACTTCACGATTGAGCAAATCGTCGCGATGGGACGCCACCCTTATAGCCGCTTGTTCAGCGGATTAACAAGTTCAGATGCACAGCAGGTCGAACGGGCGATGGAGCAATGCGGCGTTAATCACCTGCGCGAGCGCTACATTCATGCCTGTTCAGGCGGACAACGCCAGCTTGCATTCATCGCCAAGGCGCTTGCACAGGAGCCGCAAATTCTGCTGCTGGATGAGCCTATCTCCGCACTCGACATTCGTCACCAGCTTCGCACGCTTGCGCTGCTTCGCCAGCTCGCTGACGAAGGATATGCTGTGGTCGCTTCACTGCATGACCTGTCGCTAGCTTCTCGTTACTGCGATCGTCTTCTGCTTCTGCATGACGGGCGCATCGAAGCACTCGGCGAACCGGAAGAGGTGCTCTCAGCAGATGCACTTTATGATGTGTATGGCGTTCATGCCGTCATTCGCCAAGAACCAGGAACGGAAGGCCTGTCAGTCATTGCATTTGAACATGAAGCAGAAGAGCAGAAATGGTATACCCATTACGAAAAAGAACATCTTGGAGGAATGACACAATGAGAAACGTACAAACTCGGCGAAAATCTACTTTTCGCATGCTCTGTATGAGCTTGATCGTGCTTGTTGCCGCTGTCGGGTTGACAGCCTGCACCAGCAATTCACAATCCGATAGCGAGAAATTGTCCAGCACCATTTCAACCACGACCAGTTCTAAGGCCGCTGCATCCTCTGACAATGGGAAGATAGAGGCTGCACCGAAGGTTGCTGCGGTATCTCTCGACACTGCAGATGCCGTACTTGAAATCATTCCTCCGGAGCAAGTCGTTGCCGTACCGAAGAGCATGAAAAATACTTATTTGGCTGTCAACGAGGAGAAGGGCAAGCAGGTGTCCGGTCAAGTCGGCGGTGCGACTGGATTGGATCCCGAAGGAATTTTGGCATTTCATCCAGACGTTGTCCTCATCACGAAAATCCATAATAGCGAAAACGATGCCGAGCAATTGCTCAGCCAAGCAGGCGTCAAGGTTGTCACGTTCGAGCAATGGGGAACATTCGAGCAATTGATTGCGAACTTCCGCACAATTGGCGAGGCTGTTGGAGCTGTCGATAAAGCAGAGGAAGTTGCCAAGGAAATTCAGGGCAAGCTGGACGATGCTGCTAAGCGAACTGCATCACTTGCAAGCAAGCCGTCCGTTCTCGTACTGTCGCCTGTTGGCCCGAATACTGGCCCTTACATCATGGGACCAGGGAACATTTCTTATGATATGATCCGTCTCGCTGGAGCTAAGCCCGCTGCCGAATCACTCGGGATTAAGAAATCGACAAAAGCATCAATTGAGGATGTCATTAACATGAATCCGGACTATATCGTGCTTGGAGATTGGGATGGTTCGGGAGAGGAATGGCTGAAGGATCTGAAATCTCAAGCGGCGTGGAACACACTGGACGCGGTCAAAAATAACCGCATTACGACGATGAAGGCGAAGGAACTGCTTGCGCCGAACCGTTATACGGTAGATGGAATGCTGGAAATGTCGGTATGGCTTCACCCTGATTTATGGAAAGGAGACGCAGCGAATTAATGAGCGAATTCCTAGCAAACGGGCATACGCAGCCCAAGCGGCTTCCGCTAGAAATATCGATGGACACGCCGCGCCGGGCCATCCTTCTTGCTTCCTACAGCGCTTGTGCCAGCATTGATGATGTGCCTGCCATGTACCATCATATTTTGCGCGGACACGGCTCTCCTTCGGAAGCCATCGTGCAAGGCGTTATTCGGTACAGCGATACGGGCACATGTGATCCACTGTATACGGTAACGAAGCGTCAGTCCGAGGCAATTACACAGCTAGTAGAGGCCAAGTTCGGTGAAGTAATTCCTGTCTATATCGGCTGCAAGCATTCGCATCCTTTTGTAGCCGATGCCATCCAGCAAGCGATCAGAGACGGCATCACGGAGCTTGCCGTGCTGCATGCAACACCCTTCTTCACAGCCTCAGGAACAGGAAGCTATGTTCAAGATGCCAAGAAGGCAATCGCTGCAGCCAACAGCGATATGAAATTGACAGTCATTTCTGAATGGCAAGCGCACCCTGACTTCATTCAGCTAATGGCGCGCAGATTGCGCGATGCTTACGTCTGGATGCCTTCCTCGATGCTGCCGACGACACGGGTCATCTTTACGGTGCACAGCAAGCCTGGTCTTCCCTCCGCGCATGGTGACTTTATTGCGTCCTACAAGCATGTTGCCGGATTGATCGCGGAGCAGGCCAATATCGGGAAATGGGATATTTCTTATCGCAGCGGCATGCCCGCCCCCCAACGCTGGCTTGGGCCCGATATTAATGAGGTTATTCTAGGAGCAGCTTCCGATAAGGAAGAAGCTGTTGTCATTTGCGAGCTGACCTCGCTTACCGAAAATGTCGAGGTCTATTACGACATTGGCCAGGAAGCCAAGCAAACGGCAGAGCAGTGCGGGATGCAGTTCGTTTGCACTGAATATCCGAATGATGCCTATGATTTTATGGACTTTTTATCCAACATCGCTGCTGCTCATTTTGAGCTGAAGGCAGCACATTCCTGAAGGAAGCACGAAGCATGTTCTCAGTGGGATAGCCTCTTCCACCTCTCATTGAGTCACTATCCCTTTCAGTCAGGAGAACATGCATGTGTGCTGCGAAGCCAACAAATGTACGGTGAGGTTGCATTAGCGGAAATGCAGATTGCTCCGTACATTAGTTGCGTATGACCATCAATAGTACCAATGGATTAAGGCTGAGCACCTGTATGCTCGGCCTCTTTTTTTACTGCATATATGAGGCATACCTGTTACGATTCATAACCATGATTTTTGTTAGCCGATATGCCAACACACCCTCGATCTAGGTACAAAATTAAAACTCTACATAAAAAGGCTGCTGGGTAGAATCCAAGCATTTTTCAATGCGTTCCCGGAAGTTCTTCCACGTAACCATATTCAAAGCATCCTGAACTGAAAAATAGCCAACTTCTAATGCTTCTTCCGTCGTTGTCATTTCACCGCCGACTTGCTTAGCCAGGAACAGCGTATTGCATATCCCACCGGATACATTTTGATAAATGCCACAGAAGCGAACAATTTCAATATCGACTCCCGCTTCTTCCTTCGTCTCGCGAATGGCCGCTTGCGCTAGTGATTCTCCTTCTTCCACTTGACCACCCGGCATCTCCCACCCTCTTCGAGGGCCTCTAATTAACAAGATCTCATTATTTTCATTCACAATAATTGCTGCTGCGGATACGATATGCTTCGGTGGGTTCATCTCATTCGCTTCCTTTCCATGTTCAGCTGCGATCCTTTATAACTGGGATTCAAGGCTATGACTGCCTACATCTCAAGCTATGATTACTCCACTTTTCCTATTATCCTGCTTGGAAAATAATAAAGTCAATTCCTGCGATATTCTCTTTCTCACCGTGATTTTTTCATTTTCCGACTATTCCAATTTGATTTAATCCTTGACACCAAGCCCATTCGAAAGTATAGTAATCGCATCGGAATTAAACTTGACTGACGAATCAGTTAAGAAGAGAGGGCGATGCAAACTGCCTAAGCTGCCTACTGTACCAAATCAAGAACAAGATAGACGTCAGCAGCTCATGAACGCCGCACTCTATCTCTTCGCAAGCAAAGGATACCATTGTACGAAGATTTCGGATGTGGTGAAGACCGCTGGTGTGTCACAAGGAACGTTCTATTGGTATTTTCATAGCAAGGAACAGATCATCTTAGAGTTAATTCACGATGGTAAGGAGAAACTAACCAACGTCATCGCTCAAGGCTATCGCAAGCATAGCGGTACGATAGATGATATGGTGAGCTCATCCGCACGACTGCTGACCGAACTATTCACGTTCGCTGATCAGAACCGGAACTTAATGGCACTGCTTCTCATGAAGGGGCAAGGCGCTGATCCTGCAGTACGAGAGGCAGTCTCACAGACTTGGATCGCTTTCGAAGAAGCATTCAAGCACAATATACAACGGGCGACCGAGCTCGGCATGTTGCCGAACTCCAATGATTTATCGCTGCGCGCCAATATTCTCGTCTGCTTAATTACTGGGGTATTATCCAAATGGCTCTTCGGGCCCATGCATGAGGTCGATTATCTATCCGATTACTCACCAGCGGAAATCGCTGAAGCTACTGCCAAATTCGAATTTCGAGGGCTGCTCGGATAACTTCGCTCTTGGCCACTTTCATAGACAGGTTCAGTACGAAATAGAGAACGTATTCTGGCACATCGTTGCAAGGATATTCCCTACATTTAAAAGGAGGCAACAACTATGTCAGTCCAATTGAAAAAATTTCTGAAAGCCACTACTCTGCTAACCGTTCTTGCAGTCGCACTTGTCGGATGCGGAAGCAAGTCAACATCCAATGCAGGTTCCACTAACGCGCTGGAACACATCAAGCAATCCGGAAAAATTAGAGTCGGGCTTATGGGTACCTATGCCCCATATAACTTCATCAATGATAAGCGCGAGGTCGATGGCTTCGATGCCGATATCGCCAAGGCAGTCGCTAAGCATATTGGTGTGGAAGTTGAGTTCATTACTGGTGAATTCTCGGGCCTCATCGAAGGATTGCAAAAAGATAAATACGATGCACTGGTCAGCCAAGTAACCATTACCGATGATCGCAAGCAGAAGATGGACTTCTCCACTCCGTATGTGAAAAATGCGGTAAATGTCATCGTCAAGAGAGACAATACGTCCATTCAGAAGCTCGAAGACTTCAAAGACAAGAAGATTGGTGTCGGACTTGGAACCAATGACGAGAAGTATTTGCGTGATGTAGCTATGCCTAAGGTTGGAAACTTTGAAATTGCCACATATAACGACGTCATTACATCCTTGCAGGATTTGAATGTTGGCCGTATTGATGCGACGATTAACAATGTATTTGCACTCAAGCCGTTGATTGACAAAAATCATTTCGACGTGAAGGCAGTTGGAGAGCCAATTAAAGAGGATGTAGCAGGTATCGCGATTCGTAAAGATAACCCAGAGCTGTTAGCTGCCATTAATAAAGCACTAGAAGAAATGAAAGCAGATGGTACATTCAAAGAAATCTTCAAAAAATGGTTTGATGTAGAACCTAACATTTAAGCCAGTCCGGGAAGGTGCAAGCGATGGAACTCGTTATTCAAAACCTAGACTTTCTATTAAAAGGCGCTTATTACACACTGCTGATTACGATCGTATCCATGTTCTTTGGACTCCTCATCGGATTGGTTGTCGCCGTAGCTCGCTTAAAGGGAAATAAGTTCGTCCGCAATGTCGCAAGAATATATGTGTCCATCATTCGCGGAACGCCTGTATTGGTGCAAATCTTCATTATCTACTATGGACTACCCGACTTCGGGATCACACTTGGGCCGCTCAACGCGGCCTTTATTTCACTTAGTATCAACATCAGCGCTTACTTGTCCGAGACGTTCCGCGGTGCCATTCTTGCTGTATCCAGCGGACAGACAGAGGCTGCCCAATCCCTTGGGCTGACGCCGTGGCAGACGATGTGGCGGGTTGTGCTGCCGCAGGCTGCACGTGTAGCGATTCCCCCAATGGGCAATACGTTCATCGGCATGCTGAAGGAGACCTCGCTCGTATCGATCGTTACGGTAACCGAGCTGCTGCGCACCGCGCAATTGTTGATTGCGCAGTATTACGTGGCGATGCCATTTTTCATCGCGATTGCCATTATGTATTGGGTAATGAGCCTGAGCTTCTCCGCGATTCTGAACCGAATCGAAGCTCGCTTGTCGAAAGCCTACTAAGGACGTGAGATCATCATGATTGAGGTAAAAAAACTAGGAAAAAGCTTCGGCGAACTGGTCGTGTTCCAAGATATTGATCTGCAAGTCCGTTCCGGTGAAATCGTCGTACTCGTCGGCCCCAGCGGATCTGGCAAGAGCACACTGCTGCGCTGCTTGAATGGCCTAGAGACTCCTGATTCCGGATCTATTCAGATCGGTAATGCGGTATGGAATGCTGCGCTGGACGCCTCTTCCAAGAAGAAAGCCGTACAGCGTATTCGCACATTAACCGGGATGGTATTCCAGTCGTTCAACCTATTCCCTCATATGACCGTGTTGGAAAACGTCACGATGGCTCCGACCATTGTGAAGAAGATGAGTAAGGCTGATGCCGCAAATATTGGAGGAACACTTCTTGAAAAAGTAGGCCTCCTCCACAAAAAGGACGAGTATCCGTCCCGCCTGTCTGGGGGGCAGCAGCAGCGTGTCGCCATTGCTCGCGCACTCGCGATGCAGCCGCAAATTATGCTCTTCGATGAACCGACTTCTGCACTTGATCCCGAACTGACAGGCGAAGTGCTGGCGGTGATGAAGAAGCTGGCAGCAGAAGGCATGACCATGATCATCGTGACACATGAGATGAAATTCGCCAGAGAAGTTGCGAATCGCGTCATCTTCATGAGCGACGGTGTTATTCAGGAGGAAGGAACGCCTGAACAATTTTTCGATCAACCGAAGACGGAGCGTGCCCGCAAGTTCTTGCGTCAGCTCGCCAGTGAACCAGACGCGATCTCATAAGACGAACAGAAGCTCGGAATGATCTGGTCGTTACGATAAGATAAGAATTCTGCAAAGGGAGTGTACAGCATGAAGTTCGACAAAGCAGCGCATCTGGCCAGTGTCGCGGAACGGGCTCGTTCCATTATGGAAAGAGAGAACATAGAAGCGATTGTGGCAAGCGGCTGCGAAAATTTCTATTACTTGTCGGGCCACCCCAGCACATTCATGTATACGCTGCGTATGAGCGAAGTCGCATTGGCCGTTATGTTCCGCGATCCAGCGCGCCAGACGGTCATTATTATGAATGAGTTCGAGGCGGCTGGCGTTCCGAATGACCTTCCACAATGCGAGCTGCGAACGTACCCGACCTGGGTCGATGTCGATGATCCACTTGGCTTGCGGGGTGATAAGTATGAAGGCAGACGCCCCGTCAATCATCAAGTTCAGGAGATGTTCGGCCTGCTCCAACACGTGCTCGCTGATTACGGAGTAAGTAACGGCAAAATTGCTGTAGAGCTAGGCTCCATGAAGTACGCAGCTGCGCAAGCACTGCAAGAAGCCCTGCCGAATGTCGAACTGACGGAAGCCAGCGCGATCTTCACCGAACTGCGTATGCTCAAGACTCCATGGGAGGTTGAACAGCTCCGCCAGAGCTGCGCATATGCCGAGATCGGCATCACAGAAGCCAGCAAGGGCATTCACATCGGCAGCTCTGCAGCTGAGATCGCGGATGCGTTTCGGCTCGCGCTGCTGACTCATGCGAGCGGCTCGCCTTCCCGCTTCCATATGATATCTGTGGGTGACCATTTCGCACCTGCACATATTTTTGATACAAGACCTAGCCAAGCTGGAGAGGTTATTAAGTTCGATGTTGGTGTTGATGTTGCTGGCTACGGTTCGGACATCGCCCGTACCTTCGTGCTCGGCGAACCATCCGATACGGTAAAGCGCATCTACAACGCGCTGCGAACTGGACATGATCATCTATTGAAGATCATCGAACCTGGTATGCCGATGAAGCATGCATTCAATGATGCAATGTCTATTATCCGACAATCTGGTCTGCCTACCTACAATCGCGGTCATTTAGGCCACAGTGCAGGTCTTAGCTTGGCAGCTGAAGAAGCTCCATTTCTAAGCCCATCCGAGAACACGATATTCCAGCCAGGCATGGTGATTTGCTTGGAGACCCCTTACTACGGGTACGGTATCGGATCAATCATGATCGAGGATATGGTGCTCATTACAGAGAACGGAATCGAACGGTTGAACACATTATCCCGGGATCTGATAGCTCTGTAATTCTCAGGCCCAGCATCTGATACCAGCAGCTTGGCTGCATACCAATAAAGGTCAGGAACGCAGCAATCCGCTGTATCCTGACCTTTTTATATCTCTGCAATATATCCCTACATATCAACACCAATTGATCGATTAATCATAATTGCCCCATCTTTTGTAGCGTATGGTGCCGTTGCATGTAGCATGTGATCCCTAGTTTTTTGTGGCGGTGGTTAATGCCAGAACATCCTTCGTAACATCCACCACCAGCTGTGGTTCATCATTGATGACCATATGCCCGCTCTTCGTCGCCACAATCAGCTTGCTGTTCGTTGAAATGTCCAGCATTCTCCGCTGGCCTGCCTGCCAGATTTCCTCAAGCTTCTTCGCCCCTTGTTCTGAAATGCCTGCATTTGAGAAAGGGTGTGGAATCCCTCGTGGAATCACTTTTACAGGTATATCTCCCAGCTTCTGTCCACGAATTGCATCTTCCGTGCTCCCAAGCAGCTTCACTTCCTCCTCAACGGCATCGAAATAACTTGGCTTCGCAATCACATTGATGAACTGCGAACGCTTTTCCTTTGCAACCAGCCCTTCCAGCAAGGAATCTTGGAACAGGCGCAGCACGCCTGAGCTCTTCATAAGTCCAAGTAAGAAAGCGGATGGCCTTTCTTGATTGGTTTCCTGCGCATATATTGATGCTGTCTCCCGCATGTAATCTTCTGTTCTAGCGTCAATTAACACTAACCCGGTCACTTCTTCCCGATAGGTCTGAGCAAATAATCGCGCATACATGCCGCCTAAGGAATGCCCAACTAGGATGTAAGGCCCCTTAATTCCTTCTTTGTCGAGTGCTTCATGCAGTTCCTTCACAATATGTTCTCCTGTTCGTTCCGTACGTGCCTTCGTACTCCAGGCATAACCTGCACGATCATACGTCACTACAGTGGCAAATGGGGCAAGCTGTGCGGGAATGTCCCCCCAAGATAAACTCGTCTCCCCGCTTCCTGCTTCCATGATGATGGTAGGAACACCTTTCCGGCTCTCGCCAGTACGCTGCAGATGAAGCTGGTAATTGCTAGAGTCAATCTGAATAAGCTTGCCCTGCATAGGGAAGGCTTGCTCTCCGAGCTTCGAAGCAATCATTTCATACACAAATCCTGAACCAATCAGAATGATGAGGAACAAAAAAGAAAACAATAACCCTTTTTTCCAACGTGCCTTCCCTTTGGTCGTGTTGCTTATGAGCTCGCTCGGCATGCCGTATCCCTTCCTTCTCTATTTATTTAGTACATTGTATTAAAAAGGAGTATAGCATGCTGTATAAAAACGGTAAAGCGTGTATAATAGGGACATGCCAAAAATAGTTGATCATGGAAAACGAAAAAGACTGGTTGCCGAAGCGGCCATTCGCGTCATCCAGCGAGAAGGGCTCGATAATGCAACCGTTCGAACGGTCGCGATAGAAGCAGGATTGTCCGTTGGTTCATTGCGTCATTATTTTTCTTCACAAGTTGAGCTATTTGTCTTTTGTATGAATATTTTTCGCGAGCAGGTGGAGGAACGGTTATCCACGCTTGTGCTCGATGATCGAATACTTCCCAGCCTGCTTCAGCTTCTGATGCAGTTCCTGCCTATCGACGAAGACCGAAGAACCGAAATGGAGGCTTGGCTGTCGTTTACTTCTAAGACGCTCACTCATTCCGAACTGCAGCATTTAAGCCATGAATTGAATGATGGGATTTATCACGTTACCAAGTTTGTTATCGACCAACTGCTAGAGAAGAATCTTGCCAAGCCGGAACTCGATTATGATATGGAAGTCGAGAAGCTATATGCGCTTCTGGATGGGCTAGCCCTCCACCTCATCCTTCATCCGCAGCGATTGCAAGCCGAGCGTGTTGAGCGAATTCTGAATGAGCATCTTCATTCATTGTGCAGCACCCAAGAGAATGAGATCTAAATACGAATGATGAACTGAATTACACCGCTGTAAATAAAAACAGACCAATGTCCACCTTCTATGATGGACAATCGGTCTGTTTTATTATTATATGGAAGTTTGACCCTGGCAGCTCACCGCGTTCCAGCAAGCGAGAATCACTTGATCCGCAATATCATCTGTGAGTTCAAGCAAATTTTGCTGATTAGCCTTTAAGAGATAAACAATGGATCCATAGTGCATCTGAACCATTATTTGAGGCTCCAATTGAACGAATATGCCTTCCTCGACTGCCTTTTGATACAGCTTCTGTAGGGGGCCGCACCAGCCATCCTTGTAAGCCTCCAGCTTTGACTGCTCGTGAATATAAGGAGAGAATGAATACTGCTCAATAAAACGAAACCCCTTTGGATATTTATTACCCAGCTCGATTAAGCTGCGCCAAGCTTTACAAAACTGCTTTTGAATAGAATCAGTCTCGTTTATGTTTTTCGTCACGAACTCTCCGTTAAATCGCACGATCGCCTTGTACAGTTCATTAATGATATCTTCCTTGCTGCTGAAATAGTGATAAATGTTTCCAGTAGAAACACCTGAAACCTTAGCGATCAGCGACATGGACGTAGCCTGCAGTTCCCTGTCGATAATCAAATCCAGCGTTGTCTCAAGTACGGCCTGCTGCACATTGTTGTATTGCTCGAACATGCTTACAACCTCTTTTCGCTCATCTTCAAAACGAACAATCAATCTAAACATAATACACTATTCGGCGTTCTTTTGCGATCCTGGAATGCGCGATAATAGCGGTTCACGTCTCAGAATGCCGTCGCTGATTCGATTTAACTATCGATTTCGTTTAGACTTTATCTAAGCTTTTTAAATGTTCCACGAATATCTTCAATAATAGCGCCTGGGTTTTCCCAACCCGTGAAGTGACCCCCTCTTTCATGGGCTTTCAAATAAATCGGGTTATACCATTTTGCATCCGGGCTGTCGAGGAACGCTTGAACGCGGGTTTCGGTAGTCGTACCCGGAGGATTTTCGCCTCCAAGGAAAGTGATACCCATAGGCGCTTCAACGATTGGTGTGCGATTATGGGATGGCGTCCATGGATAACGATTCGCATTTGTATACATCCGAATCGTCATCTCAATGCTATTGCTGAACCAGAAAATCGATGCCATAGTCAGAAGCTCATCCTTGGTGTACTTGGCTTCGATGTTGTAGTCCGTATCGTCGCCCCACTTCAACCAACGAGTCATGATCCAAGCAAGAAGTCCGACCGGAGAGTCGTTCAGCCCATAGGAGATAGTCGCTGAGTCAAGCATGTGAACAGCCACATGAGATACATAAGTGCGTTGGAAGTGAAGAATTCCTTCACGAATATCATCCGGTGTGCCAGCCGGCACTTTAAATCCGTCGGTTAGATCCCATGGACGTTCGCCTTGAAAAAGATTGAGCAGAATCGCATGACCCAAATGAATCCCGTAAAGCGAATCCGCATATTTGTGACCAAGTTGACCTGTAATCAGCGCGCCATAGTCGGAACCACTGGCCGCATATTTTTTATGGCCTAATACTTCCGTCATGAGTTTATGGAATAGATCTGCAATCTTCCAGAAGTTCAAATCTGGCTTCGTAAGCGGCGTGGAGAACCCGAAGCCAGGAAGCGAAGGAATGTAAACATCAAATGCATCTGCAGGATCTCCGCCATATGCAGCAGGATCTGTCAATGGGCCAATGACTTTGCTCCAGTGCCAGAATGTCCAAGGCCAGCCATGACTAATAATAAGCGGGATTGGATTTGATCCCTTCCCAGGCTTATGCATGAAATGAATAGGTACTCCATCTATCTCGATTTTATAGTGATCAAAAACGTTAATCTGCGCTTCTGCTTTGCGCCAGTCGAAATCATTAGCCCAATAGTCAACCAATTCACTCATATATTTAGCATCGATACCATAGTATCGGTCTTCATTTCCTGGATTGCTGATAAAACGAGTATCCTTTAAGCGTCTTTGAAGATCGGCAATTTGTTCATCCGATACATGAATGTTCATTTTATATTGTTCAAGTGACATAATCGTAAACCTCCGTTCATTTTAAAATTTATTTGATGAATTCCATTTTGACTCTAGTAATTGTTAAGGACTGAATGAACCATTTGCCATCGACCTTCACGTACGTATCGTGATAATGACCATAACCGCGGATCGATGAAAACTCCGCCCCCTCTGGAAACATAATGTTATCTTCCATTGACCACACCGCTTTCGCTGTAGTTGCCGATGTGAAGTCAATCTCACGCGAGAAGATGTGATGAATCGGTTGTGCCGATCCAACGTTGTCATGAATAGCGTGTTGAATCTCTTGTTGACCCTTCATTCTCACAAGCAAGTTTCCTTTTTCATCATAGGCTTCAAAAGTAGCTTCTGTAGTAAACAATTTTGCAAGTTCTGACCACTTTTTCTCATCTGCATACCGAACATAGCGAGCCTTAAGATTGCTAATCTCTTCAATTGCGACAAGCTTTTGGATGTCATCCATTCTTTTCACTCCCTTGTACATAGCAAAAGTATATTCAACCCAATTGGTTAGATTGAATATTCATTCTATAAATAAAACAATTTTGCTACCTTGAAATTTTTCCTACAGTCGCCGGTAATAAAGTAAGCCAAGCTTGGTTTTGCTGTTAAAAGCAGCCTAGATCGAATGTTCATTCTAATCATATATCGGAATTTTCTGTCAGTCAATAATCTAATGGCTCCCCATATGATCGTGATATTATAGAAGAAAGGCTGATCCCCCCTGCAACTATTCAGCAGCAAAAGGATCAGCCTCTCTATTTCCAATATTCTATTTCACGAATTCTACTTGATACCCGTTCGCCTTCAACTGATCAACGACCATATCTTGGATCACGTAATGGCCTGCACCTACAACGACAAAGTGCGTCGCGGAGCCTTCTTTATCCAACAGCTCCATCAGCTTCTTCGCCATGTTCTTGTCGCGTTCGCCAAACAAGCGCTTTGCCGAATCAGTTTGTGTCATCTCTTCCGTGCTAATGAAGGATTTCGTGAACTGATCTAGATCCGCCTTCACCCACAGCTTCTGCCAAGATTGTAACAGCTCCATGGACTCATCCGGCTTGCCTGTCGGTGTCAACACGTGATCCAATGCATCATTCAATTCCTTCTCTTGTGTCGCAGCTGGAACCTTACTGAAGACATCAGCTTGGAACTTTAAGCCTTCCAGCTCATGAATTGGCTTGCCAGTAAGCACTGCCGAATTGGTGAAGTAGGAATCAATGCCAAGCGCAGCAGCTTGCGCCATCTCTTCTGCGGCCCCAGTCATGCCAGCAAGCGTAAGGCTATTCGATACGGCCCATGGCTTGAAGCCGTCAAAGACATCCTTCGGCAGCTGCATTTGCTCCAATACCTGTTGCAGCTTCGCATAGGTTTCCTTCGAGACATGATCCTTCAATGTTGTACCGTCTGCATACGCCATCGATTGTGTGAAGTAGTCCATATCTTTGTTGCCTAGCAAATTAACTTCAACCCACAACGAATCTGCCTGCTTGAAAGCATCCCGCACACTCTTCTTCATCGGATACATTTCAGGAGTGCCGACATGAATCGATCCGAGCATGTAAAGTGTGTTTTGCCCTTTCGTTGCCTTCCACAGAAGCCCCTTCGCTCCACCGTCAACAGCATCATACGTGTACTCTACAAGACGGCTTGCCATAACAACCGCTTGCTCAACCGTACTTGGCTTGTCTAGATCAAGGCCTTTGCCTGTACCGTTAACGATCCCTTTCTTCTGGAAGAAAGCAACCGGCTCGTCCGTGCCAATGTTCATCGATTCTGGCAATTCATATTGATCCAATACCCCGTATACTGCATGGATTACCGATTCTCTCGTAATGACTTTCTCGGTTGCCGGTACTGTGAACGTATTCTTTTTCTTTAATTCCAGTGCATCCAGCTTCGCAGAAGTTGCCTTCAAGAGTGCTTGGAACTTGTCTGTTGTGATCGGCTGTTGGAAAGTACCGTCTGTGTACCACGTCAGTGGGAATATTCCGTACTTTTCTCCCTCATTCAGAACGCTGATTGACCAAGAACTTACTTGCGGAGCTTCGACCGGCGCTTGATTCGCCTGTGCCGGAATGACAAATCCGAGCATTGCAACTACAGCAACGAGACCGCTGGCCAGACTACGTTTGATCTTATCCCATTTGCTAGTCTTCACCAAGATTCCCCCTTTATAGCATATATGTAGATCTACAAACCCTACCGATTATAGCGCTTAACCTATCGGAAGGCAATAATATCCTAGGAGATTGTAAACAAAATATTAAATATCTTTATGTAACAAAATTGTAGGCTTCCTAAAAATAATATAGAATCAAGCTATCTGGTTTTTAATGGAGTGGCTGTAATGAACGTAGCAATATGTGATAATGATAGAAATGTTGCAAATGATATTGAGGATCTACTTTCAAACATGTCCGGAATGGAATTCTCCAGCGATGTGTATTATAGTGGCGCTGACTTGCTAAGATGCTTGCAGGCTGGGTCACATTATCATATTTATCTGGTTGATATTGAAATGCCTGGCCAAAATGGAATTGAAATTGCTTCGGTTATCCGGGAGCAGGATCGAAATGCGATCATTATCTTTATCACAGACCATAAAGAATATGTATATGAAGTTTTTGAAGTTTTGCCGTTTCGCTTTTTAAGAAAGCCTGTAACTGCTCAAAAGTTGTCCCCCATCTTGCTGGACGCTGCGGAACACATCAAAGTGTCGAAGCAGCTATTCTTTTTTCAGATCGGGCATGACAAATACCAGCTTCGCTGCAGTGACATTCTTTATTTTGAAGGGGCAGGAAGAAGGGTAATTATCCATACCAATCGAGATACCTATGAGTTTTACGGAAAAATCGCGGACATCCTGTCTGGGCTGGATACGAATCTGTTTTGCCGGATTCATGCCTCATTCTTAGTGAATATGGAGTACATCCGCTCCATTAACAAAATGGCTATTCATTTGCAAAACGAAGCGCAATTGCCGATCAGCAAGCGCTATCTGAACGAGGTGAAACAAGCACATCTGTCCTTCATAGAACGGAGAAGCGGCAATCCATGACTTATTTTCAGACAACTACCGATACGATCATTTTTGGGCTTGAAGTCGTTCTTAGCATGATCGAGATTCTATTTATACTGCGTCTCTTTAACAAAGTGTTTGGAGAGGCTCGGATCAATCACATCAAGCTGTATGCAGCAGCCGCTATTGCAATGCTGTCTATAACATGCGGTTTGCGAATGATTCTGAATCCCGTCCGCCCTGCGGCGCTTCCACCCATCACCGTACTATGCAGTATGTTCTTTTTACTATGCTATCCGTCGAATCGCCAAAAAAAGGTGTTATATATTGGGATACTTTTAACGGTATCCTATTTCTGGCTTCTATTATACGATTTGATCGTTACACCAATCGAAGATAAGAGCATTTGGCTAACACTTATTCTATGTCACGTAGGTTTTTATCTGTTATTGGAACTTATCCGAAAAACGGACAGAGGGAAACAGTGGTCTATCCCTTTTCATCTTTGGCTTTTACTTATGGCCATTACCGTAGCCAGTACGGCAGCGCTAGGCGTTATGGAATATTATATTTCTAACAGGGAGGATCCCTACTCGCTGACCGTGGAAATTCCAATTAGTCTCATATTTTTGTTCATTAACCTTTCGCTGTTTGTGGTTTTTGATAAATTCTCTACTCTAATGCATACAGAACGGGAGAACACCATGCTGGAACAGCAGGTGCAATTACAGCATAGGTATTACAAGGAACTAGAGGCCGCCCATCAGCAGGTCCGGGCACTGCATCATGATATGGGGAATTATATCAGAACTGCCGAGCAGCTGGCGGCAAAGCAGGACAACAACAACGAACTCATTGGCTTTTTAAACGCTGCATCCGGCCAGCTCAAAGAAATTGAAACCGTGATTTCAACCGGGAACCAATACTTGGATTCCATATTGAACATCAAAATCGCCGAAATGCTCCACGAGGGCGTATCCGTCGAGACAGATATTCATGTACCTTCTAGCTTAAAGCTGTCATTTGAACAAGCCGTCATTATCGTTGGGAATCTGATGGATAATGCGAGAGAGGCGTGCAGGGAATTGCAGAGTGGGGAGCGTTGGGTTCGCATCAACCTGTCCTACATCAACCACACGCTATTCATCCGCATTGAGAATTCAGCGAGCCCCATTCAGAAATGGGACAACGGATTGCCTGTGTCTACGAAGAACGAACCGGTTTTTCATGGATTAGGATTAAAGAACGTGAAAAAAGCCGTGGATGAACTTGGCACCATGGATGTAGAGAGCACGGCGCAATCTTTTCTTGTTCGGATTGCTTTGTATGACAGGTAACCCAATTTTGACAAAAACCCCGTCGATTTTTTACAAGTTCATAATCTCTTAGGGATCGAGTGCTACAATCTGAATGGTTGCAGCACTCTTTTGTGTGCGAACGATTTTGTTTGTAGGTTATTGATTATACGTTTGGCAAAAAAGGAACGGGGGATAACGATGCGTAACAAGAAAAATATACTCCTGATTGGCGGACTGGCGGCAGCCTTGCTTCTGGGCGGTTGTTCATCAGGCATAATAACAAACCAGATTGTAGAAAGTGTCCAAGGTCTTGAGGAATTAGAAGATACAGCCAATTTCGTGAATGAGACCGTACAAAACGCTATCTGGGATGAAGTCGCTACAGAGATTGAGGAAGATGAAGATCTGCAAAATATAGAATGGGACGATGTCAAGGATCGTATGGCACAAAAAAAACAGAAAATAGAAGTCCACTCCATTACCGATGGCAGTCGATTGCATACGATCACAGACAGTAAGCAAATCTTCGAATTTACAAAAAACCTCCATATTGAGCGTTGGAAATACCTTCGTTCCATCCCGGAAGATGCGAAGGACTTGCTTGTCTATGTAACGTGGTCGGAAAAGACGAAAACCGTGTTTGGCAAAAATACGGGGGAACTTTACGAAACCAGCCGAAACACGTTATACAAAAATAAGGATGGATACTATATGGTAATGGAACCTGTACCTTCTCTTGCCCCCATCCGGAAGTTCTACTCTAAAGTGCCTGCGAATGCGGCAGAATATCTGCTTTCTCTGGTAGAGGCGGACAATAAATAATCGAACAACGCTGTTAGACTGACCTAAGAAGCTGGAACAGCGACAGCTTAGACGAGAATATAAAGTCCTAGACTGTCGCTGTTCCATTGCGTTAACGTGTCCCGTTAGTTGAAAGGCCCCTCGTAGGAGCCCTTCTTTTTCCTCCCTGCACACAATTATACTTTGTGAACCGCGAACCAAAGCTCGAAATAATTGAGGCCGTCTTTAGTGCCATACATTTCAAACTCTCCCCCATCTACCTGCTCGTAGCCGGACGTCGGGAGCCATTCGGTAAAAATGCGGCGGTAAAGCGTCTCAATCGTCTCTCCGAACTGATCCCATGGATGCGGATCCGACGGGAAGATCGCCCAAGTATGCGCGGGAATAGTCACCGATGTATACCCATCCGTATCGCTGGCTTCATTTTTAAAGGCACACAGCATGTATGGGAACGTTTCTGGTCCAGTCTTCCGGTAGCTGCACACTGCATGCACAGTATGCAACTCTTGGCTGACGAATGATGGCAAAGTGCCAGCACGCGCTTCAAGCTGCTTCACGTCGCCGTTTGCATGGCTCTGCTCCCACAACATGGCTGGTGTCTGCGGCGCCTCACCGCCCCCATCGGTTCGGAATATGCCTTCAATACCAAACACCTCAAAGCTTTGCTTCGTCTCGATTCGATAATTCATAGCCTCTACCCCTTTGATCGTAATTAGGAAGGACAGACGGGGGTAAGCTTTGAGCGCAATCCCGTCCTGACGGGCTATGGCTGGCGTGATTCCATGCAGTGCATGGAAAGCCCGCGCAAATGAGACAGGCGATTCGTAGCCATACTTCAACGCAACATCGATTACCTTTGCCGTCCCATCGTGCTGCAATTCGAGCGCGGCAAGCGTCAGCCGTCTCCGTCTAATGTACTCCGCTAATGTCACGTCCGTAATGAACGAGAACATTCGCTGGAACTGGTATGACGAGCAACAAGCCATTCGAGCCACCTCACTCAGCTTAATCTCCCCAGTTAGGTTGGCCTCAACATATTCTATCGCCCGATTCATTCGCGCCAGCCACTCCATCGCATTCCCTCCTCTCTTCGAATTAAGCATAGCAGGGGCGGATAACCGCTTCGCAACAATTTGTGCCCTAAAAAGTTGCTTCCCTCTTAATGTGCTGTCCGCCCCGACTACCTTTCGTGGTCTTTGGGAAAAAAACCACAAGGAAGACAACATCAATAATAGATTTTGCCGTACGCTGCTGTAGTCTAAGCTGGCACCTATTCCGATATTGGACTATCGTGTCCCGTTTAGTGTAATAGATTCTCGTTAGTTTGTTGAGTCAAAATATTCTGATAAAATCCCCACTAAAACTTGCTTATAATCGTTAATATGATAGGAAGAGTTGTCCACTTTTTTCTTAGCTATGTTTAAGCCATTAAATATTTCTTCTTCTAGTTCCCTTCTTGCCTTAAGAACCTGCAGAGTTCCTTCTAACCCTTTGTAACTCTGCTTTTTTCCATACCCTTGGCTTGTATAATATTCTATAAATCCCTCTGACCATTCTTGAGGTCTTTCTTTTACAGCCTTTCTGAAAGAAAGTTCAAGATCGTTCTGTTCTACGTAAATCAACAATGGATTCAGTTGCTCCACAATTGTTGCCAGTTCTATGACATAACTTATAACGTCTTCCTTCTTTGCAGCATATTTAATCATCCCCATAGTTACAGGGTTTTGTATAAAACAACAATCAAAAACAAAGGTGTCTGTACCATTCAAAACACTCTCCGTAAACTTCTTCCATTTCTCTGTTATCAGTTTTCTGTTCAGATCAAGTGACAATTCATACACATCATTTTTGAAAACTGCATGTAGCAATTCATCTGGAAAACGTGAATCGTATTCGTTTTTTACTTTCCGATATTCTAGGAAGTAATTGTTACCATCTTTAATCATACGATTACTCAACAAATCTTTGAACTTTTCGTGGGTACTCAATAATTCATCGAATTCATTTTCCTTAAAAAAGGCGACTCCGTCATAATCAGCAGGATGATCTAGATTTCCTTCTAAAAACAGCTGAGATTTAATGTTCATTTCCGTAAGAATTTCATGAACTAGTTCAGCAGTTGTTGTTTTCCCGGATCCTGGCAACCCCTCAATCAAGACTAACTTCGATCTCATAAAATAGTTCCTCCATTCGTTATTAGGAGGATAAGCAGGTAAGAATCAATAGAGATGCGGTTTCCCGCGAAAATAAAAGCGGATACCATCAGGTATCCGCAGAATGGGTTTATGATATACCTTTCCCTGCATACCCTGTAAGATTAAAGAAAAGCATGCCAAATAACATAGTGTAGTCACTATTACAGGCATCTTTTCAAACTGTTAATCTTTACAGAGTAATCAACATGATAAGGTTTAATGCTCCTTTGTTTGCATCTCTATTGTTCAGATTAACATTACGCATAGATAAATACAAGTAGGGGCTTTTCATACAAACCTACCGATTAGCTTAACAAAAAGAGCAGACTATCGTCGCCTGCTCAATAAAGTGTGTTATTCAACTATCGTGTCCCGTTAGAGTAAGCATGCAATGTCATATAAAAAAAGTTAAACTGTTTTTATTGGCTTAACAGCAGTGAGCTAGTCCTCTTGTGTGCGAGCAGGCAAAAGAATACTCCACTCCAAGCCGGTAAATAATTTATCAGTAACTTTTCGTGTAAGTGTGAGCTGCTTCGGTATATGCTGCATGCCATCAACGAGAGCAAAAGAGTAATTATCTAATGTGTGTGTCATACGGTCGTCTTCAACGTTCTTGTAATTGCTAGAACCACTATGATTAATGTACAGTGAATAGACTTGACCTGTTTCATCCGTTGCTACCCATTGATCATCTTCACAGTTATTACGAAATACGCCAGATACGATTAGTTTCAACGAAGTCCCTTTGCCCAGCTTTACATAAGGCCGCGAATCTTCAAATCCATCTACTTTCATCACTGTAAGTTCATCGCCGTGTGCCTTCCATATAACGGGATGTGATGATAATTGCTTCATATTGACCGTAACCGATTCCGAAGAATGTACGGGAAGGTTGTAATTCTTCACAACGATTCGAGCCGGATCAGGCACGTTGTCCCTAATGTTATACATCGTATATATACAGGTGATTAAATCAGACGAATCCTTGTTGTCATTACGACAGTACATATTGTCTAGAGTGCTGCGATAATCCTCATCCTTATCGTTGGCCGCATAATTCACTCTACCAAGCTTATTCCCATGTTGATCCTCCAAGTAAAAACCTAACTGGTGGTAGTCATTCAATGGCAGTACCGCAGTTGGAGAAATCTTGGTTTGAAACTCGATTTGAAATGCACTGGCATGATAAGTTAATTTCATAGCTTCAATCTGCGTTCCATCCGGCGATATATATTTAGCGTCGCGCAGAGGAATCACTTGCAACTGCTTTCTTGCTAAACTTATATCAATTTCCATGGAAAAGCTCCAATCTCCATGCAGCAGATTATGAAATTCAGGCTTGTCCGAAGCTTGGCCAATATAGTCAATGTTACCATTCATGTGAATGATATCCGTTTCCGGAGTTTTGACAAAACTTATTTTCGCGATGCGATACCCAGAATTAACATATCCTCTATCTTTCAGCTCAGGTAAAAAGTCATTTCCTGTCACATGCGCATCTAGCGATTTCCCTTTCGCATCCGTAAATGTAACCATGTCCGCATTAAACATATCGTTGACCACTTTTCCGCTTGGATCAGTTAGACGGTAGGCAATGAGTGCACGGACCGTATCTACTACGACTTCCTTGATCTCAAGTGTATATCCTTTGTCGCTCACCTTGATATTCGCAAAGTGATGAATGCCTAACCTCTCCGAGTGCAGCAGGCTTACATCGACAGTATCCGTCGTGCTGAACAAAGATTTAATCCAATTCGCAATCGTCGGCTGCGCGAAACTCATGGAGAGGAGAACCAGCAGTAATCCTGCGGCAGTAACCAGTGGCCAACGAATACGCAGCTTCCGACGGAACCACCCCCTGTAATTCTCACCATCTTCTGAAATTTGTTGCTCCTCTATAGAAGCGCTGTCAGTAGAGAGAATACCAGCCATGACCTGCGCGGTGAAATCCTCGTCAGGTTGTGCATGAAATAGTGCGTCCTTCAACATCTGGCCTTCCTCAATACATGCCTCCAACCGAAGGCGACATGCTATACATCCTTCGATATGTTCCATCACAGTACCCAGTTGTTTCTGGATCATTAACTCCTCAATACGTTCTTGATTGATGCAATTCTGTGCCACATGCATACGCTCCTTTCTGCTCGATGAGGCGTTTTAGTGATTGTTTACCACGGTACAATGCATTTTTGACTTGATGCATGTTCAACCCTGTTACAGCGCACATTTCTTCATAAGTAAGCTCTTCGGTATAGCGCAATAATAAGACCAGCCGTTGTATATCGGATAATTGCAACATCAGGCGATGAATGTCTGCTTCGGACTCAGCTTTCAAGTAGATATGTTCTGGCGTATCCACTTCTATGAAATTATCTGTATCCAGTTCAATCAGGGTCAATGCTTTACGCTTAAATTTATCCTGGAATGTGCGAACAACAATGGTATATAGCCATGCGGCAAAGCTCTTGCCTGATTCATGTGACCCCAGATTACGGTATGCTTTCATGAAGGCCTCTTGGGCGGTATCTTGTGCATCCTCGTGGGTCGCTCCCATCCCGACTAAGATCCCATACACTTTCTGTTTGTATTTGTTGACCAAATCAGCGAACCGTTCGGGCTTACCATTAAGAATAAGGGTGATGATATCATCATCTGTCTGATTGCAGCTCATAACTTTCTCCTTCCTCATAAAGTTGGTACATCTATATAGACGAGTATTATGTTCTGTTTTTCTCACCTATTTGAAATTCGAGGTAATTCCTCATTATTCCATTACCATTATCCTGCCGGTTAGCGCAACGTGGCTGCCGATCCATGACGGCAGCCACGTTTTAGTTATTTATTAAGCTATCGTGTCCCGTTAACTTAGAGGTGCTTCGTTGATATTACGAGTTATTAGTGGAAAGTTCGTCAATCGCTTGAACAGCTAGTTCTAACGCTTTAATTCTTCTTTCCAGGAGTGTTCTTTGGGGACTACCAGTCTTTGACTTAGCATAACTGTTTTCAATTGATGGAAATAAACCAGTAATAACATTGCGAGCTTCTGCTAAATCTCCCTGGGTATAATGATGGGGGCTTTGATTCCAAACGTTTTCTAGCAAAGCTAAGCCGATGTAAATAGCTCTGAGTCGTTTCTTCACTAGAGTAGTACTTGCACCATTTTGAGTCATCTGGGACAAGGCATTCTCTAGTTTACTGATTGTCGATTGCAAAGATTTTATTGATTCCTGCTTATCTACATTTGTTACGTGTTCCATGTTAGAATTGTCCTTTCTTCATACCTTTTCGAAGTAAACTGTCCGTTAGTGAAACAAAGGCATCCGATCATTATGTCCGGCTGCCTTCGTGTCTGTATTCAACTATCGTTCTCCGTTAGAATTCCTGTAATACGAATAATTGGGTGGTTGAACAAAAACGAGCGCCTCGGTACGATGGGGTTGTGCA